>NZ_VIVK01000001.1:6177284-6521605 GCF_007828865.1 Kribbella amoyensis
TGTCGTCGTACCTCATCCAGGTCGACACGGTGAAGTCGCCCGCACCGATCGCCGGCGTGGATCGGTACGGCAACTGGACCCGGCCCCGCTGTCCGTCGAAGCTGAGTCCACCACCGAAGCGGCCCTTGGTCGCCGTGACGCCGTCGAAGGCCAGCGCGGACCGACCGCGGAGATCGGGGGTCCGGCCTGGGGTGTTCAGGTCCCGGGCAGTCAAGCGGACGAACGCGATCTCCGAGCGGTAGTCGGTGGTCCCGCGTTCGTAGAGCATCCCGAGCCCACCACCTGGTAGCTCCACCAGGTCGGAGTACCCGCCGTAGCAGGCGCACTCCTCCACCGAGGCGGCCCGGTCGTTGGACCCCCAGACCTGGGTGCCCTCGTCGGTCGAGTCGGCCGGGGTGTCGACCGACTGCCAGGTCGTCCCCTCGTCGAAAGACGATCGCAGTGTCGGCCGGATCCGCGGCTCCACGTTCACCGACGGCGCCAGGGTGATCAGCTGGTTGTACGCGTCCCCTTCGTCGGTGGCCCGCAGGCGCAGCGCCGACGACTGGATGGTCGGCACCTCGAATCCCGGCCGCAGCTTGAAGTCACTGTGGTAGGTCGCGCCGCCGTCCTTGCTGATCGCGACCGCGCGATGCGGCCGGACGTCCGGATCGGCCTCCTGCTCGGGGGTCCCGCCGCCGAAGTTCTGCCGGCCCCACACGTACACGTCGCCGTTGGCCAGTTCCACCAGGCTCAGCTCCTGCGGCACCAGCTGCCGGTCGGCCGGGTACTCCACCTGGGCGCCGCGCTGCCAACTGGCGCCCGCGTCGTCGCTGTACACGAGCATCGCCCCGTACCGGCCACCCGCGTCGTAGTTGACCCCGGCAATGATCCGGCCGACGTGCGCGCCGCGCGTCAGCTGGATGGCGTGCACCGGCCCGGTCGCGTAGTGACCCCAGGCCGGATCGTCCAACGCGGTCAGGGTGTTCGGCCGGGTCCAGGTCACCCCGTTGTCGTCGCTGTGCACCACGTACGGGGTCCGCGGTGCGGTCCGGTGGTTCGAGCCGGGGGTTTCCGGGTTCACCGGATTGTGCGTACCCAGCACCACGATCCGCCCGTCCGGCGCGTCCGTGACCGGTGCCCCCGGCAACTTCCGGTACACGACCGGGCCGGGGTTGCCCCGGGTCGCGGGCGCCTGCGGATCATCGGGTTCGCCGCGGACCACGGTCTGTGGCGGCAGCCATTCGGTCGCGCCGGCCGGGAGCCGGCGAACCACGGTCTCGATGTTGGACTTGTCGGCGCAGGTGTGGAACCGGTGCTCGGCGAAGGCCAGCAGCGACCCGTCCGCCGCCCGGACCAGCGCCGGGATCCGGTAACACCCGGACGGCACGTTCGGACTCGAGTACAGCACGGTCGTCTGGTCGGGGAACGGGTCCACCGTCGCGGTGTCGGCGAGCGCGGGCGCGCTCTGCACCGGTACGAGCATCGCGCTCACCAGGGCTACGGCCAGCACCGCGCGATGGCGGGTCGAACGATGAGTGGTCACGGGCGGTCGGTCCTCTCCTCGACGGGCGGGGGAACTACGAGTGCCTGGCCACGGACTCGGCGAACTGGTCGTGCCGAGCCGCGCCGCCGCCGTTGCCCTCGCGGGACTGTGGGGCGGCAGGATCGAGATAGGTAGGCGGAGTCGCTTCGTACAGAGCCCAGTGCGCCGCGGCTGCACGGATTCGCTGCAGCACGTCCGCGTGCGCCGGATCGCCGGCGAGATTCGTGAGCTCGTACGGATCGGCGCCCAGGTCGAAGAGGGCCTGCCCCGCGACGTCCGACCACAGCAGCTTGTACCGGTCGGTGCGAGCCATCCCCGCACTGCCGTGCCGTCGGTCCTCGGCGAACACGTACTCGTGCCCGGCTGCCGGCTCACCCAGGTCCACACCCGGCAGCGGTGTCGCCGGCTCCAGCTCACACGCGGACAAGACGGTCGGTGCGATGTCGATCAGCGAGACCAGGGCGTCCGAGGTCTCACCTGCTCGTCCCTGCCCGGGGAACTTGATCAGGAACGGCACCTTCACCACCGGGTCGTACATCGGCCCGTCCTTCAGCAACAGGTGATGGAAGCCGAGGTACTCGCCGTGGTCGGACGTGAAGACGATGAGCGTGTCGTCGTAAAGCCGCCGCTCCCGCAGCAGATCGAGCAGGCTGCCGATCTCCTCGTCCAGGTGGGCGATCGTGGCGTAGTAATGGGCCATCACCTGCCGCAACCTCGGCAGGTCCAGCGGCTCGTAGTCGAAGTACTCCCGCTGGTGCGGCAGGTCGGCGGCAGGAATCGAGTCTGTCCACCCGGGCAACGGCGTCAGCGCCTCCGGGTCGTACGTGTCGTCCCAGCCGGCCGGTGGATCGAAGGGGTGGTGCGGCTTGATGAACGACACGTGCAGCAACTGGCCGCCCTCGTCGGACCAGGACTCGAGCACCTTCCGGGCCTGCTCGCCGATCCAGGTGGTCGAGTGCCACTCCACCGGCAGGTTCGACCGGCCCGCGCCGTAGCTGTCCCAGTAGGTCAGCGGAGCCTTCGCCCGGAACTCCTGCTCCTGGTCGAGCAGATCGGTCACCGGCGCCAGCCCGGCGGCCGCGAGGTCACGGTGGTAGTCGTCGTCGTACCGGCCGGGCCCGTGCTGCTCGGCCAGCATCAGGTGGTCGTACCCGACGTCGAGGTAGGTCGGCGTGAAGTGCATCTTGCCGACCGCGGCCGTCCGGTACCCGGCCGCGCGCAACGCCCTCGGAAAGGTCTCGATCCCGGGAGCGAGCGTGCAGTGGTTCGACCAGCCACCGTGCTGGCGAACGTGCAGCCCGGACAGCAACGAGTACCGGGACGGGGTACAGACCGGGAACGGCGCGTAGGCGTTCCGGTAGTGCACGCCGTCGCGCGCGAGCTGGTCCAGGTGCGGGGTCCGGACGTCGGGGTTCCCGGCCAGGCCGAGACAGTCCGCGCGGAACTGGTCGGCCTGGATGACCAGGACGTTGGTGGCCATCAACGGTTCCGGTCGGTGAACCCGAGCTTCGTCACCTCGGCGTGCAACGCCGCCACCTGATCCGGACCGGGTGACACCAGCGGCGGCCGGCACGGTCCACAGTCGACCCCGGACAACGAGCCCAGCGCCTTGAACCCGGCCAGCTCCCCGCCGTACCGCCCGGCCACGTCGATGACCTGCTGGGCGAGCAACTGGGACTCCCGCGCCGCGGCCAGGTCACCTCGATCCACCTCGCCGAGCAACCGCTTGAACAGCGGACCCGCGAAGTTGTACACCGAGCCGATCGCGGCCCGCGCACCCCACTGCCGCGCGGCGAGCACCAACTTGGCGACCCCGACGAAGACCTCGTGCTCCTCGCCCGCGAGCTGGAGGCACCGTTGCAGGTCGACCATGTCGTTGTGGGCGAACTTGACCCCGGCGAACGACGGGATCCGTTCCCGGCCGGCCAGCAGGACGTCGCTCGCCCGCACGCCGACACCGGTCATCCCGGGGATGTGGTAATACGTGAACGGCAGGCTGGGCGCGGCGTCCGCGATGGCGGCGCAGCTGTCGACCACCGCGTCGACCGTGTCCGGACGGTGGAAGTACGGCGGGACCGCGGAGATCGCCCGGACCCCGGCGGACTCGGCGTGCGCGGCCAGTTTGCGGGCCTCGGTGAGGCTGGCGTGCCCGACGTGGACGATGACGTCCAGCCGGTCCGCCGCCACCTCGCACCACCGGTCGACGAGCGCCATCCGCTCCTCGGTCGACAGCGACGCGCCCTCGCCGGCGGTCCCCCCGACGTACGCCGCCACCGATCCCCACGCGAGCAGGTCGTCGGCCTGCTTCGCGACGAGGTCGAGGTCGACCTCACCGGTGTCGGTGAAGGGGGTGAACACGGCGGTGAGCAGTGCCATGTCCGCCTCGTCGGCCGAATAACGCAACGCGGTCATACAGTTCCTTTCTCAGCCCTTGGTGTTGGAGAGGTCGACGAAGTCGCGGACGTCCGTGACCAGTCCGGTGATGCGCTTGTCCAGCGCGAAGAGGGACGGCACCGTACTGATGCCGATCGCCCAGGCCTCGTCGACGAGCACCTTGTTCAGCTCGGCGTACGCGGTCTTCTGGGCCTCGGGGGTGATGGCCGCGGCCGCCGCGGCAACCGCCGCCACGTACGCGGGCGGGACGTTCGCGTGGAACGTGGTGTTCGCCTTGGTGGTCAGCATCTGCCGGCCGCGGGCGATCAGCGACGGGCTCTGCATGTTGTTCGGCTGCATCGCCACGGTGCACTGCAGCTTGCTGGCGAACAGCGCGTCGAGGTACGCCGCTTCCTCCTGCGGGGCGATGTCCAGCTGGAACCCGATCTTCTTCAGGTCCGCCTGGATGATCTCCAGGGTCGCGACGGACGGGCTGCCGGACGACACCCCGGCCACGGCCTTGCGGGCACCGCCCGACCGCTCGAGCAACTCCCCGGCCGCGTCCAGGTCGAACCCGTGCGAGTCCAGGTACCCCTTCTCGAACGCCGGCGACGACGGCATGAACGCCGTGTACACCGGGTCGCCGATGCCGAAGCTGACCTGGTCGAGGATCCGCTTGCGGTCGATCGCGCGGGCGATCGCCTGCCGGAGCAGCTTGTTGTCGAACGGCGCGATGGTGGCGTTCATGAAGAACAGCGACATCCGGCCACTGCCCTCGACCAGGGTGAACCGCTGCCGCAGCCGCTCCGCGTGCCGGAACCCGAGGTACGCCGCGCCGTCGACCGATCCCGACTCGAGCCCGGCGACCAGCGCGTCCTCGTCGGTGAAGAAGCGGTACTCCACCTGGTCCAGGTACGGCCTGTCCTTGGCGTAGAAGTCCGGGTTCTTCTTCAGGACCAGCCGCTGGTCCCGGCGGAACTCGGCGAGCTGGAACGGCCCGGACCCGGCCGGCTCGCGTTCCAGCTTCGCCGGCGTGTTCGAGGCCGACGGGATCAGCGGGAAGGCGAACATCCAGTCGAGCACCAGCGGTTCGGGCGTCGGCGCCTTGAAGGTCAGCCGCACGGTTCGCGGGTCGACCGCCGTCGCCGAGGCGATGAACGCGGTCGGCTGGGCCAGCGTGAACCCGGCGTCCGGGTCCTGGGCCCGCTTGACCCCGGTGACCACGTCCTCGGCGACCACCGGGGCGCCCGAGTGGAACTTCGCCTCCCGCAGGGTGATCGTGACCGACTTGCGGTCGGCCGCGAACTCCCACTTCTCGGCACCCGCCGGGATCGGCTCGTACTTGCCGTCGGACGGGTAGTCGAGCAGATAGGTGTAGAAGGCGTGGATGTGGATGTCGGTGTTGGTCAGGTACGGGTCGAACTGCATGATCTTCGTCGTCCCGAGGGTGATCTTGCCGGTCGCGGCGCCGCCACCGCTCTCGGAGCCGCCGGTGCCACAGGCACTGAGCAGCGGGGTGCCGGCGAGCGCACCGGCCGCGAGCAGGCCGTTGCGGAGGAACGCGCGACGGGCCAGCAGTCGGGACTGGATCGGTGAATCGGTCATGGTGATGACTCCTGACTTCGGAGGTCCGGGGTGGTCTCAGGTCAGCCGGATCCGCGGATCCAGCACGGCGTACCCGAGGTCCACCAGCAGGTTGAGCAGCAGGAAGGTGGCGACGACGAACAGCACCCCGCCCTGGACCAGCGCGTAGTCGCGTTCGCCGATCGCGGTGTAGAGCAGGCGGCCCAGTCCGGGGTAGTTGAAGACGGCCTCGATGACGACGGTGCCGCCGAGGAAGCCGCCGAGTTGGAGGCCGACGATGGTGATCGTGGGCAACGACGCGTTCCGCAGCGCGTGGCGGCGGATCACGTCCCGTTCCGGGACGCCCTTGGCGCGGGCGGTCCGGATGTAGTCCTTGCCCATCACGTCGCCGAGCGACGTGGCGAGGAACCGGGCGGTGACACTGGAGGTGTGCACGGCGATGGCGAGCGCGGGCAGGATCGTCGCCGTCAGCGCGCCGCCTGGATCGCCCCAGAACGGCACGTAGTCGCTCGACGCGGGCAGCCACCGCAGTTGGACGGCGAGCACGATGATCAGCAGCAGCCCCAGCCAGAAGGTCGGGACCGCGAGACCCGCGGTGAGGTACCCCTGGAACAGCCGGCCGGCCACCGACCGCGGCCGCAACGCGACCACGATGCCGACCGGTACGGCGATGACCAGGGTCAGCACCATCGCGAACCCGGCCAGCTGGACCGTCGCCGGGATCCGGTCGAGCAACTCGGCGACCACCGGCTGGCCCGAGTAGTACGAGGACCCGAGGTCACCCGCGAGGGCGTGACCGATCCAGGACAGGTACTGCTCCACGACGGTCCCGTCCAGGCCGAGCCGCTGCCGGGTCGCCTCCAGTTCGGCCGGGCTCGCGTCCGGGCCGAGCAGGACCGACGCGGGATCGCCGGGCAGCGCGAAGGTGAAGGCCCACACCGCGATCGAGCCGAGCACCAGGACCACGGCGAACTGCAGTAGCCGGCGAATCAGATGGGCGTACATCTAGACCGCACCTCCCGTGGTGACGTTGGCGGCTGCTTGCCGGCCGGCGCCGCTCACCGCGAGCCGCAGTCCGCGGCCGATCCGGTCGAGACAGAAGACGGTGGCGACCAGGCAGAGGCCGGGGAACAACCCGTAACTGGGACTCTGGTAGAGGTACGAGCGCGCGTCCTGGAGCATGCCGCCCCACGACGGCGCCGGTGGTGGCGTCCCGAGTCCGAGGAACGCCAGGCCGGCCTCGACCACGACCGCCATCGACGCGGTCACGACCACCTGGATGACGATCGGGCCGAGCACGTTCGGCAGCACGGTGCGGACCAGCGTGTCCGGCGTACTCGCACCCATCCCACGGGCGGCCAGGACGAAGTCGCGGTCGCGGATCTCGAGTGTGGCCACCCTGGTCAGCCGGGCGAACTCCGGGACCGCGCCGATCCCGATCGCGAGCACCAGGTTGAGCCGGCCGGACCCGAGCGCCACGATCATCACCAGCGCGAGCAGGATCCCCGGCACGGCGAGCAGCAGATCGACGAAGCGCATCGCGATCGCGTCCACCCAGCGCCCGAGGTACCCCGCGAGCAGCCCGAGGGGTACCCCGATGCCGGCGCCGACGACGACCGCACCGGCGGCCGCGATCAGGGACGCGCGGGCGCCGTGGATCATCCGGGACAGGATGTCGCGACCGAGCTGATCGGTACCGAGCAGATGTCCGCCGGACGGGCCGAGCAGGGACCCGCCGCTCTGCGCGTTCGGGTCGAACGGCGCGATCAGCGGGGCGAACACCGCGACCACGATGAGGATCAGCAGTCCGGTCGCACCGACGACGGCCGACTTGGACTGCGCGAACCGGCGCAACGGCTCCAGTCGTCGATGGGCCTGAGAACCAGAGGTGTTGCTCATCCGCGCACCCCCACTGCCGGGCCGACGGGTTGGTCGGCGAAATGGCAGGCCGTATGGCCGCCGGCGATCGGCCGCAACGGTGGTTCCTTCTCCGCACAGACGTCGGCCGCGATCGGGCACCGGGTCCGGAACCGGCAGCCGGACGGCGGGTCCACCGGACTGGGAACGTCACCACCGAGCGGTACGCGTCGCCGGTCCGCCCGGCCGACGGGATCGGGGACCGGCACCGAGGCCAGCAACGCCCGCGTGTACGGATGCCGCGGATCGTCGTAGACCCGCTGGGCCGGCCCGGACTCGACGATCCGGCCGAGGTACATCACCGCGACCTCGTCCGCGACCTGCCGGACGACGGCGAGATCGTGGCTCACGAACAGATACCCCATCCCGGACTCGCGCTGGAGGTCGGCGAGCAGGTTCAGGACCTGGGCCTGGACCGAGACGTCGAGCGCGGACACCGGTTCGTCGAGGATCAGCAGCCCGGGCTTCGACGCCAGCGCCCGCGCGATCGCGACCCGTTGCCGCTGCCCACCGGAGAACTCCGACGGCAGCCGATCGATGTGCTCGCTGCGCAGGCCCACCCGGCTGAACAGGTCGGCCACCTCGCGCCGGCGCTGGCCGTACGACAAGCCCTGCAGGCGTAGCGGTTCCGCGACGTTGTCGCCGACGCTCAGCCGCGGATTCAGTGAGGCATACGGATCCTGGAAGACCATCTGCGCACGCCGCCGGATCTTCCGCAGCTGCGAGCGGCCCGCGGTACGGACGTCGTCGCCCTCGACGAGGATCCGGCCGTCGGTCGGTTCGACCAGGCGGAGGACGAGCCGCGCGAGCGTGGTCTTGCCACACCCCGATTCGCCGACCAGTCCCAGCGTCCGGCCGGCCGGCACCTGCAGGGAGACGCCGTCGACCGCATGCACCCAGGCCGAAGCCCGGGCGAACAGCCCAGAGCGTACGGGGAACCGCGCAACGGCCTCCTGCACTTCGAGCACCGCCCCACCCGACTCCTCTGCGCCGTCCGTTCGACTGGCGGGCGCGGGCTGGTCGTCGGCGGGTTCGATGGTGAGCAGGCTCGCCGCCTCGTCGGGGAAGTGGCAGGCACTCAGTCCGCCGCCGAGCTCCTCGGCCTCGGGGACTGGCTCCGGACGCACCTCGGTACACACCGAGCGACCGCGGGAGATCGGGCAGCGCGGCGCGAAGGCGCAGCCGGCCGGCAGTTCGCTCGGATCCGGCGGCTGGCCCGGGATCGGGCGCAGGCGGTCCGCGGCCGCGTCGAGTCGAGGCAGCGCGCCGAGCAACGCCGCGGTGTACGGGTGTCGTGGCCGGGTGAAGATCTGGGTGACGTCGCCGGACTCCACGATCCGGCCGCCGTACGTCACGCCGACCCGGTCCGCGGTCTCCGCGACCACCCCGAGGTCGTGCGTGATCAGGACGACGCCGGCACCGGTCTCCTCCCGCGCCACCCGCAGCAGGTCCAGGATCTGCGCCTGCACGCTGACGTCCAGCGCGGTGGTCGGCTCGTCCGCGATCAGTACCTTCGGCCGGTTGGCGATCGCCATCGCGATCATCACCCGCTGGCACATGCCGCCCGAGAACTGATGCGGGTACTGGTCGTAGCGGGTCGCCGGATGCGGAACGCCGACCATGCCGAGCAACTCGACACATCTCGCTCGCGCCCCGGCGGCGGACAGGGCGCGGTCGTGCACCCGGAGCGTCTCCGCGATCTGGTCGCCGACCCGTTGCACCGGGTTCAGCGCCGAGATCGCGTCCTGGAAGACCATCGCCACGTCCTTGCCGAGCCGGCGCCGCAGCTCCGCCTCGGGCAGCGCGAGGAGGTCGACGTCACCGAGCACGGCCTGTCCCGACACCTTTCGCAGGTTCGGCGCGCTGAGCAGTCCCAGCGCGGCGAGTACCGACACGCTCTTGCCCGAGCCGGTCTCCCCCAGCACGCCGAACGTCTCGCCGCCGGCGACGTCGTAGCTCATCCCGTTCACCGCGCGGACCAGGCCCGCGGGCGTCGCGAACTCGACCACCAGGTCGCGCAGGCTGAACACGGACCCGTCCCCCGTGCGTTCTGGACCGGCGGACGGGGCGCCGCGATCGGCGATCCCGTCCTCGGTCACGCCGTTGAGGGCTCCAAACACCGACGACCTCCCGGGGAACGATGCATGATTTCTGCAAGATGTCCTACAGGTTGCGAACGTAATGTCCCCGGCACGAGAGTGTCAAGATCCATCAGATATCCTACAAATCAGCGCCGAGCGGGAGGATGATCGACAAGGTGGCCACTCACCAGCAGGACCAGGAGTTCCGGCGGCTCGACGCCAGGGCTCCGCTGCACCAGGTCGTGCAGCACGAGATCAGGAACTTCATCATCAAGGAGCGGCTCCGCCCCGGCGACCCGCTCAAGTCGGAGGCCGAACTGGCCCGCCTCTTCGGTGTCAGCCGCAACTCGGTCCGCGAGGCGGTCAAGGCGCTGGAGTCCACCGGCGTGCTCGAGACGCGGCGAGGCAGTGGCGTCTACGTCCGCGACTTCTCCTTCGACCCGTTGCTCGACCACCTGCCGTACGGCCTGATGCAGGGCAAGCAGGCTTTACGCGAGCTGGCCGCGCTGCGCAAGACGCTGGAGACCGCGCTCATCACGGACGCGATGGACGCGATGACGCCAGCCAGTGTCAGCGCGCTCCGCGAGACCCTGGAGGAGATGCGGGCGCTGGCGGAGCAGGGCGAGGGCTTCGCCGAGCAGGACCGGATGTTCCATCAGTTGCTGTTCCGCGACCTCGGCAACACGATGCTGCTGCGGCTGTTCGACCTGTTCTGGCTGGCTTTCCACGCCGCCGTCCCACCCGCACGCGGACGCACACCGATGGATGCGTACCACGGTCATGCGACCGTGTTGGACGCGATTCTCACCGGTGACCCGGACCAGGCCAGGGCCGCGATCCGGGATCACTACATCGGGATCGAGTCCAAGCTCGCCGAAGCCCCGGCCGATCCCGCCGAGACCGACTGACCGACCGCGCCGTCAGTCGGCGAGGCGCCGCGCTCCGGACCTCGGCAGTTGCCGCCGGCCACCGAGGATCCGCAACCAGTGACGGGCGAGGTACGGGGAGCCGCCGACGGCCCCGGCCAGGAGCAACAGCGCGATCGGGGCCCCGAGCAACGTTCCCAGTCCGACGAAGGCGACCGCTCCCCCGCCGGCCAGACCCGCGCTCAGGAAGACCGCGGGCCACTGGTCCCGGCGGATCGGCCGGTTGTCCCCCGGGGTCAGCACGATCAGGGCCAGGACGCCGCCGGTCACCGCGGCGAGGCCGAAGAGGACGAGAACCGTCGGTCGCGGCAGTGTCAGCGCGGCCATCGCGCCGGCCGTGCCGACGACACCGCTGAACCCCCACCAGGCAACCCGGTACGTCCTCATCCTCGCCTCCACCTCGCAGCGTTCGTACCATCAACTCTGCCGGGCGGAGGCTCTGGAACGTATGGGTGCGACCAGCCATCTTCCGAAGGCCGGTGGACCTACCAGGACCGGGGTGTGCGGGTACTCAGGACGAGGCGGTCTCCCGGCGGTCGCGGAGCCGGTTCTTGGCTGATCGTTCGACGAACAGCGGTACGAAGTCGCGGATCGGTGCTTCTTCGAACTCGGGACGCGTCTGCGCGACGGTACTGGCGATGTCGGCGGCCGGCAGTTCGGGAAACTGCTGGGCCAGCCGCTCGACGACCTCGTCGATCGCGCGGTTCTCCTCTGACCTGTCCATAGCCCTCAGGATCACCAATCCGATCGCACCGGACAACGCCCCTCCGCGAGCAGCGCAGCGGGGGCGTCCTGCCGTCACCGCGGGGTCGCCGAACGTACGATGTGGTCTCCGCGACGCGTCCGAGGAGGTCGGCAGTGCCTGTCAGCATCAAGGACGTCGCGCGCGAAGCCGGCGTCTCACTCGGCACCGCGTCGACGTACCTGAACAACCCCGAGCGCGTCGGTCCGCAGACCGCCCGGCGGATCCGGAAGGCGATCGACGACCTCGGCTACGTCCGCAACGAGGCGGCCCGGCAGTTGCGCGCGGGGCACAGCCGGATGCTCGCGATGCTCAGCATGGAGTTGCAGAACCCGTTCTTCGGCGCGGTCGCCGAGGTGATCGAGAAGCGCGCCGCCGACTTCGGCCTGTTCATGATGCTGCTGTACGGCCACGGCGACGTCGACCGCGACCGTGAGTACGTCGATCTCGCGGTGCAGAAGCAGGTGTACGGGATGATCCTGGCGTCCGGCAGCGCGACGCCGGACGTGCTCGACCTGCTCGCCCGGCACCGGGTACCGACCGTGCTGATGGACGCGCACGCCGATCGCGACGGGTTCGCGTCGGTCGCCATCGACGACGTCACCGGCGCACGACGCGCCGTGGAACACCTGATCGAGCAGGGCTGCCGCCGGATCGCCGTGGTCGGCGGCGAGCCGGTACTGCCGCAGATCCAGGAGCGCGTCCTCGGCGCCCAGCAGGCCGCCGCCCACCGTGGTGTACGCCTGGAAGTCGTCCCCACGAAGGAACGCACCGTGGAAGCGGGGCGAGCGGCCGGCGAGGAGCTGGCGCAACGGCCGGCCAGGCAACGGCCCGACGGGATCTTCGCGATCAACGACCTGGTCGCGATCGGTCTGGTGGACTCGCTGGTGATCTCCCGCGGCTGGCGGATCCCGGAGCAGGTCGCGCTGGTCGGGTATGACGACATCGACTTCGCCTCGTCCACGATCGTGCCGCTCTCGACGGTCCGGCGCCCGCGCGACGTGTTCGGCCGGGTGGCGGTCGACTTCGTCCGCGAGCTCGCCGGGACCAAGACGCCGGCACCACCCCGGCACGTCGAGATCCAGCCGGAGCTGATCGTCCGGACGAGTTCGCGCCGTCGCTGAAACGATCTCAATACCTCGGCCGCCAGTCCGATCCCGGACACCGCACCCGCTCGCCCTTGACACGCTCAGGGGGCTCCGAGACAGTTCGCTGAAACGTTTCGGTGAACGAAGGGAGCCCTCCATGGCGGTGTCCTCGACGGTGGTGCCAGCCGCACCGCGGCGACCACGCCGCCGGCGGCTCGCGGTGTACGTGACGCTCGCGCCGGTGCTGGCGACGCTGGTGGCGTTCCAGTACTACCCGGCCGTGAGCGGCATCTGGCACTCGTTCTTCGACTGGAAGCCGGTCGGCCGATCGACGTTCGTGGGACTGGACAACTACCGGACGATGCTCGGCGACGACCTGTGGTGGAGCTCGTTCCGCAATCTCGGCGTCATCTTCGTGTTCGGCGTGGTGATGTGGGCGATCCCGCTGCTCGCCGCGGAGTTGCTCATCTCGCTGCGGCACCTCCGGCTGCAGTTCCTGTTCCGGACCCTGCTGATCGTGCCGATGGCGTTCCCCGGGGTCGTGACCGCGCTGGTCTGGTCGTTCATGTACCACCCGAACCAGGGCATCATCAATCAGGCACTGAGCGCGATCGGCCTGCCCGGCCTGCGGCAGAACTGGGTCGGTGATCCGGATCTGGCGCTGATCAGCCTGCTGTTCATCGGGTTCCCGTTCGTCGCCGGACTGCCGTTCCTGATCATCTACTCCAGCCTGCGCAACATCCCGGCGGAGATCTTCGAGGCCGCCGAGATCGACGGAGTGGGCCGGCTCCGGCGGGTCTGGACGATCGACCTGCCGCTGCTGGCCGCGCAGATCAAGGTGCTGTTCTTCCTGGCCGTCGTCGCCACCCTGCAGTACGGGTTCCTGGCCTACATCGTCACGTCCGGCGGTCCGGACGGCGCGACCTCGGTCCCGGTGCTGCGGATGCTCGACGTCGCCTATCAGGGCGGCGACTGGGGATACGCCGCGGCGCTGTCCACCACGTTGTTCGTGATCACCCTGGCGCTGTCCTGCGTGGTCGTGTTCGTCCGCCGCTCGAACAGCGCGGCCGACGCGAAGGGGATGTGAGCATGCTCGACACTCGCAAAGGCCGGCGCCGGACCACCCCCAGTACGCGGCGACGCTATCGCCGGCGCGGTCAGGTCGGGATCGTCATCGGCCTGACGATCCTGGTCCTGCTCAGTCTCGGTCCGTACGTCTTCATGCTGGGCACGTCCGTCAAGGACAACCTGCAGTTCGCGACCAGCTACTGGTTGCCGACCTGGCCCCTGCACCTCGGCAACTACGCGACCGCCTGGCGGCAGATCAGCCCGTACCTGCTCACCTCGCTGCTGGTCGCGGCCGCGGCGATCGTCGGCATCCTGCTGCTGTCGGCGGTGGCCGGATTCGTCCTGGCCCGGTACTCCTTCCCCGGCCGGCGGTTCCTGTTCGCGATGATCGCGGCGCTGATGATGGTGCCGAGCATCTCCAGCCTGATCCCGCTGTTCGTGATGATGCGCAACCTGGGCCTGCTGAACACGTACGCGGTGCTGATCATCCCGCACGTCGCTGGCGGCGTCGTGCTCGGCACGATCCTGATGAAGACCTTCGTCGAGGGCATCCCGCAGGCCTTGTTCGACGCGGCCCGGACCGACGGGGCGGGCGGGGTCCGGATGTTCACCTCGATCATGCTGCCGCTGTCGATGCCGGTGATCGGCACGGTCGCGCTGGTCACCGTCAACGGGGTCTGGAACGACTTCTTCTGGCCGCTGCTGACGATCACCAAGGACGAGTACCGCACGGTGTCGGTCGGCCTGCTCTTCTTCCACGGCCAGTCCGGCACGGACTACGGCCCGATGTTCGCCGGGTACACGCTGGCGAGCCTGCCGTTGCTGGTCCTGTTCGTCCTGCTGTCCAAGCACTTCCTGGCCGGGGTCCAGGGCGGCTTGCCCGGCAGTCACTGAAACTCCCCGGGCCCAGAGCCCATCTCCAGAAGGGAAAACTCGATGGCGAGACTGCAAGGTCCACGGCGCCCTGGCGTCGCCCGCGTCCTGTCCTGCGCCATACTGGCCGGGGTGCTGTCGCTGACCGCGGCGTGCAACGGCTCCGGGGCCGGCGAGGGTGACCAGGTCACCATCACGATCGCGGGCCCGAACCAGTGGAACTCCGATCCGAAGAGCTTCGGGCCGGCCTGGGACGACCTGGTCAAGCGGTTCGAGGAAGCCGAACCGGGCATCAAGGTCGAGACCACCGTGTTGCCGATCCCCGACTTCATCCAGACCCTGTCCACCCAGCTCACCGCCGGCACCGCGCCCGAGCTCGTCTTCAACCAGGCCCCGCACCAGCCGGACCAGGTGGTCGAGCTGGACGAGTACCTGAACCAGCCGAACCCGTACGTCCCGGGCAACCAGCGCTGGATCGAGATCTTCAACCCCGACCAGTTCGGGCCGAAGTCCGGCAAGGTGCGTAACACCGCCGGGCACTACGAGTGGGTGCCGTTCAACCTGGTGACGATCGGCCTCTACTACAACGCGGACGCGTTCGCGAAGGCCGGCGTGCAGGCCCCGCTGACGACGTACGGCGACTTCGTCGCGGCCTGCCCGAAGCTCAAGGCCGCCGGGTACGCGCCGCTCGCGATGGACAACGGCTGGCTCGGTCAGGGCTGGACCTACACCGTCGTGATGGGCATGTTGATGGACAAGTACTTCGACCGGTGGAACCAGTTCGATGCCGACGGCAAGGAGGGCAAGGCGGCCCAGCTGACCGCCAAGTCGGTCGCCAAGGCCGTGCTCACCGGTGATCTCGACCCGGCCAAGATCCCGGAGGTGGCCGAGGGACTGCGGTTGATCAAGGCGCTGTTCGACGCCTGCGCCACGCCGAACTGGTCCGGCATCTCCGGCGGGGCCTCGTTCGTCGGCGGCAACGACTTCGTCGGTGGCAAGGCGGCGATGGCGTGGGGCACGAACTTCGCCGAGACCAGCCTGGACGCGGTGTCCTGGAAGCACAGCACGATGCCGTTCCCGACGATCGCCGAGGCGGACAGCCCGTTGTCCGACGGGACGCCCGCGCGGTTCGGCGCGGAGACCGGCGGCACGTCTTACATGATCCCGTCGACGACGACGGACGAGAAGCTCGACGCCGCGGTGAAGTTCCTGCAGTTCGCCAGCAGCACCCAGGGCGGGCAGGCGTGGCTGGACAAGTCCGGCGGGATCCCGGCGACCACGGACGGCAAGGCCGCGCCAGGGCTGCAGGGGCTGATGAGCGGTGAGTGGTTCAAGCACCCGCCGCAGGTCACCGGCCTCGATCTCCAGCCGAAGGCGCGGGCCGGCAAACCGTCCTACGACGGCTATCTGCTCGGCACCAAGAACGAGGACGAGACGCTGCGGAAGCTGAAGGAGAACTGGACGACCGCGGCCAAGGAGGCGGCGAAGGACGCGGGCTGGACCGAGAGCTGGGCGCAGACCAAGTGACGGCATTCACCGAGTTCGAGGAGTAGCGATGATCAGATCGATCGGCTCGCTCAGGACCTTGCTGGCGGGGGCGGTACTCACCGCGCTCGCCGCCGGGAGCCTGGTGACGACCGCAGCCGCGGCACCATCCTCGGGGATCACGGGAGTTCGTGCCACCGACCAGGCGATCCAGGTCCAGGGCACCGCCGAACCAGGGACCGAGGTGTCCGTGTACGCGCTCGGGCCGGAGCAGGACGAGTCCGCCTGGTCCGGCAGTACGCCGGTGGCCACCGTCCGCTCCGACGCCACCGGCGCCTTCGACGCAACGGTCTCCCGCGAGGGCGACAACGGGCGGCTCTACTACGACAAGTACGTCGCGGTCGCGGACGGCGCGCTCGTCGGGACCGAGCACCAGGTCGACGACCTGCAGATCACGCCGGCCAACGCCTACCCGCATCCGGCCAGCCCGACGAAGAAGGGGCTGCAGGTCCAGATGACCGCGGACGCCGAGGACCTCGGTGTCGGCCATGCCGCGATCAACGTCCCGTTCAACACACTGATGCAGGTCTCCGACGCGGGCGCCGGGAAGTCCATCCCGTTCGTCTCGCAGGGCCGGACGTTCTACTTCGACGCGACCGAGGTCGGCGGGCTCGACCGGCAGATCAAACCGCTGTCGGACAACCGATCGGTGGTCAACCTGATCCTGCTGCTCTACCGCGACGACCGGCCGAACTCGAGCTGGTCGGTGCTGAAGCACCCGGATGCCGACCTGCGCGGCGGCCCGGTGTTCGCGTTCAATACCAAGACCGCGGAGGGCATCGCGTACTACACGGCCGCCGTCGAGTTCCTGGCCCAGCGGTACACCCGGGCGGACCAGCGCTTCGGCCGGGCGACCGGGTTCATCGTCGGCAACGAGGTGGACGCGCCCTGGATCTGGCAGAACATGGGCGAGAAGCCGATCGACGAGTTCCTCCGGTACTACGAACGCGCGCTCCGGCTGACCTTCCTGGCCACCCGCGCGGCGTACAGCGAGGCCCGGACCTACGTCTCGCTGACGCACTCGTGGGCCAAACCGGTCGGCGACAACCCGAACCAGTACTACCCGGCCAAGGACGTCGTCGACAAGCTGAACGCGCTCACCAAGACGCACGGCGACTACCCGTGGAACGTTGCCTATCACCCCTACCCGGACAACCTGCCCGACCCCCGGTTCTGGCGGGACGGCAACACCACCGACGACCCGGACACCACCCCGAAGATCACCTTGCGCAACATCGAGCTGCTGCCGCAGTACCTGGCCCGGCCCGAGCAGACATACGAAGGTGAGCAGCGCCGGGTCATCCTGTCCGAACAAGGCTGCAACACCCCGGCCGCGACGCCCGAGGCCGAACGCGACCAGGCTGCCTGTTACGCCCTCGCGTACTACAAGGTCGCGTTCCTGCCCGGGATCGACTCGTTCATCCTGCACCGGCACGTCGACCATCGGCAGGAAGGTGGACTCCGGCTCGGCTTGTGGTGGTGGGACGACACCGTCGACGCCCCGGCCGCTCCGAAGACGCGCAAGCTGGTGTACGACGTGTTCCGCGACATCGACACCAGGAAGTCGCTGGAGACCACGCAGTTCGCGCTCGACGTGATCGGGATCGACGACTGGTCCGAGCTGGTTCCGAACTGGGACCCGTCGAAGCTGGCGGTCCGCGAGCCACCGACCACGGTGGGCGCGAGCCGGACCGCGATGCCACGGCAGGCCAGGACGTTGATGGACTTCGCCGACGGCGTCCAGGGATGGCGGGTGTCCGACGGTACCGATCGGGTGACCGCGACGGGCGGCGTACTCCGGACCGACTTCACCTGGGAGCCCGGGTACGCGGCCCAACTCGCCCAGCTGTGGCGTGGGACCGACGTCGTACTCCCGGCCCCGGTCGACACCGGCGGGGCACAGGGTTTGAGCCTCAAGGTCAGGGTTCCGGCGAATGCCGCGGCGGGCACGCGGTTCGTCAAGCTCAAGGCGTACGGCACGGACGGCCGGGTGTTCGAGGGCGCCACCCGGCTCGGCGACGGTGGTGACTGGCAGCAGGCCAGCATCGACCTGTCGGGATGGACCGGCAAGCTGAGCAGGATCAAGGTTTGGGTCCGCGGCAGCACGCAGGCCACGTGGAGCGGTCACTTCGACCTCGACGACATCCAGTTGGCCGGCGTACTCGCTGGCGCCGAGCGGACCGGCAACGTGGCGATCTCCGCGGACGCGCCAGAGGGAATCGGGGCCGGCAAGCCGGTACGGGTAAGTGTCCGCAACGACGATCTGCGGCCGGTCAGCGACCCGTTGGAGGTGAAGGCCTGCGACGGTGTGACCCTCGACCCGGCGAAGTTCCCGAGCACGGGCACCGCGCCGGGGACGACGGCGACGTTCGACGCCACCGTGGCGAGGTCGGCGCCGGCGGATCCGTACCACCCGAGCCTGTGCTTCAGGCTGGCCGGGTTCGACTACCGGGTCGCGGTGACCGTGCCGCCGAAGCCGGTGCCCGTGGCGAAGCCGGTGTTCGACTTCGACGACGGCACCGTGCAGGGCTGGCAGGCCGGACCGGGGATGGCGTCGGTGTCCGCGGTCTCGGGTATCGCCAACGGTCCCGGCATACCGCAGGCCGGCCGGTACCTGCTGGACGGTGCCTCGACGGTGTCGTCGTCCCTGCAACCCAAGACGATGTTCGTCGACCCGTCCCAGCCACTCGACCTCTCCGCGGCGAAACGCGTTGTGGTGTGGGTGAACTCGTACGGCGGCGCCCCGAACGCGACCGGCTACGAGGTCACGCTCACCCTGCGATCGGGGACGTCGGAGCAGAAGATCACCCAGGCGTACAAACCCGACCAGTGGAACGAGGTCAGCCTCGACGTCACGAACTGGGCGGGGCGGTCGGCGATCGATCACGTGGAAGTGACCATGCACGCGGTCGGTGGCGACTTCCCCAGCTGGGGCGCCCATTTCCAGGTCGACTCGCTCGGCTGGTTCGACACCGTCTGACGATCACGGCGGCCGGCCGCGGGTTCACTCCGGTGCACCCGCGGCCGGCCGTACCAAGAGGAGCACGATGACACTCGAGCAGCAGACCGGCCGGGACGAACAGATCCGGCGGGCCACACCGTACGACCTGCGGATCGACGGCCGGCCGTCGCGCGAGGAGGGTTCGCGCGCGGTGAATCCTGCCTTCCGTCCCCGGCCCCGTCTGTCGTGGCGTACCGACGCGGCCGACCGCGAGGGGTACGAGGTCGTGGTTCTCGCCGAGGACGGCCGGTCGGTCTGGAGCTCCGGTCCTCGTGACTCCGTGGAGTTCTTCGTTGCCGTCGGCACCGAACTCGTGGCGCATGCCGTCTACCGGTGGCGGGTGCGTGTACGCACCGGTGAGGTGTGGTCCGAGTGGGCGGAGGCGTCCTTCGAGACCGGGCCCACGAGTACCGCCGCGCGGTGGATCGGCGTGCCGACTGGGACGCGGCTCCGTCAGGGGTTCCGCAGCACGGGCGACGTCGAGCGTGCCCGGCTCCACCTCACCGCGCAGGGCCTGGTCCGCGCGGAGATCGACGGCGCACCCATCAACCCTGGCCGCCTCGACGCGACCCGTACCGACGTCACCCGCGCCCTTGTCCGCAGCTATGACGTCACCGACCTCGTCACGCCCGGCCAGCACGCACTGGACCTGGTACTCGGCCTTGGCGAATGGCAGCACACCGGCCACGAACCCCGCGTCCTCGCCGAACTCGTGATCCGGTACCGGGACGGCTCGGTCGAGATCGTCTGTCCCGACGAATCCGCGCGGCTCTCGGCCAGCCGGATCGCGATCGACAGCCCGCTCTACCTGGAGCGACACGACGTCGGACTCGAAGCCGGCGCCACGTGGACCCCGATCACCGAAGACGCGTTCGTCAGTACGGCCCTCACCCTCGAGATCGACCCGACTCCCCCGGCCCGCGTGGTCTCGTCCATCGTCCCCATCGAGCGCTCTCGCCACGACGGCGTTCGCCTGTACGACCTGGGCGTGAACATCGCCGGCCGAAGTCGGGTGGAACTCACCGACGCGGTCCCCACCGGAACGATCATCCGCGTCGTCCACGGCGAGCACGTCGACGCCGACGGTCGGCTCGACACCACCAACCTGACCATGCCGTACGACAACGGGCGGGTGCGCCAGGTGGTCGAGTGGGTCGCGACCGGCAGTCCGGGCGATGTGGTGGAGCCCTGGTTCGCGTACCACGGATTCCGGTACGTCGAGGTCCACGGGTTGCCCGACGACGTGCGGGCGGAGGTCCGGGCCGAGACGCTGCACACCGCCCTCGAATCCAGGGCACAGGTAGTCACCGACAACCCCCTGGTCACACGCCTGCTGGAACGCGCCGAGCGGACCATGCTCAACAACGTGCACGGTGTCCCGGAGGACTGTCCGACCCGCGAGCAGTCCGCGTGGACCGGCGACACCGCCTCGGTCGCGGAGTACGAGCTCGCCGCCTTCGACACCGAGAACTTCCTCGCCAAGTGGCTGCGCGACCTGATGACCAGCCAGCAACCGGACGGAGCGATCCCGGCTGTCGCGCCCGACGTCCGCGAGCAGCGGCTTCCGGCCGATCCTGTCTGGGGCTCGGCGTTCCACCGCATCCTGCTCGGCCACTGGCTGCACTACGGCGACGACGCCCTGGTGCGCGAGGCGCTTCCGGCGCTCCGCCGCTGGGCCGACTTCCAGCTCGGTTGCCGCGACGAGGACGGGGTCGTCGGCCGCTCTCCCATCAGCTACGGCCACGACTGGCTGGCTCTGGAGCAGACACCTCCGCCGGTGCACCACACCGGCGCGACGATCGACTGCCTGGTCGCCCTGGCCCAGCTCGAGACAGCCTTCGGGGACGACCCGGCCGCACAGGCCCGGCGGGATCAGGCCGACCAGCTCCGTGCCGCGGCCCGCGCCCGCTTCCACGATCCGGCGCGCGGCGTGTTCGCGAACGGATCCCAGGGCGCGTACGCCGTCGCGATCGAGGCCGGGATCCTCACCGGCGGCGACGCGGAGCAGGCCGCCCAGCGGATCAGCCAGGACATACTTGCTCGCGGCAACCGGATCTCCGGTGGCTTCGCGACCACCCGGAGCATCGTCCGGGCCCTCACCACCACCGGCCACTCGAACGTCATCGCGGAGCTGCTCGCCCAGCCGGCGGCACCCGGTATCGGGGCGATGCTCTCCTCCGGCCCCGGGACCTTCTGGGAGTGCTGGTGGATCGACCCGGCCAACACCGGGACCGGATCCCTCGACCACGTCGGCCTCGGCGGTCCCTTCGCGAGCTGGGTGTGGGAAGGCCTGGCCGGACTGCGGCCGACCTCCGCCGGGTACCGATCGTTCGTCGTGGCGCCGCAATTCGTGGCCGGCGTCAACGACCTCGGTCTGCGGACCCGGACCCCGCGCGGCGAGGTGCGGGTCAGCTACCGGTTCGCCGGCTCGACCGTCGCGATCACCGTGGACATCCCACCGGCGACGACGGCGACCCTGGTCCTCCCCGGGGAGCCGCCGCGCGAACTCACCGCGGGTCAGCACGCCGCCTCGATCGAGTACGTCCGGGCCGCCGCAGTGGTACCCGAGCCGGACGAGAAGCCCTGGACGGCCCCGTCACTCGCACCGCGTTCGGCCGACGTGACCGGCCCCGACGGTCTGCTCCGCTCGGCGATCGCGGACGGGCGCCTCAGTACGCCTGGTTCCGAGCTCCACCTCGTCGACCGGCTGAACTGCATGCCCATTCCCCACGCCCAGCCGCTCGGCCCGATCGCCCGGGTGCTCCCCGTCGACGGCGAAGCACCGGTCGCGCGGATCACGTTCGCCGAACCGCTCGACGCGTCGGACGTGACCTTCGCCTACGCACTCGTCGATCTTTGTCACGAGAAGTCCGCGCACGGCGCCTTCCCGACGCTTCGGCTGATCGGAGCCGACACGAGTGAGCGCACCGCTGTCGGCACCACCTGGCCGGCCGGCGTGAACCGGGTCGCCGTCGACCTCACCGACTGGCCGGGCCGAGCCGCTGTCGTCGCCGTCGAGGTCTCCTTGCGCTTCCCCGCCCACGACACCGAGGACCGCGTGATGCCGGCCTCGACCGATGCGGGTCCCCGCGGCTTCCACCTCGCCGACATCGGCCTCAGCACCGCCCGGCGTACCTGGTAGCCGCTGCGTCCCTCCGGTGGGCAGTCGCTCGGGCCTCCGCGCGCCGTCGACTTGTAGGATATCCGGCCAACCCATTGACACGGCTTTCGGCGCCTCCTACGGTAACGAAACCTGTAGGACATCTGGCAGAAACACCGCCGTCGGCCAGTGCTGAAGAGGTCGTCGACGGCCGGTGGATGCCCGGATGCCGCGGTCCGAGGCAGACCTCGTGATCCTCACCCAGGAGAGGAACGACCACCGTGACAACTCATCGCAGATTGCGACACCGGGCACCGCTGATCGCTGCCGTGGTCAGCGCGACGGCGGTACTGCTGCCGCTGGCGGCACCACCGGCCACCGCCCAGGACACCATCGCGACGACCGAGACCACCACCACGACCGCCGACCCGTTCGAGGCGAAGACGACGGTGGTGTTCTCCGACCCGGACGTCCCGTCCGGCTGTCACCGGATTCCCGCCATCGTCCGGGCGAAGGACGGGTCGTTGCTGGCCTTCGCGGAGAAGCGGCTCAACAGCTGCGCGGACAAGTCCAACATCGAGACCGTGGTCCGGCGGCTGCCGGCCGGGAGCACGCAGTGGCTGCCGGAGCAGACGGTCGTCCGCGGCGAGGCTGACGATCCGCAGGCGCCGGCGACCCGCGGCAATGCCGCTCCGGTGGTGTACCGGCACCTGCCGGGCGCGCCGCGGACCGGCGCCCCCGACGGCCGGATCGTGATGATGGGCACGCACAACCCGGTGGACCCGGCCAATCCCGGCCAGAGCCAAGGCGGCGCGCCGCGGACGCCGTACGTGCTGTACAGCGACGACAACGGCGCGACCTGGAGTCAGCCGCGCTTCCTGGAAGGGCTGGACGACCCGGCCTGGGGTCATTACGCGACCGGTCCGGTGCACGCCATCCAACTCACCCGCGGCGCGCACGCCGGTCGGCTGGTCGTTGGCGTCAACTACGCCCCCACAAGCGTCCGCGGCGCGATGCTGGTCTACAGCGACGACGGCGGGACGACCTGGCACCGCGGCGCCCGGGCCGACTACGCGCTCGGGCAGCAGCTGATCCCGCAGGAGATGAGCCTGGTCGAACAGGCGAACGGTGACATCTACGTCTGGGCCCGGCAGAACTGGAACGGCGGCACCGACGAGGAAGAGGCCGATCCCAACATCCGCCCGCACCGAGCAGTTGCCATCAGCAAGAACGGTGGCGAGACCTACGTCAACGGGTTCACGCTGCTCCGCGGCTTCGAGGCACCGCCGGTCCAGTCGGCGGTGCTGCGGACGCGAGCCACCGACGAAGGCGATCGGTACAACCGGATCCTGTCGTCGGCGGCCTCGCTGAACACGGACCCGCGGAGCCGGATGACGATCCGCTCGACGTTCGACGAGGGCCTCAGCTGGCAGACCGTCGACACCCCCGCCACCTCGAGCGACGAAGGCGTCCAGGTCTGGGGCGACAACGACCGCTCCCTCTCGAAGGAGGACTGCGCCTGCTACGGCGGCTACTCCGACATGGTGGAACTGTCCAACGGCGACGTGGGGCTGCTCTACGAGCGAACGAAATCCGGCTGCTGGTCGGTCCGGACCTGCGCCGGCACCACCGATCACCGCGCGGAGATCGCGTTCGTCGTCCTCAACGATCGCGATCTGCACACCCCGTCCACCACCGTGGACGTCGCGGGCCGGTCGGCGCTGGTGTTCGACGGCGTCACCAGCACCCAAGGCGTGTACGGCCGCGCGCTGGCGTTCGACGGGCAGCAGGGCCGGGTCCAGCTCCCGTACCGGACCAAGCCGGTGCTGGGATCGGGCGACTTCACCGTGTCGACCTGGATGAAGTACGACGACAACTCCAGGGACCAGGCCATCTTCTGGGCGTACGGCCAGGACGGTAAGCCGCAGGCATGGCTGCAAGCCGAGCCGGGCAGTAACCGGATTCGGGGCATGGTGACCTCCGCCGCCGGGTCCGCGGGCGTCACGTCCACCCGCGCGTACGCCGACGGCGCATGGCACCACGTCGCGCTCCGCCGGCAGGGCGGCACGCTGACCCTGTTCGTCGACGGCCGGCAGGTCGGCTCGGCCACGGGCGCCGCCGGTGCTGTCCAGGGCAACGACCCGACACCGATCTACCTCGGACAGCGCCTCGACGGGGCGAACCGGTTCCACGGCGCGCTGGACGAGTTCCGGATCTACGACCGCGCCCTGAGTACGGCTGAGCTGATCTGGTTGCGGATCAGCAACACCAACGCCATTCCCGGCCGCACCGCCCATCTACCGATGAACGCCGTCGTGCCGGCCGGCGAGCAGAGCGGCGACCGGTGATGTCCGGCGAGCGCCGCCGGGTAGCCGCTGCCGGGCTCGTCGCGACGGCGCTCGCCGGCCTCCTCGTCGCCATCGCACCGACTGCCGCGTCGCCCGCGCCGGCCAGATCAGCAGGGACGGAATCCGTGCCAGGGTTGACCGCCGAGACGTTCGCCGATCCGCCCGCGACGGTGCGTCCGAAGTACCGCTGGTGGATGCCGATGGCCTTCACCGACGACGACCAGCTGCGCGCCGAGCTCGCCGACATGAAGGCAGTCGGCGCGGGTGGGGCGGAGGTCGCCACGACTCCCGCCATCGGGCCGCGGGCGGCGGACCCCGACTTCCTGGCGGAGTACGGCTGGGGTTCGCCGCGCTGGGCCGGCAAGGTCCGCACGATGCTGGAGACGGCGGACGAGCTCGACCTGGGCCTGGACTTCACGATCAGCCCACGCTGGCCGGCGATCGTCCCCACGGTGACCGACGTCAACGATCCGCGGGCCGCGCAGGAGGTGGTGTTCTCGCACGCCTTCGTCAAGGGCGGCACGAAGTACAGCGGTCCCCTGCCGGCCAACCTCCGGCCGAAACCCCCGGCCGGGGCACGGCCCACCCCGGTCGCGGTCCTGCTGGCCCGGTGCGCGGACGCGGCCTGCGACGGTCAGGCCGGCGGTCCACGGATGCTCCACCGCGACAGCGTGCAGGACCTCACCAGCAGCGTCGGCGACGACGGCACACTGACCGTCGAGGTACCGGGCGACGCCGCCGACACCTACGTCCTGATCGGCTTCTTCCACACCGGCGACGGCCAGGTACGCAACAACTTCACCACGACCAAGCCGAACTACGTCCTCGACCACCTCAGCGAACAGGGTGTCCGGGCCACGACGCAGTTCTACGACACCTCGATCCTCACCCCACCGGTCCGGGAGGCGCTCGACGCCGTCGGCCGGGTCGACCTCTTCGAGGACTCGCTCGAACTCGGCGACTCGCAGAAGTGGACGTGGGACTTCACCGACCAGTGGGAGCAGCGGCGCGGCTACTCGCCGATCCCGGTCCTCCCGGCCCTCACCGACGCCGGCTCCTCGGGCCTCACCGCGGCCCCGTTCTTCGACTTCACCGACGGCAGCGGCGCGCGCATCCGGACCGACTACCGGCAGACCTGGAACGACCTCTACGTCAACTCCCGGCTCGTACCGCTCCGCCGGTGGGCCAACGAACGAGGCATGGCGCTGCGGACCCAGCCGTACGGCGGCCCCGTGGACACCCCGGAAGCGGCCACGCACGTCGACGTTCCCGAGGGCGAGTCGCTGGTGTTCTACGACAACATCGAGCCCTATCGGCTGGTATCGGTCGGCGCGCACCTGAACGGTACCCAGGTGGTGTCGAGCGAGTGTTGCGCGGCCCGGGAGAGCGTCTGGGCGACGACGGCCGGCGGCTGGCGGAACTCGGCCAACCTCGACTCCGTGTACCGCGGCTACGCGGGCGGCGTGACCCAGGTGATCTGGCACGGCTACCCGTATCTGAGCAAGGGTGAAGGGACCGCCGACCAGGCGATCTGGCCGGGCATGTCGTACGGGGGCAACACCTCGTTCTCCGAGGCCTGGGGAGCCAAGGGCGGGCCCAACTGGCCGGACTACAAGGCGATCAACGACCACCTCGCCCGGCTGCAACTGGTGCTCCGGCAAGGGAAACCGACCTTCGACGTCGCCGTCTACCTGCAGGACTTCGGGCTGCGGTCGCCGGCCACCACGCTCACCGGGCCGAAGTCTCTGCTGGAGAGCGACTCGCCCTTGGCCCGACGTGGTTACACGTACGAGTACCTCAGCCCGGCCCACTTGCGGATGCCGTCGGCCCAGGTGACGGACGGGCGGTTGTTCCCGGCGGCCGGTGAGCACCAGGCGATCGTGCTCGCGGATCAGCAGACGATGACGGTCGACACCGCGCGCCGGTTGCTCGACCTGGCCGCGGACGGGCTGCCCATCGTCTTCGCCGGTCAGGTGCCCTCGGCAACACCGGGCTTCCACGACGCGGCCAAGCAGGATGCCGAGCTGCGGCGGATGATCGCGGAACTGACCGCGCAGCCCGGGGTCCACCGGGTGGCCGACCTCGCCGCCGTACCGGACCTGCTCGCCCGGCTCGGGATCACGCCGGCCGCCGCGCCCACGACGCCGTCGGCCGACGTACTGTCCGTCCGTCGGTCCGACGCAACCACCAACTACTACTACCTGTTCAACCAGCGGTCGTGGGCGACCGAGCAGCAGGTGACGCTCACGGGCGAGGGACGGCCGTACAAGCTGAACACCTGGACCGGCGAGGTCACTCCGCTCACCGACTACCGGAAGACCCCGAACGGCGTCGTCGTCGACGTCGATCTGGCGGCGGCCGACACCGCGGTCATCGCGCTGTCGACGCGGCAGGACGACACCTTCAAATGGTCCGCGCGTGCTGATCACGGTCCGACCCTGGCCAAGAACACCGGCCTGGGCACCGAGGTTCTCGACGACTGGACCCTCCAGGTGGAGAGCTGGAGCCGGGGCACGTCAGGCCGGCCCGGCGACACCGCCAAGACGACCCTTCCGGCCGTCGCTCCTGTCGCCGGTGACCGGGGAACGCTGCCGCCGTGGTCGGCGATCACACCGGCGAACGGCTACGGCACCGACCTCGGCGACGTGTCCGGGGTCGGCACTTACACCTCGACCTTCACCCTCGACGACTCCTGGGACGGAGTCCGCACGGCCGACCTGGATCTGGGCAAAGCCGTCGACACCGTCACCGTCACCCTGAACGGCACCCAGCTTCCGGCGAGCAACCCGCAGGACCTCCGCCACCTCGAGGTCGGACACCTTCTGCGGGTCGGTGAGAACACCCTGACGGTTCGCGTGGCGTCGACCCTCCTCAACGCGGTCCGGGTCGCACCCGGCACCGGGGCAGCCGCCCGGCCACGCATGGACTATGGGCTACTGGGGCCGGTACGCCTGACCCCGCGGGAGGCCAAGGAGCCGACCTTGGTGGTGGAGGCCCTCGAGCGGGAACTGCCGCTGGCCGCCGGAGCCACCAACCGGGCCCGCGTGCGGATCGCCAACAACTCCCCCAGACCCGTGTCGGTCGGGGTCCATGTGACGACCGGCGACGGGGTCGAGGCGACGCCGGACCGGCCGACCCTGGAGATTCCGGGCCGGTCTTCGGCGACGGCGCTCGTGCGCGTGAACGGTGAGCGCGCGTCGGGCTCGTCCGTCCTCGCCGTAGACGCGGTGGCGGACAACGGGGCGGCGGGGCAGGACCACGTGACGCTCCGGCACTCCGACGACCTGGCGGTCAACACCACCGGCAGCCAGTACCCGAGCGTCTGGGCGTCGAGTTACCAGTACCAGCATCCGCCGTCGATGCTGACCGACGGATCCGCGTCGACGCACTGGGTGTCCGCCGGTCAGACGCCCGGTCAGGCACCGACCCCGGAGTCGCCGGAGTACCTGGGTGTGGACCTCGGCTTCGCCACGCAGGTGGGTGCGGTCGGGTTGAGCGGCCGGGAGAACTGGGCGCCGAGGGCGTACGACGTGCAGACCTCCCTGGACGGGAAGCAATGGACGACCGTGCTGTCGGTCGAGGGCGAAGCGAGTCCTCGGGCAACCACCTTGCCCGTCGTCCCGACAGAGGCGCGGTACGTACGGCTCCGCATCACCGAGACGTCCTCACCGACGTCTCCCGGTCACAACACACAGTTGGCCCAGTTCGCTGTCTACTCCACCGCCCGTTGAGAGCGAGGACCGCCGTGAGCCCAGTCCCGAGGTACCGCCTGCGACGCCCGATCCTCGCCGTCGTTTCGGCCGCTCTCATCGCGTCCACCTTGGTCGCACCCCACCCAGCGCCGGCATCGGCGGCGGGCGACGAGCTGCGCCTGGTGGCGTTGTCCGCACGGCCCGAACTGGTGACGGCGAACGACGTGCTCGTCACCGCGGAGGTGCCGCGCGACAAGCCGCTGGACGGGGTGCGGCTCAAGCTCAACGGCGCCGACGTCACCGGTTCCTTCCGGGCCGACGCGAGCACACACACCCTGACCGGCCTGGTTGATCGGCTGGGGCCTGGCCGCAATCACCTGGTCGCGACCGCCGGGCCGCTCCGCGACCAGCTCGTCCTGACGAACCATCCGGCGACCGGTCCCGTGATCAGCGGTCCGCACGAACAGCCGTACGCCTGCACCACCGACAAGTTCCGGCTGGTCGACGGCAGCACACTCGGCGCACCGCTCGACCCGGACTGCTCGGTGGCCACCCGGGTCGACTACGCGTACCGCTCGACGGCGGGCCGGACGAAACCGCTGCCGGATCCCGCGACGAGACCCGCCGATCTCGCCACCACGACCACCATCACCGGCGAGACGGTCCCGTTCCTGATCCGGATCGAGACCGGCACGCTGAACCGCTCGATCTACCAGATCGCCATGCTGCACGACCCGGCGACGGACGACCCGACGTACTCCCAGCGCAGCCCCGGCTGGAACGAGCGGCTCATCTACACCTTCGGCGGGGGCTGCCGGCGCGGCTGGTACACCCAGGGCACGGACACCGGCGGCGTCCTGGACCCGCAGATGCTCGGGCGCGGCTACGCGGTCGCGTCGGCGTCGCTGAACGTCTTCGGCAACAACTGCAACGACCTGCTCGCGGCCGAGACGATGATGATGGTCAAGGAACGCTTCGTCGAGCGGTACGGCGATCCGCTCTTCACCATCGGCTGGGGATCGTCCGGTGGGTCGTACCAGAGCCATCAGATCGCGGACAACTACCCGGGCCTGCTCGACGGCATCGTGGTCGGCCGGAGCTTTCCCGACGTCGCGTCGGCGACCAACATCACGCTGTTCGACGCCCGGCTGCTCGAGCACTACTTCACCGAGGTCGCGCCGGGCGCGTTCAGCCAGGAGGAGCAGCGCCAGGTCGCCGGATTCCTGCGCTGGCAGAGCATCCGCAATCTCAGCGACGGGGCGAAACGGCTCGACCCGGTCGCCGAGTTCCCCGACGAGTTGCCCGCGGAGCTGCGCTACCACCCGCAGACCAATCCCGGTGGTGCGCGCGCGGACGTCTACGACCACACCGCCAACGTCTACGGACGGGACCCGGCCACCGGGTTCGCCCGGCGACCGCTGGACAACGTGGGCGTGCAGTACGGACTGGCCGCGCTGAACTCGGGCGCGATCAGCACGCAGCAGTTCCTCGACCTCAACGAAGGCATCGGCGGCCTGGACCTCGATGCCGTACCGACGACCGCGCGCACGTCGGCCGATCCGATCGCCCGGAACGCCGCCTACCGGACCGGCCGGGTGTTGTTCGGCGGGGCGGGCCTGGCCGGTACGCCGATCATCGACTACCGGTCGTACTCCGAGGACGCCGCGAACGGCGACATCCACATGATGACGCACGGTTTCGCCACCCGGGCCCGGCTGGAGGCGGCGAACGGCGACGCGGACAACCAGGTCTTCCTGGTCGAGGACAGCCGCTACGGCGGGTTCAGCCTGACCAGCCCGACCTTGCGCTACGCCCTGACGAGCATGGAGGAATGGCTGACCGCGCTCGTCGGCGACGACTCGGCGCTGCCCGCCCACCAGAAGGTGGTCCGGACCAAGCCGGCGGAGCTCACCGACGCCTGCTGGAGTCGTGATGCGGCGCCGCGCAAGATCGTCCAGCGGCTCACGGCGGACAACGCGGGCGAATGCGGCCAGCTCTTCCCCGCCTACTCCACCCCACGCCTGGTGGCCGGCGCGCCGCTCCCCGACGACGTGGTGACCTGCCACCGCAAGGCCGTTGCCTGGAGCGACTACTCGGTCAGCTTCAGCCCGGCCGAGCGCGAGCGGATGTCGAGGATCTTCCCGTCGGGCGTGTGCGACTGGACCAAACCGGGCGTCGGTCAGCAGCCGTTGCGCGACACCTGGCCGGCGGTCAAGTGATCTCGGGGACGCCACCGATCCCGGACGGTGGCGTCCCCGCTGTTCGTATCAGCCGGGACCGAACCCCCTTGAGGAGTGCCCATGTCGCGACACCGGCTCAGAACCGGCTCGCTGGTCATCGGATCCGCCGCGCTCGCCTTCGCTTCGGCCATCGTCCCCGCCTCAGGCATCGCGGCCGCCGAACCCACCGACAACGACGCCACGTCCAACTCCTGCGATGCCGAGGCCGCCGGGTACCAGCCGGTGCGGGGGCTCGACCTGCCCACCGCGGCGAACTGGCGGGAGGTCACCCCGCCGTACACGTTCGACGAGACCGCGGACGTGGCCGGCGGTTTCGACCGGGTCGGCTATTGCCTGGAGCTCACCACCGAAGCCGGTACGAGCTGGGTGTGGACATCGATGGAGGCGCTCAGCGCGAACCCCGGTGACGTGGGCCTGCCGACCCGGATGGAGCAGGCGCGGCACCAGTTCGTCGACGACCTGACGGTGGCCTCCAACGTCCCCGGCGTCCAGCAGCTCGACGGCGGCTCCGGCTGGGTCGAGATGTGGCCCAACCAGTACGACGGGACGCGGGCCGGACAGGTCCCTGGAGCCTCCGAGACTGCCCGCGATGCCGACGACCATGTCCTCTGGGCGAACGGGTACGGCTCGTTCCAGGTGCACGCGTTCGCCGATGCCCGCGATGCCCGTGGGCCCGCGATCAAGGACGCCCCCACCGCGACCCCGGTCCTGGCCGTCAACGCCTTCACCTCCGACGGCCCGCAGACGATGGACGTCGGGATCGGTACGGGAACGGGCGAGAACCCGGACTGGACGGGCGCCGCGAACGCCGCCGACTACACCGCCCGGAAGCTCACGTTCTTCGCCCGGCCCTCGCTGGTCAAGGTGGACACCGCACCCAGCTCGCGCCAGGTGGTCTCGCGCCCCGGCCGGACGGCCACCAGTGTGTCCGTCCCGGTGAGCGGCGAGGCGCTCGACCCGGACGTCACCGCGGTCGAGCTACGGACCACCCGCAACGGCCGGCAGACGACGCAACGAGCCGCCGTGTCCTCGGCGGCACCGCGGTTCTCGTTCTCCGTCTCGTTGCCGGTGGCACTGACCTCGACCGATTTCGAGCTGGTCGCGCGGACCGCCGACGGGGGCAGCCATCGCATCGGCCGCGCGGTCGACGTCGTCGCCGGTGACGTGATCGTGATCCAGGGCCAGTCGAACGCGCAGGCCGGCCGGCAGGTGAACTCGACCACGTCGGACGCGGACCGATCGCGCTGGGTGCGGACCTACGGCACGTCCAACAACAACAACTCGCGGCTGGCCGGCGCCATCGGCGGCTGGACCTACGGGATGGGCGACAACATCCAGCGCGTCGGGGCGATCGGCCAGTGGGCGGTCCGGATGGGCCAGCTGATGTCGGCCGAGCTCAGGATCCCGATCGCCGTCGTCAACGGCGCCCGGGGCGGCCGAGGAATCGGCTACTTCGCCCGCAACGACAGCAACCCCACCGACGGCACGACCAGCTACGGGATGCTGCTGAACCGTCTCACCCGGGCCGGTCTGGCCGAACCGGGCGCCATCGACGTCATGCTGTGGCACCAGGGCGAGGCCGACCGCGACAACGCCGCCTCCCACGTCACCGGATTCACGAAGCTGGTCGCGGACTGGCGCAAGGACTACGGCGCCGACCTGCCCGTGTACGTTCACCAGGTCCGGAGCTCCCCCTGCGACCAGGCCGAACCGGTCGCGCTCCGGGACGCGCAACGGCGGTTGCCGGACACCATCGCCAACCTGCGGGTGCTGTCGACGACCGGTCTCAACGGCCATGTCGGTTGCCACTACGACTACATCGACGGCTACCGCACCTTCGGTGAACACAACGCCGCGATGCTCCTCGACGGCCTGTACCGCCCGGGTGCTCCGAAGGTGGCGGCACCGAACCCCGGTACGGCTCACCGGATCGACGACAACCCGAACCAGCTGGTGGTGGAACTCCGCACGCCCGCCGACCCGGTCACCGTCGAGGACGGCGCCGCCGCGGACTTCCAGGTACCGGGCGCCGTCGTGGAGGCCGTCCGCTGGCAGCGGGGCCGTGGTCTGGTCCTGACGCTCGACCGGCCGGTTCCCGCCGACACCACGGTGGCGTACCTCGCCCACCACGGCGCCGGTCCCCGCGTCGTCAACGCCCTCGGCATCGGCCTGCTGGCCTTCCGGATCCCGATCGGCTAGCACTGGGTCCGCCGGCCGTCGAGCCGAGGTTGCCCTGGGCAACCTCAGCTCGACGGCCGTCAGGGCGGGCCACGTCCCAGGACTTCCTCCTAGGCATTGCTCTTGGCGTCACTCTTGGCGTCGCTCCTGGTCACCGGCAGCAGCCGTCGGACCAGCGGCCACGCGATCATCACCAGGATGACGGCGTAGATGACGTAGGCGACCGGTCCGCCGATCAGGCCGGCGGCGTCGCCGTTGGACAGTTGCAGCGACATCCGGGCCTGCCGCTCGGCGATCGGGCCGAGGATGACGCCGATGATCAGCGGCAGCACCGGCAGGCCGAACCTGCGCATCGCGAATCCGAGTCCGCCCAGGAGCAGCAGCAGGAGCAGGTCGAGCGGCTGCGCGTTCACGGCGTACGCGCCCATCGAGGCGAAGAAGATGATGCCGGCGTAGAGGTACGGCCTGGGGATCTGCAGCAGCTTCGCCCAGGCGGGCGCGAGCGGCAGGTTGAGCAACAGGAGCATCAGGTTCCCGACGAACAGGCTGGCGATCAGCGCCCAGACCAGTTTCGGCTCGCGCTCGAACAACAACGGGCCGGGCTGGATCCCGTACGAGGTGAAGGCCGCGAGCATCACCGCCGCCGTGGCGTTCGTCGGGAGGCCGAGCGCCAGCATCGGTACCAGGGTCCCCGCCGCGGACGCGTTGTTGGCGGCCTCGGGTCCGGCGACGCCCTCGATCGCGCCGCGGCCGAACTCCTCCGGGTGCTTGGTGAGCTTCTTCTCGGTTGCGTAGGAGAGGAAGGTCGGGATCTCGGCGCCGCCGGCCGGCAGCGCCCCGATCGGGAACCCGAACGCGGTGCCGCGCAGCCACGGCTTCCAGGACCGCCGCCAGTCGGAGCGGCCCATCCAGGGCCGGCCGACCGGGATCACCGTGCCCGGGTTGCGCCGCAGGTGCGCGGCCACCCAGAGCGCCTCGCCGACCGCGAAGATGCCGACGGCAACCACGACGACGTCGATGCCGTCGGCGAGCTGCGGGACGCCGAAGGTCAGCCGCTCCTGGCCGGTCACCTTGTCGATGCCGATCAGCCCGATCACCAGGCCGAGCAGCAGGGCGGCGAGACCACGCAGGCGGGACGAACCGAGCACCGTGGTCGCACCGGCGAACGCGAGCAGCATGATCGCCAGGTAGTCGGGCGCGCCCAGGCTGATCGCGAACTTGACCACCTGCGGAGCGACCAGCACCAGCAGCGCGGTCCCGATCGTGCCGGCGACGAACGACCCGATCGCCGCCGTCGCGAGGGCCTGCGCCGCCCGCCCCGCCCGGGCCATCTTGTTGCCCTCGATCGCGGTCACGACGGAGGACGACTCCCCCGGGGTGTTCAGCAGGATCGAGGTGGTCGAGCCGCCGTACATGCCGCCGTAGAAGATGCCCGCGAACAGGATGAACGCCTGGACCGGCTCGAGCCCGTACGTGATCGGCAGCAGCAACGCGACGGTCATCGCCGGACCGATGCCGGGCAGTACTCCGACCGCGGTCCCGACCGTGACGCCGAGCAGCGCCAGCAGCAGGTTGAGCGGGGTCAGGACGTCGCCGAACCCGGTCAGCAGGTTCTGCAGATTCTCCATCACAGGATCCCTTGCAGGACGCCGGCCGGCAGGTTCACGCCGAGGCCGATGGCGAACGCGTAGAACGTCGTCAAGGACAGCGCCACGGCGATCACCAGGTTCCGGACGTGGTGCCTGCTGCCGAGCGCGAACGCACAGCCCCAGAACAGCACCGATCCGCTGATCACCCAGCCGAGCGGCTCGATCAGGGCCAGGTTCAGGACGAACGCGGCGACCAGCAGCAGCACGGTCCGCCAGTCCACCGGCGAGGTGATGTCGACGTCCTCACCCGCCTCCGCCTCGCCGGAGCCGCCCCGCGCGACGTCCACCGCGTACAGGACCGCGATCAGCAACAGGAGCACGCCGAGCACGATCGGGATCGGCTTCGGACCGATCGGGTCGTTGCTGTTGGCAATGTGCCGGAGCCGGGCGGCGTCGACGACCACCAGGACGCCGACGACAGCCAGGAACGCACACAGCCCGTACTGGGCCCGGTCGGTGGTCCGCCCCGCCTCCGGCGCGGCCCGGTCACCGGCGGCCGCGGTCTCGGGAAGCCGGTCGGTCATCATGCCGCCAGGCCCAACTTGGTCAAGATCTCCGCGACCCGCTTGTCCTGGTCGGCGAGGAAGGTACCGAACTCGTCGCCGGTGACGAACGCGTCGGTCCAGCCGTGCTTGACGAGCTCGGCCTTCCACTCCTTGGACTCGTGCATCTTGGTCAGCGCATCGATCCAGACCTGCTTGTCCTCCGCGCTGATCTCCGGCGGGGCGACGATCCCGCGCCAGTTGGTGAACACCAGGTCGATTCCGGACCCCTTGAGCGTCGGGACGTCCTTCAGCGCCTCGATCGGCTGCTCACTCGTCACCGCGAGGACGCGGACCTGACCGCTCTCCACCTGGTCCAGGAACTCGCCGAACCCGCTCGCCCCGAACGCGATCTTGCTGCCGAGCAACGCGGGCAGCAGCTCTCCCCCGCCGTCGTAGGAGACGAAGTTGACCTGCTTCGGGTCGATGCCGACGGCCTGGGCCAGCTGCATCGGCAACAGGTGGTCCGGACCGCCCGGCGACGAGCCGCCACCGACCGCGAGCCCCTTCGGGTTCGCCTTCCAGGCCGCGACCAGGTCGCCGATCGACTGGTACGGCGAGTTCTTCGGCACGACGATCGCGCCGGCCTCCTCGATCAGCTTGGCCAGCGGCGTGGTCTGGGTCAGGGTCGCCTTGGACTTCGAGGTGTACGTCGCGCCGACCACGCCGAGGCCCATCTGCAGCGCGAGCTTGCCGTTGCCCTTCTCGTTCACGGTCCGCTGCAGGCCGACCGTGCCGCCGGCGCCGGGCAGGTTGAAGACCTGGACCCCGCTGGCGATCTTGGCGTCGTCCATCACCTTCGCGGCCACCCGCGCGGTGGTGTCGTACCCTCCGCCGGCCGTGTTCGGCACCATCAGCCGCAGACCGGTGGCCGGCTTGTCACTCCCGGTGTCGGTGGCGCCGTTCTTCTCGGCGGTGGCGCCGCACGCCGACAGACCGAGTACGGCGACCAGGGCCGTGGAGGCCAGCAGTAGCGACCGAGACTTCATCAGCGGTGTCCTCTCGCAGGGGTTCCGATCGCGACGATCGTGGCCCCGTTCCGGCGCGCCGTGGTCGTTGTGTCCGCAGCGGAGGTTGAGTTCATTGTGGTCACAGCCCGATCCGGCCCGAAGGGTGGCCCTGAGCCGCCGGACCGGTGATCATGCGGCAGTGACGTTGAGATTCCGACGGCGGCCGACGCTGGCCGGTCAGCTGCTGGTCCTGCAGCTGGCCATCGTGGTGGTGGTGCTGGTGGCCGTCGCCGCGGTCTCGCTCGCGCAGTCCGCGGCCACCTTCAACCGGGTCGAGGGACGCCGGGTGACCGCGCTCGCCGAGCAGCTGTCCGGCAACCAGACCCTGCGGTTCGGTATCCGGCGGCCCGCACCGGCCGAGGTCCTCGCGCCGCTGCTCCAGACGACGTTGACCCAGTCCGGCGTCACGTCGATCACGGTCGCGGACGCCGGGGGCCGGGTGATCGCGGCGACCAGCCCCACCGCGATCGGGACGAAACTGACCTTGGGTGATCGGCGAGTAGCGACCGGTCGCGGCTGGTCAGGCCAGCTGGCCGTCGACTCCCGGGACGAACTGGTGGCCCAGGTCCCGGTCCTGAGTCAGGGCACGGACGAGAACAACAGGCTGGACGGCACGCTCGGTGATCACATCGGCACCGTCATGGTCGGCGAGTTGTCCCCGTCCATCTGGCAGCGGCTCCGCGGCGCGTCGTCGTACCTGGCCATCTACCTCGGGATCGCCTGCGTCCTCGGGCTGCTCGGCTCCTGGCTGCTGGCGCGCCGGATCAAGCGGCAGACCCTGGGCCTCGAACCGCGCGAGATCGCCGGCCTCGCCGAACACCGTGAGGCCATGCTCTACGGACTGGCCGAAGGTGTCGTCGCCCTGGATCCGCACCTGCGCGTCACCCTCGTGAACGACGTCGGCCGGCGCCTGCTCGACCTCCCCGAGCACGCCGTCGGACGAAGCTTGAAGGAACTCGGCATCGAGGGCCGCCTCCGCGAGGTACTCGCCGGCGAGGAGGACACCCGGGACGCCGTCGTCCTGCGCCGCGGCCGGGTCCTGGTGATGAACCGGATGAAGGTCACCAAGGACGGCCACTCGCTCGGCTCGGTGACGACGTTGCGGGACCGGACCGAGCTGGCCCAGCTCGAACGCGAGCTCGGGTCGTTCCGCAGCTCGGCCGAGTTGCTGCGCGCCCAGACCCACGAGTTCGCGAACCAGCTGCACACCATCTCCGGACTGATCCAGATCGGCGAGTACGACGAGGTCGTCACCTACATCGGCGCGCTGAACCGCTATCGCGAGTCGCTCGACCTGACCGTGACCCGGCGGGTACACGACACCACGATCGCGGCCCTGGTGATGGCGAAGTCGTCGGTCGCGGCCGAGCGACGGGTCGAGCTCCGGGTCTCCGAACGCACCACCCTGCTCCGGCTCGACCCCGAGCTGGCCGCCGACGTCGCGACCGTCGTCGGCAACCTCGTCGACAATGCGATCGACGCCGCGGCCCAGTCCGGTACCCCGCTGTCGCCGGCCTGGATCGAGGTCGAGTTGCGCCAGGACGCCACCAGTCTCGAGATCGTCGTCCGGGACTCCGGGCCCGGCGTCACCCCCGAGCTCGCCCAGGAGGTGTTCGCGCACGGTTTCACCACCAAGGCGGCGGCCGAGGGCGAACGCGGGATCGGGCTCGCGATGACCCGGCTGATCTGCCGCCGGCGCGGGGGCGAGGTCGCGGTCACCAACGCCGAGTCCGGTGGCGCCGCGTTCATCGCCCGGATGTCGGTCGAACGGCTGCCGGAGGGAGCCCGATGATCACGGTCCTGATCGTGGACGACGACTTCATGGTGGCCCGGATCCACCGCGGCTTCGTGGAGCGGGTGGACGGCTTCGAGGTCGTCGGCACCGCGAACTCCGGCGAACAGGCCGTCACCGCGTTGCGTGAGCTGCGGCCCGACCTTGTCCTGCTCGACCTGTACCTCCCGGACACCTTCGGGCTGGACCTGATCGCCCAACTGCGGGCGGAGCAGCCGGACTGCGACATCCTGGTGATCACGGCCGCCCGTGAGGCCGATGCTGTCCGCGGCGCCGTCCGGCAAGGTGTCGTCAACTATCTGCTGAAACCGTTCGGCTTCGAGGATCTCCAATCGCGCTTGCGGGAGTACGCGCGCCGCCGGTCGAGCGTGCCCGACCGGGTAACCAGCCAGGCCGACGTCGACCGCGTACTGGCACCTTCGCGGCAGACGGCGAACCACCTGCCGAAAGGGCTGAGTCCGGAGACCGCGGACCTGGTCGCGACCGCGCTCCGAGGCGCCGAGCACACCCTCTCCGCGGCCGGATGCGCCGAGCAGGTCGGGATCTCCCGGGTCAGCGCCCGCCGGTACCTGGAGTACTTCTGCTCCTGCGGCCAGGCCGAGGTCGCACTCCGCTACGGCACCACCGGGCGCCCCGAACGCCGGTACCACTGGCTTTCGTAGTCGTCGCTTCGACCTGGCGCGCGAGTGACCGCGTGGTCGGCTACGTTGCACCCCGTGATCGGTCTCGCGCTGCCCGGCTGGCTGGAAGCTGTTCTCGAGCTCCTCTTCGGGGTCGCCTTCTTCCTGGGGTTCGCCGCGTTCGTCGGCTGGCTGATCCTCCGCATCGGCAGTCCCTGGCTCGACCGGTCCAACGCCATGCTGGCCCGCGATCAAGCCGGCGCGGACCGGTACGGCTGGCTCCCGGACCCCGCCGGCGCGGCGATGCTCCGGTGGGCCGGTTCGCGGTGCTTCCGCCACGACGGCAAGCTGTACCGCCCGCTGACCGGCGAGTACCAGGGCCGCCGGATCCGGATGGGCGAGTACGTCTACTTCGTCCGGTCCAGGTACTACCCGACCAAGAACGTCGGCCACGTGATCGCGATCGAACTCCCCGTCCACCTGCCCGAACTCGTGGTCAGCCGGCAACCCCTGCTCGAACCGGAGCTGCTCAGCTTCGACGCGGAGAGCGAGGCCTTCAACCGGCAGTACTACGTCGCCAGCCCGGCGCACCGGTACACCTCGGCCGTCCTGCACCCCCGGATGATGGAATGCCTGCTCGCGCATCCGGAGCTGAGTTTCCGGATCATCGGCAACCAGGTCGTCGCGTACGCCCCGACGCCGTGGACCGTGCCGCAGACCTTGGCGACCGTTCCCGCGCTGAGCCGCGTGGCCGACCTGATCCCGCCGTTCGTACTGAAGGACTTCGCCGTCGCGCCACCTGTTCGGTGAGCGCCGAATTGTCCGGGTTCGCGGGTAGTGTCCTGGCTCGTGGACGATGGGGAGCGCATTCAGGAACTGGCCGACCGGATCGTGGTCCTGCGGGACGCGTACTACCGGGGTTCGCCCGAGGTGGCCGACGCGGAGTACGACGCGATCGAGGACGAGCTGCGGGCGCTGATCGAGGCGAACCCGGAGCTCGCGCCCGACCCGAATCCGCTGGACCAGGTCGGCGCACCCACGGTCCTGCACGCGCCGATCCGGCACTCGCGGCCGATGCTGTCGCTGGAGAAGGCGACCCGGCCCGAGCAGGTCGAGGCGTTCTTCAGCCGCTTCCCCGGTCAGCCGGTCGTCGTCATGCCGAAGCTGGACGGCCTGTCGCTGGCCCTCGTGTACGAGAACGGCCAGCTCGCCCGCGCGATCACCCGCGGCGACGGGACGACCGGCGACGACGTGACCCCGCTCGTCCGGGCGCTGGCCGACGGTGTCCCGGCCCGGATCGACGGACCCGATCGCGTCGAGGTCCGCGGTGAGGCGGTCATGCTGCGATCCACCTTCGCCGCGTACAACGCCGCCCATGCCGACAAGCCGCTGATCAACCCGAGGAACGCGGCCGCCGGCACCCTGCGCGCCAAGGACGCCGCCACCGTCGCCGAACGACGCCTGCAGTTCCTCGCCTTCGACCTGCTCAGCGAGGACGACGACGCCGGCACCGATCTGGAGCACGCGCTGCGGACGATGGGCTTCACCGTCGCCGACATGACGCACTGCGACGACGCCGCCGCGGCCCAGACGGTGATCGGCACGATCGAGCAGCAACGCAACGACCTCGACTACGACCTGGACGGCGCCGTCCTCCGGCTGGCGGACCGCGACGCCTTCGCCGCCGCCGGTACGCGGTCCAGCTCGCCCCGCGGCGCCCTGGCCTACAAGTTCGCCGCCGAGGAGAAGACCACCATCCTGGCCGACGTGGTCTGGGACGTCGGCAAGACCGGCAAGATCGCTCCGGTCGCGTGGCTCGAGCCCGTCTTCGTCGGCGGGACGACGGTCACCCGCGCGACACTGGCGAACCAGGAGGTGATCCGGGCCCGCGGCATCAAGATCGGCGACACGGTCCTGGTCCGCCGCGCCGGTGACGTGATCCCGTTCGTCGCCGGGGTCCTGGACGCGTCCAAGCGCACCGGGTCGGAGCGGGAGATCGTGCCGCCGACCACGTGTCCGTCGTGCGAGCAGGAGCTGACCGAGCAGGGCAACAGCCGCGAACTGTTCTGTACCAACGTGGCCTGCCCCGCGCAGACCGTCCGGCGGCTGATCCACTGGGCGTCCCGGGCCGCGGCCGACATCGACGCGATCGGCGGGGTCTGGATCGAGCGCCTGGCCGAGGCCGGGATCCTCGAACACCCGTCGGACTTCTACCAGCTGACCAAGGAACGCCTGCTGGAGTTCGACCGGATCGGCGAGATCTCCGCGGCCCGGATGATCGACTCGATCGACACCAGCCGCCAGGTCGGCCTGCGCCGCGCCATGATCGGACTGGCGATCCCGATGGCCTCCGAAGGCACCGCGGCTCGCGTCTGCCGGGCCGGGTTCGGCTCGTTGGAAGAGGTCGCCGACGCGGGCGTGGACGGGCTCGTCGCGGTGGACGACATCGGGCCGAAGGTGGCCGCCTCCCTGATCGAGCACCTCACCCGGCTCCGGCCCGAGCTGGAGCGGCTCCGCGCGGCCGGGGTCTCGCTCGACGTCCGCGAGGAGGACCTCCCACCGGTCGTCGCGGCCGGCGCACCGCTGGCCGGCAAGACGGTGGTCGTCACCGGTTCGATCAGCGACCCCCGCTCGGGCGAGAAGGTCGCCCGGCCGGCGTTCCAGCGGCTGTGCGAGAAGGCCGGCGCGACCATCGCCTCGTCGGTCTCGGCCAGTACCGACCTGCTCATCACCGGTGCCGACGTCGGGGCCGCCAAGCTCACCAAGGCCGAGAAGCTCGGCGTCACGGTGGTCGACCAGGCCGAGATCTGGCAGCAACTCCAGGCCGCCGACCTCCTGCCCCGCTGAGGACCGGCGCCGCCGCCGACCTGTCCGGTCGGCGAATTCTCGGCGTGCGGCGCCCGTACCATACCTTGTGGTATGTTCCCGGCAACGGCAACGAATCCGGAGGAGGCGCACTGATGATCACTTGGGCCGGCTGGCTCATCACAGCGTTCGGGACCCTGCACACGCTCGGCGCGCTGACCGTGGAGAAGGCGGCCACCCACGCCGACGTCTGGTTCGCGAGAGGTCTTTGGGACGAGGGCTTCCAGAGCATGAGCCCGGCGATGAGCGCCTATTGGTTCAGCGTGGACAGCTTCGGGATCCCGCTGGCGCTGCTCGGCCTGGTGGTGGTCTGGATGGGTCGTCGCGGCATCGTCCCGCCGACCTTCCTGGTGTGGGGCCTGGGTGCGTGGTGGGCGCTCGACGCGTACATCCTGTCGGTGTACTGGAACGCGATCATCCCGGTGCTGGCGATCCTGTTCCTTGCCCTCGGCATCCGTCGCGCCCGCTCCCAGCGCCGCGCCGACGAACCGGCCCCGGCCTGACCGTACCTTAGGGTGCGGTCATCGGCTTGGAGGGAGAAGCATGAAGGGTCACTGGGTGGGGGTGACGGTCGACTGTCACGACGTCGACCTGGTCGCCGGCTTCTGGAGCAAGCTCCTGGACCGCGACCCCGGACCGAGCCGCCCGGGCTGGGTGTACCTCGGCGAACGCGGCGACACCCTCCCCCGCCTCGTCTTCCAACCGGTCCCCGAGACCAAGCAGCTCAAGAACCGCGTCCACCTGGACATCCTGGTCGACGACATCGACGCCGGGATGGACCAGATCCGCACCCTCGGCGGCAGCTTCACCGGCGAACGCCACGACTACGAAGCAGGCGTCATCGTCATCGCCCAAGACCCCGAAGGCAACGAGTTCTGCCTCGTCCAGTACTACCAATGAGACGAACAATCGCTAAGGCCGTGGCAGCCTTGTCAGTTGCGGTGGCGGTCGGCATCAGCGTCCCGCACGTTCCCCGCGGCCCCGGGATCGCGCTGGGCGTGGCGGGGTTGGCAAGCCTCGTCCTGTTCTACAAGTGGTGCGGCGACGCCGCCGAGTCGCTCGCCCGTGCCAAGGGCATCTATCACCCGCAGTACTTCGTCCTGGGTCCCGTCGGGTTGATCATGGCCGGGCTGAGCCGTCGTCGGGGTTAGGGGTTGTCGTGGAAGATGATGACTCGGGGGCCTTCGGCTTTGTCGAGGATGTAGGTGGCGTCTTCGCGGTCGACGGAGGTTGAGGTCGCGCCGGTTCTGGGGTCGACGACCGTGTAGTGCTGGGGGACGTCCGGCGCCGCGATGCGGATGCCGCGGGCGGATTCCTGGTAGACGATGCGCAGGCGGCCGGCGCGGAGGGCCCTCGGGGTGATCAGGCTGGTCCAGTCAGGCTCGAGATCGGCGAGCGGAAGGTCGCGGAGGATCTTGCCGGCCAGGCCCACGTACTTGCTGCCTTCGAAGTCGAGCGCCTCGCGCCAGCCGACACCGTCAGCGAGGAACCGATCCGGGTGACCTGGTTCGTCCGCGTGCAGGCGCCATTGCCAGAGACCCGCGGCACCGTAGACGACGCCCATGGTGCCGCCGGCACAGAGGTTGGACCAGGCTTCGTGGCCCTGCCACCAGCCGGCCGCGATCTCCGGACCACCGGTCCGTTCGTACGTCGGCTCGCCGTTCGCGACCGCCACGTGCGGGGAGTTACGAGCCATATCGGCCACCCGCTCCGCGACGTGCTCACCGCCATGCCCAGTCTGGCACCACTGGAAGTCCAGCCACTCGGCATCCTGGTGGGCCTCGGCGCGGATGTGCGGCCGGTAATGGATCCCGGTCGGCTGCGCGTAGCAGTCCCAGGCGTGCACCTCCGCACCACCGGCAGCCACCTGAGGTTCGCGGCCGGATCCGTCCGCGCCGACGAGCCAGATCGCGGGCCGTGCGCCGTACCGGGCGACCAGGTACCGGCAGTACCGCGCGTACTCGTCGACGGGTACCACCGGCCCCGCGGCGTCGAGGCCTTTCCAGCCCCAACCCTGGAACACGGGTTGCCACACCGGGGTCAGACCGTGCTCGACCAGGATGCCGGCCAGCTCGTCCAGTTCCTGGAAGTACTTCGGGTTCAGCCGGTTGAGATGGCCGTCGGCGAGATCCGCGAACCCGACGGCGAACCCTTGATCCGCGGTCCGATCCTCGGGTCCGACGGCGCCCATGTCGGGCTGGACCGACATCAGCAGGACCGCGTTGAAACCCTTGGCCTGCCGGTCGGCCGCGTACACGGCGACCTGCTCCGGCGTGGCCCGCCACGGCAACGCCCACGCGGTGTCCCCGACCAGGACCACCGGCGTACCGTCGGCGTGCCGCATCACCCGGTCGCCGCGTTCGAGCTTCCACAAACCGCGCCGCTGGTCCCCGTCGGCAGCTTCGTCCACGACCAGCTCGCCGTTGTCGGTCAGGCCGTCGATCGCCGGTTCCGAAGTGCTCGTCCACGTCCAACGCCCGGCCGTGGGTGCCGCGAAGCGAACGCGCCAGGTACGCCCGCCGTCCCAGAACGCCGGCCGCCGCAACACTCCCCCGGCCTCGTCGGCGAAGTCGGCCCACACCTCGACCGCGGTGTACGGATCCGCCACCTCTACCGAACTGGTCAGCTCGAGCTCGATCTCCGCCCACACCGCCGCCACAGAGTCCCCACCTTCACCAAGGGTCGTTGCGTCGGACAACCCTGTCACAACCCACCACCACCGCACGGTCCGTCGTCACGATCCGAGACAACCTCGAACCAAAGCTGCCGCCTGGCGTCCGCGGCCTCCAAACAAGCGCTCGAATCCAACGGTTCCGGGGCGGTCGTTATCCGGTCGGTTCGGGTGGGGAGCGCATCGGGCGTGGATCTTCCGGGCACTTCAGGAGCGGCGCCGAGAAGATCCGGCGCCTGCGAAGGAGGGATCATGCCGAAGAAGTCGTTGGGCGACCAGGTCGGGGAGCAGTACGAGAAGGTCAAGGACGGACTGCAGGACGTGGGCCGCCGGCTGACCGAGGAGGACGACAGCCCTGCCGTCGGCCTGATCCCGCAACCGCAGCGGCCGACGCTCACCGCCCAGCGTCTCGTCGGGACGCACCCGCAGGACGAGGAGCGCAGCAAGCAAGACCTGTACGCCGAGGCGCAGCGCCTGGGCGTGAAGGGCCGGTCGAAGATGACCAAGTCGGAGCTGATCCGGGCTCTCGACAAAACCAGAGGCTGAGCAGCCGGTTGGTTGGTACGGTGCCGGGGTTGTGCCGTTCGGTGCGACGCGTCGACTCCCGGAGGACCCGGCACCCATGCTCGAGCCTGAGGCCGGTCGCGCGCTCGCCGCGGCCCTGGACGTCGCTTCGTCCCTTGGACTACAGGCCGATGACGGGATCCTGCTCAACAACTCGAACAAGGTTGCCCTGCGCATCCTTCCGTCCGACGTGCTGGCCCGGGTGGCTCCGGCCGGAGAGCAGTGCGCGCAGTTCGAGATCGACATCGCGCAACGTCTCGCGGAACTCGGCAGCCCGGTGGCCGCCCTCGATCCGCGGGTGGAGCCCCGCGTGTACGAGAGCGACGGCTTCGTGGTCACGCTGTGGACCTACTACGAGACCTCGACAACGCAACCTCTCTCGCCGGCCGAGTACGCGAAAGCCCTTGAGCAGCTCACCGCCGGCCTGAGGAAGATCGACGTCCCCGCGCCGCACTTCACCGATCGAGTCGCGAGCGCCCAACAACTCCTGGCGGACCGCGACCAGACCCCGGAGCTCCCCGACGCGGACCGCGAACTGCTCAGCACCACGCTGAGTACCCTCCGTCGCAAGATCGAGGAACGCCGTCCGGCCGAGCAACTACTGCACGGCGAACCACATCCGGGCAACCTGCTCGCCACGAAGGACGGCCCGAGGTTCATCGACTTCGAGACCTGCTGTCGTGGACCGGTCGAGTTCGATCTCGCCCACGCCCCCGACGAGGTGGCCGAGCACTACCCCGGCATCGACCAGGACCTCCTCCGCGACTGCCGCCTCCTGGTCCTCGCGATGGTCGTCACCTGGCGCTGGGACAAGGCCGACCAGCTGCCCAACGGCTACCAGCGCGGCCAGGAATGGATGACCCAACTCCGCGCCGGCCTCCGCTAACCACTTGCCACCGGCAACGGTCGGCGGGTGGTGGTCTCGGTCAGAACGATCAGGCCGACGATGACGGCTGGGCCGGTCAGGTTGGTGATGAGGACGGCCAGCGGGATCGGGAGGGTCAGCGAGACCGTGGTCGAGAGGGCGGCTTCCGCGAGGAGGGCGGCTCCCCAGAGCACGCCGAGGATGCGGTGCCGCCTCCGGAACCAGGGCTCGTCGGTGAGTCTGCGGTCGAACGCTTCCGGGTCGCCGGAGAGATCTCGGCGGACCCGCTCGATGAAGGATCGGTGCAAGAGCAGGCTGGCCAGGGCAGCGAGGCCGATGACCGCGGTGATCAGGGAGTCCTTCACCAGCAGCCAGCGGGCGTTGTCGGTGACGAACGCGAGCGCCAGCGAGAGGGCGAAACGCAGCAGGACAAGGCTTCCGAGCGCGCTCACGTCGCGGGTACGGATCCACTGGACCAGCAGGACCGCGGCCGACACAGCCGCCGAACCGGTCAGTGCCCAGATGTCGTCGAGACCGAGGAGCCGCAGGGCACCGTACGTCGCGATCGGGAGGCCGACGTTCTCGCCGACGGCCAGGACCGTCCGCGCCGCACCTTTCACCGACCGTCCTCGCTCAGCCGGGTTCGTACCTCGGCCAGGAGCTCGCCCAGTCGCCGGTGCGCCTCCGTGCTGAGGCCGAGCGCCTCCGGGCGGCTGGCTCGTACGACGGCCGGCCGGGCCCGAGTCACCGCGTCGGATCCGGCGTCGGTCATCCGCAGACCGGTACGGCGGCCGCGACCGCCCGGGCCGGTGCGTTCGACGAGTCCCGCCGAGACCATGTCCTGGATCAGCCGTCCCATGCTCTGCGGCCGCACCATGATGAGGCGCGCCAGTTCGGCCTGACTGAGGTCGTCCCCGTCGGCCAGGCAGGACAGCACCCCGAACTGGGCCGGGGTCAGCCCGGCGTCCTCGATCACGCGGGTCAGCTCGCGCTCGGCCAGATGAGCGGTCCGCAGGAGATCCCAAAGCACACTGCGCGAGGTCGTCATCTCGCCACCACGCCCACACTCCGCACAGCGGCCGCGACCGGGAACGCGACCCGGCCGATCACCCTCGCGGCCGGTCGCTCCAGCATCCGCATCCATCGCACCGGCTGCAGCGACTCCGCCACCGCCGCAGGTGCGTACGCGGTCATCGCTCGTTGGTAGTCGGCCAGCGCCACCGGCACGGTCACCCGCCCACGCCGTACTGATTCCAACGCGCCCGCCAACAGCCCCGCATCCCGTACGGCGGTCGCCGCGCCCTGTCCTCCGGTCGGCGGCATCGCGTGCACGGCATCCCCGAGGGCGGTCACCCTGTTCGCCGGCCACGGCATCAGCTCCTGGCCGGGATCGGCCGCCAGGAAGGGAAACCGCGCGATCGTCGCCGGATCCGACAACCCTGGCAACCGCCGGACGCGGGGATCCCAGCGCCGTAACAATCCGGTCAGCCGCTCCGGGTCGGTACTGATCCGGCCGGTCGCCGCGATCGCGCTCCAGACCAGGTCGGCGTCCTCGGTCGCCACTCCCCCGGCCACGGCCGCGGTCTCGGTCCGGACCGAACGACTGAGGAACACCCCCGTCCCGTCCACCCCGAACGCCAGGACCCCGGACTCGGTCACCAGGTCGGCCAGCCCGTCGGCCAGCGCCAACGGCACCCGGCCGGCCACCGCGCTGTACCCGAGATCGCGCGCCGCCGGACGGCCGAGCAGTTGCTCGCTCACCACCGACCGCGCACCGTCCGCGCCGATCATCACGTCGGCTTCGAGGTCACCACCGGTCGTCCGGGCGACCACCCCGGCCGCGGACTCGCCGAACCCTTCAACGGTACGGCTCCAGCAGATCCGGTCCTCGACCCCGTCAACCAGTACTCGCCGCAGCAGCCGCCGATCGACGAGCAGCCACTCCTCGTCCGGTACCGGTCGAGCGGTCGCGAGCAGCCGCAACCGGTGGTCTCGCACCATCAACCGCGGGACCGCCGCCGCCCGGGCCGAACCCGCCAGCAACCGCTCCCACCCCGTCGGCGGCAGGTGCTCCCGCAGGACCACACAGGCGTCGGCGTCGAGGTGCAACCGATAGCCCCCGGTCGCCGCGACGCCCGGATCTCGCTCGACCACGACCACGTCGTCCCCGGCCCGTACCAACGCCTGGGCGACCACCAACCCACCGATTCCGGCCCCCGCGATCACGATCCGCATGCCCGCCACAGTATCAGCATGCTGATACTGTGCAAGAGCAACGGCCGGCCTCAGATATCCAGTTCGTGTTCGCGCAACCGGGCGCGGGCCTCGTCGAACTCCGCGTAGCTGATGTCCCCGCTGGCCAGGCGGCGCTCGAGGATGTCGAGCGCGGACGGGAACGCCGGCGGCGGGCGGTGCTGCCGTTGCAGCAGACGAGCTCCGAGCCAGAAGGCCGTTCCGATGGCAACTGCCCACAGCGCCACCATCACGAAGATCCAGGCCGGATCCGTCGCGGAACCGTGCATCATCCCGACCACTCCCTTCCACCGGCGGATTCGCCGCGGAGCTGCCACCCCTCCTGGCTGCTCGGCTCGACGGTGCGCCGCCGGCGCTCCCATCGCGTCCAGCGTGTCCCGTCTTCCGGTGCGCAGGTCAGAGCCGAAGGTCCCCGCCTCGACCACCGTCGGCCCCTTCGTGCCGGCTCACCCGGACTTGGGCTGAGCGAGGACCGGCGGGCAGGTTCCTGACCGATCGGGGACCTTCGCCCCTCCCGCCGGACCGCGCGGCGAGGTCGAGTAGAGCTGACCAGCGGCTCGACCGGAGGAACCGATGCTCACCCATGGACCGGAGACGACGATGACCGCGCGGCAACACACCGCGGTCCGGCGGGCGACCCTGCCGTCGAACCAGGCGCGGGCGTGGATCCGCCGGACCTGTGACGAGGTCGCGGCGAGCCTGTACCACCGCGGGATCGTTGCCGCCGGCTATCCGTTCGCGCGGTTGCGGCCCAGGCCCGGCCACCGGGTCGAGGTCGAGGCAGGGATCCCGACCACGGCGGCCGTCGGCGCCGAGGACGGGATCGAGCCGTCGGTCCTGCCGGGTGGGCCCGCGGTCTGGATCCGGTACGTCGGACCCGCCGACCAGGTCGAGCAGGCGTACCAGGCGATCGGCGAGTGGCTGCAGGACGAGCGCGTCCGCGGGGCCGAGGAGGCGTGGGAGATCTACCGCGACCTCCCGATCGGCGACCAGCGCCGCGCCCGGACCGAGGTGATCCAGCCGATCGCGGCCGCCCGGTGACGTACCGGGCGAGGTACAGGGCGAGGTACAGGCCGGGGGTACACGAAGGCGTCCCACCCGGCGGGGGGATAGAAGCCGAGTGGGACGCTGGTCCCGACTTTGCGGGACCGCGGACCCGGCCGACGGGGGGTGTCGGCAGGTCCGGTCCGGGCGACTGGCCGGCTCAGCTGCCTTCGCCGGCTCGCTGACCACTTTCTTCACCTTCAGCACACCGCGCACGGCTGTCGCGGGCCAGAGGCTTTCGGACCGGGCTGCGCGGAAATGGTCCTGCTCCAGGTCAGGCCTCCGGATGCGCCCGGGCGTGCTCGACGGCGAAGACGGCGGCCTCGGTCCGGCGTTCCAGGTCGAGCTTGTGCAGCATCGAGGAGACGTAGTTCTTCACGGTCTTCTCGGCGAGGAAGAGCGATTGGGCGATCTGCCGGTTCGTCTTGCCGGCGGCGATCTCGGCCAGGATCCGGCGTTCCTGCTCGGTGAGCGACGCGTACCGGGGATCCTCGTCGAGCACCGGATGCCGCAGGCGTTCGAGCACCGTCAGCGTCATCGCCGGATCCAGCAACGATCCCCCGGCCGCCAGGTGCCGGATCGCTCCGACCAGGTCGGTCCCGGTGACCTGTTTCAGCAGGTACCCCGACGCGCCGGCCATGATCGCGTTGAACAGCGCCTCGTCGTCGGAGTAGGACGTCAGCATCAGGCATGCGGGCGGGTCGTCCATCACCGACTGGATCTCGCGGCACACGGTGATGCCGTCGCCGTCGGGCAGGCGGACGTCGAGCAGGGCCACGTCGGGCCGGGTCGCGGGGATCCGCGCGACGGCCTCGGCCGCGGTACCGCCGTCGCCGACGACCTCGAGGTCGGGTTCGCTCTCGATCAGCTGGCGCAGGCCGAGCCGGACCATCTCGTGGTCGTCCAGCAGGAAGACTCGGATCGTCATCGCTCCTCCTTCGGCCGGGCGGTGTTCTCAGGTGGCCGCCCGCCTCCAGCGTCGCCGTCCGGGCCGCGGCACCCCAGAGCCATCCGGCCCCCGCGGCTCGGGACCTTCGGCCACGGCACCGGCCCGATCGGTTCCGGTCCCCGGCCGCGGAAGCCAGGCCGTCCGTCCTGGCCGATCGGGTCGGCGGCCACTTCTCCGGCGGTCCACCCGCTGGTTGGCTGACAGTGAGAGCACCCGTCGAAGGGCAGCGCCATGAACCATCGTTCCGCCGACATCGGAGCGCGCGCGATGCGACGGCGTACCGCGCTCGGGCTCAGCCGGGCCGAGGTCGCCACGCGGGCCGGGCTGAGTCCGGAGCGGGTCGAGGACTTCGAGAGCAGACCGGTCGCGCTGACCGGTGGCGAACTGCTGCGGGTCGCGACCGCGCTCGACACGACGATCGCCGCCCTGACCGGTGGACCGGCGGATCGCCCGCCCGGCAGCGGGTCCGCCGCCGACCGGGCGACGCTGGAGCCGATGCGGCGGGAGGAGTGTGTCGCCCTGCTCAAGAAGGGTGGCATCGGCCGGATCGCCTTCACCGCGGCCGACGGCCTGGTGATGGTGCCGGTGAACTTCTGCTACGTCGGCGACCAGATCATCTTCCGGACGGCGGCGGACAGCACGCTCGCGCAGTACGATCTGGCGCCGGTGGCGTTCGAGATCGATGCCGTCGACGACGCGCTGCGCGGCGGGTGGAGCGTCCTCGTCACTGGCATGGTGCGCCCGGCCACCGGGCAGGAGTCGCTGGCCGCGCGCGGTCTGGTGGAGCCCTGGGCCGGCGGCGACCGTGCGGTGCATGTGGTGATCGATCCGGAGCAGATCACCGGCCGCCGCATCGTCACCTTCTGAGCGTCGTCACCAGACGCTCGGTTGCTCGGCCGGCTCCGGCGGCGCGTGGACCACCGCGACCGGGCAGGTCGCGTGGTGAAGGACGCCGCGGGCAACCGATCCCAGCAGCGCCGTCGTGACCTGCGCGTGGCGCCGCCCGCCGACGACGAGCAGTTGCGCGTCCACGTCGCTCGCGGCCGTGATGATCCCGTCCACCGGATGCCCTCTGCGGACTTCCGTCTCCAGCACGACGGCAGGGTTCTCGGCCTGCCACTTCTCCACGAAGGCGGACGCCCGGCGGCGGGCCGATCGCGCCCACTCCTCGTCCACGCCGGCGACGGTCATCGCGTCCCAGCTGTAGATCGCCGGCAGGTCCCAGACATGGATCATCCGTACCGCGACGTGGTGCGCCAGGGCCGCGCCGACCGCGAAGTCGATCGCCGCGCGGTCCTTGCCGAAGTCCCCCGCCACGGCGACCAGGATCGGGCCGGCGTGCTGGGCCGGACGCCAGTGGTCCGGAACGACGACCACCGGAGCCGACGCACGGGTCGCGGCGGCCTCCGACGTGGAGCCGATCAGCAGCCGCTTGAACTGGCCCATCCCCCGCCGGCCGACCACCAGCATGTGGGCGTGCTCGGCGAGTTCGTTCAAGGTGGCCGCGGGCGGCCCGACCGCGAGATCCGTCTCCAGGTCGAACTCACCCGGGATCTCGTCCAGGTACTGCTGGACGGCGGTCACCAGGCCGATCGCCGCGTCCTCGGCCTGGGTCGGCTGCCAGGACGGCGACTGCCGGATCCGTTGGTCGATCACGTGCACGGCTCGTAGCGGCTCCCGGCGCAGGAGGGATTCCTGCAGTGCCCATTCCAGTGCACCCGTCTCGCGCCAGGAGCCTTCGATCCCCACGTGGATGACCGGTTCGACGGTCATGAGGTCACCGCAGCCAGGGGTACCGGTTGACGATGTCGAGACTGCCCCATTGCCGGCCGAAGCCCCAGAAGTTGCCGGCAGCCAACAGACCCAAGGCCACCAAGCTGATCGCACCGAGAACATGCTCGTCCAGAACCGGGTTGTTCTCCGGCGGGAAGTTCGCCGTCCACATGAACAGGTACAGCAACGCCCCGGACACCGCGGCAATCCGCATCCCGATCCCCAGCGTGAGAGCCAGACCGATCCCGGCCAGACCCACCATGAACAGCGGGTTCACCCACCAGTCACCCACCAGCGACTGGTAGAAATCCGCGAACCACCCACTCGTCCCCTTCCCGAGGAACCCCGCGGTCGGATCCCCACCATCGACCCAGCCCTTACCCGACGGAGTCGCGTAACCGAAGCCGAACAGCTTGTCCACGAACGCCCACAAGAAAGTCAGACCGAAGGCGATCCGCAAAACACCCAGCGTCCGCCCGGCCATGATGCTGATGACGGGGCGCCGCTCGACGGCGGCCTCCGTCGGGACACGCGACAGATCGTGTCGGTTCGGTGTGGTGGTCATGATCTCTCCCCTTCCGGTAGATCCGGCACCTTGATCGTCGGGCCCCCGGAACCCCACGGTCAGAGTCACTCGGTACCGATCCCCGCCGCCGAACGACCCCACCGGACCGGGACCACCGCCGCCCGGGGATCTGGGGTCCTCTGTCTGGTCGGTGAGGGACCTTGCGCCCTGCTCGGGCGGGTGAGCTCGAACGATGCTGGGTGCGAGCGAAGGTCCGACGAGGTGATGACGATGTTGGTGCGCGAGGTGATGACGTCCCCGCCGATCACGATCGAGGCTGACGGCACGATCAGCAGCGCGCTGAAGCTGCTGGACGAAGCGAAGATCACCGCCCTTCCCGTCCTCGACCGGGCCGGGTCGATCGTCGGCATCGTCAGCGAGGCGGACCTGGTCCAGGATTCCGCCCTGCTGGAGGATCGGGTCCCGCTGACGGCCGTCCGCACGACGACCGAGTCCCCGCCGCGCCGCGTGACGGACGTGATGACACACCTGGTCGTGACCGTGCGCCCGAACGACGAACTCACGGTGGCCGTCGAGCTGATGTGGTCGTCGCTGATGAAGAGCCTGCCGGTCGTGGACCGCGGCGAGGTTGTCGGCGTGATCAGCCGCAGTGACGTCATCCACCTGCTCGCGGCCCGGGACGACCGGATCCGGGCGGAGGTCCGGGAGCTGCTGGTGGTGGAGTGCGCCGACTGGGAGGTCAGCGTCCAGGACGGGGTGGTCACGGTCACCGGTCCGGCCGACGAGCACGAGCGGAGGATCGCGGCGGTCCTTGCCGGAACAGTACGAGGCACCCTTGCCGTCCGGCTCCGTTGACGGCTGGTGCCTGCGCTTCACCGGCTACGACCCGCTCGACGAACGCCGGCGCGAAACCTTGTGCACCGTCGGCAACGGGTACTTCGCCACCCGCGGCGCGTGGGCCGGCTCCCGTGCGGACGACCGTCACTACCCGGGGACGTACCTGGCGGGGTGTTACAACCGGCTCACCGATCAGGTCGGCGAGCGATCGATCGAGACCGAGAGCCTGGTCAATCTGCCGGACTGGCTGCCGCTCACCCTCGCGATCGACGACGGCCCGTGGTTGACGCCCGAGGAGTGCGAGGTCCTCGACCACACCACCGAGCTCGACCTCCGTCGCGGGATCCTGACGCGCTCGTTCCGGCTCCGGAGTCCAGCGGGTCAGGTCGTCGCCGGGGAGGAACGCCGTTTCGTCAGCATGGCCGAGCCGCACTTGGCCGGGCAGGCCCTGACCGTGTCGGTGGAGAACTGGTCCGGAACGTTGCGCTTGGCCACGACCGTGAACGGGGACGTCGGGAACACCGGTGTCGCCCGGTACTCGGCGCTCCGCGGCGACCACCTGACCGACCTCGAGCCCAGTATCCACGGCGACACCGTGCTCGTGTCGGCGAATACCAGACAGGCGCACACCCAGACCGCCGTCGCCACCCGCACGATTGCCTCAAGCAACAGCCAGTGGCGCGACCACCTCGACACCACGTCTGCCGGCCGCGAGTTGGCCGTCGAGGTCACCCCGGGCGAGGTGGTCAGCGCCGAGAAGGTCGTCGCGATCTACAGTTCCCGGGACCACGGCATCTCCGAACCCGTGACGGCAGCCCTCACCGCGATCGGCAACGCAGCCGGCTTCGACGAGCTCTTGGCCGCGCATGTCCTGGCGTGGTCGCAGCTGTGGGGACGTTTCGCGCTCGACCTGTCCGCACCGGCTCTCCAGTTCGCCGTCCGCCTGGACCTGTTCCACCTGCTCCAGTCGGTCTCGCCGCACACGGCCGCGGTCGACGCAGGGGTACCGGCTCGCGGCTTGCACGGTGAGGCGTACCGGGGACACGTCTTCTGGGACGAGCTGTTCGTCTTCCCCGTCCTCACCTGGCGCAGTCCGGCGTTGACGCGCGCCCTGTTGGGTTACCGGTACCGCCGTCTGCCCGCCGCTCGGCGCGCGGCTCGTGAGGCCGGGTACCGGGGCGCGATGTACCCGTGGCAATCGGGCAGCGACGGACGCGAGGAGAGTCAGCGCGTCCACCTCAATCCGTTGTCCGGCCGCTGGACCGTGGACGCGACGTACCGGCAACGGCATGTCGGCCTGGCTGTCGCGGCGACGATGTGGCGGTACGTCGAGACGACCGGGGACCGCGAGTTCCTGTCCGACCAGGCGGCCGAGGTGATCGTGGAGGTGGCCCGCTTCTTCGCGGACCTGGCGACGTACGACGAGGCGAGGGCGCGGTTCGTGCTGCGTGGGGTGGCCGGGCCGGACGAGTTCCACACCGGGTACCCGGACCGGCCGGCCGACGGGATCGACAACAGCGCGTACACCAATGTGCTGGCGGCCTGGATCCTCGGTGTCGCCCGTCGTGCGCTCGACGCCCTCCCGACCTGGCGACGGGCCGAGCTGACCGAATCGCTCGACCTCCACCCGGACGAGCTGGCGCACTGGGACGAGCTCACCCGGCGGATCTACGTGCCTTTCCACGACGGCGTGATCAGCCAGTTCGAGGGGTACGCCGAACTGGCCGAGCTGGACTGGCCCGCGTACCGCGCCCGGTACGGCGATCTCCGGCGGCTGGACCGGATCCTCGAGTCCGAAGGGCGCGATGTCGTGGCGTACCGGGTCTCCAAGCAGGCCGATGTGCTGATGCTCCTGTACGTGTTGACGCGCCGGGAACTGCGCGAGGTGATGGGGCGCCTCGGATACGAGCTGGACGGCCGGCTGCTGAGGCGTACCGTCGACTACTACCTCGCGCGGACCTGTCACGGCTCGTCGTTGAGTGCGGTCGTGCACGCTTGGGGGCTCGCCTCGATCGCACCGGACCAGGCGCTCGGCTTCCTCCAGCAGGCGAGCGACAGCGATCTCGCCCCGGACGGGACGACCGCGGAGGGCATCCACCTCGCCGCGATGGCCGGCAGCGTGGACCTGATCCAACGGTGCTTCACCGGCTTGTCGGTCGCCGGCGACACGCTGCGATTCCGGCCCCGCTGGCCACAGCGCCTCGGGACCTTGCGGATGCCGCTCTGGTACCGCGGCAGACGCCTGACCGTCGAGGTGTCGAGCAACCACCTCACCGTCACGCTCGACAGCGACGCGGACCGGAAAGTCCCGGTCCGCTGCCACGGCAAGACCCACGTCCTGAAGCCGGGCGGGACAGCCACGTGGAATTTTTGAAGACCGCATGTCGGATCGCAGGAGTCGCCTTCGTGGAAGGGATGAACGGGCGCCCACCAGGGCGGCCCACCACCTTGAGGAGACCATCGTGACCGCGATCTACACCTTCGACATCTTCTCCACCCTCGACGGCTTCGGCTCCCACCACGGTGACTGGGGCGGCTACTGGGGCAAGCAGGGTCCCGAGTTCCTGGACCACCGGCTCGCCCAGTACAGCGAGGGGCAACGCATGGTCTTCGGGGCGACCACGTTCCGGACGAACGTGGAGATGCTCACCCCGAGCGCCGACGGGACCGAGGAGTTCGACCCCTGGGTCACCCGGCTCCGGAACCTCCCGGCCACGGTGGTGTCGAACACCCTGCGCGAACCGCTCGACTGGCCGGACGCGACCGTGGTGAGCGGCGACGCGGTCGAGGTCGTCGCCCGGCTCAAGGCGGAGTCCGACGTGCCGTTGCGCTCGCACGGCAGCCTGGCCCTGAACACCGCCCTGCTCGCCGCCGGCCTGGTCGACCGCATCCAGGTCACCCTCTTCCCCGTGATCAACGCCAAGACCGGCGAGGACCGGATCTTCGAACGCGCCGCCGACTTCGACCTCGAACTCCTCCAGAGCCGCACCTTCGACGGCTCCATCCAGGAGCTCATCTACCGCCCCACCCTGCACGGCTGACCCAGGCAGGTGCCCAGCCGGGGTCACGCGAGCCAGCGGTCCAGATGGGTGGCGACGAACTCGTCGTCGCGGAGGTGGGGGTACGCCGCCCAGATCCGGTCGAGCTCTGTCAGCTGACCCGCGGACAGATCCTCGGCCGGATCGAGGCACCAGCGACCTTCGAGCAGACCCTGCCGCCGCAGCACCTCGTGGATCCCAGGGATGCAGCCGCGGAAGTCGTTCGCCACGTCGAACACCGCGGCGTTCGCGTCGGTGAGCTCCGGCTCGACGGCCAGCAACCGGCGCAGCGCGTCGTCGTCACCGCCCCGGGCCAGCTCCGCATCACCCAGCATCTCGACCGCCTCGCGGACCCAGACCGACCACTGACCGAGCAGCCCACCGACGAACGCGAGGTCCGGCTTGGTGGTCCCCGGGGCGCGGTACGAGGTGATCAGGTCGAGCACGATGTGGTCGTCGTTCCCGGTGTACAGCGCGAGCTCGCCGGCCCGGCCGGACTCCCGTACTCCCAGCACCACGTCGAGCGTGGCGTACCGGTCGAACGGCGCCACCTTGATCCCGGCGACGCAGTCGAGTGCGGCCAGCCGGCGCCAGAAGTCCCGCGACAGCACGCGTCCGCCGACAGCCGGTTGCAGGTAGAACCCGATCACCGGCAGGACCTCGCCGACCGCGCGAGCCCTTTCCAGCAAGGCGTCCTCGCTCTGGTCGCCGACGTTGTACGGACTCAGCAACGTGAGGTCGTACCCCAGGCTCGCTGCCAGCTCGGCCTCGGCGACCGCCTGCGCCGTCGGCCCGGTGAGACCCGCGATCAGGATCGGCGCCTCGCCCGGGTACTCCCCCGCGACCTCGGCCGCGAGTCCCAGCACCGGAGCCAGCAGGCCGCGCTCTGGTTCGTGCAAGGCGAACTGGGTGGTGTGGACCGCGACCGCCAGTCCCCCGGCCCCGGCCTCCAGGTAGTACCGGCTCAGCGCCCGTTGCCGTCGTTCGTCGAGACGCCGATCGGCATCGACGGCCAACGGGTGCGCCGGAATGACACAGCCGCTCCGGAAGCGTTGCAGAGCCCCACCATTCGTCATCAGCACCTGCCGTCACGCCGCCGGAGCCCGCTTATTACGGGCGACCGTAACGACCATTATGTGTGTCCGTCAATGCTCCGGCCCGAACGGCTTCCACGCCGCGCTGCACAACAGGTCCAGCCGATCCGGGGATTCCGGACGTTACGATGTGGACGTGAATGGCACCCGAGCGGTCCGCCGGAATCGCTGATCATGCCCTCCGCCCACGAGGAGGTCACGGTCGGCGTCGTCGGCGGTGAGCAGATCGTCCACCGGACGATGGCGCTGGCGCGCGAGCTCGACAACCCCTCGCTGCGGCTGGTGGCCGCGGTGTACGCCGACGAGCACGACGCGCACACCCAGGCGAGCCGGATCATGTCCCGCGTCGACGTCATGTTGTTCGCCGGTCCGCTCCCCTACGACCGCGCCGTCGCCGCGGGCCGGATCCCGGTCCCGGCGACCTACGTACCGGCCGGTGGTCCCGCCCTCCCGACGACCTTGTTGCGCGGGGTGCTCGAGGACGTCTTCGATCCGCGCAAGATCAGCGTCGACACCATCTCGCGGCGCGAGCTGCAGCACGCGTACGAGGAGATCGGCCTGAAGGTCTCCGGGGTCCGGGTCCAGGAGTACGCCGGCCCCGAGTCGGCCGAGAAGTTCCTCGACTTCCACCGCAAGCTCTACGAACAGGGCAAGACCACGGGTGCCGTGACCACGGTTCCCAGTGTCGAGGCCGCGTTGCGCAAGGCGGGCATCCCCACGTTGCGGATGACGCCGGCGGCGACCACGATCCGCACCGCCTTGACCACCGCGATCCTGATGGGCAGCGGCGCCAAGCTCGAGGAGTCGCGGATCGTCACGATGATCGTGCGTGTTCCCGGCTCCGCCCTGCCGGCGCACGCGAGCCCCAGCAACTACTGGTACCAGGAGCTGAAGCTGTCGCTGCATCGCGAGCTGCTGCGGGACGCCCGGCCGATGGACGCGGCCGTGATCCCGCGGGACGAGCACAGCTTCCTGGTCGTCACCACGATGGGTTCGTTGCGACTGGCCACGGACAACCTGTCGATGGCGCCGTTCCTCGGCCGGGTCCACAAGGAGCTCGGCATCCTGCTGGAGATCGGGATCGGGCTGGGCCGCTCGACCCGCGAGGCTGAGGTGAACGCGCAGTCGGCCGTCGACAAGGCGGCCGCGGACGGTGGCCGGACGGCGTTCATCATCGGGCCGCGCGACACCGTGCTGCAGCTGCCCGCGGACCGCTCCCACCGGCCCGAGCGATCGGCCTCAACACCGGAGTCGAAGGGCGCCCAGGTCCTGGCGCTGCTGGCCGAGCGGCTCGACGAGACCGGCGACACCGAGCGCGTGGTCGACGCCGAGAAGGTCGCCGAGCTGCTCGAGGTCACGCTGCGGACGGCCCGGCGGTCCCTGCGCACCTTGGTCGACGAGGGACTCGCCTGGCCGATGCCGCCGTCGCATTCGAGCAAGGTCGGGCGACCACCGCGGCCGTACCAGCTGCTGGTCGAGAAGCTGCCGCGCTGACCCTGGTTACGGACGCCCGGTACGCGGAATTCGGTCCTTGCCATAATCCCGGCCGATGGGGCAGGGTGGCTGCACGCCATCCACCGCAGGAGGTCTCGTGTCAGCACGTCATGCCGTAGCAGTGGTCGTCGACGACGCCGCGATCGAGCGTACTCAGCGGGCCGGTGCGGACGCCTGGTGGCGCTACCTCGACGAGGTGCTCGGCCATCTCCGGTTGCCCTTCCGGACCCTGACGCCCGGCGAGGCCGCCACCCCGCCCGATGACGTGGCCGTCCTCGTCCACGCGACCACTCCCTCGTCCGAGCTGGACAGCGACGCGGTCGAGGACTGGGTCCGGGCGGGCGGTGCGCTCGTCGTCGTGGGCGATCCCGGTCCGCTCGCATCGGTCGCGGGCGCCGCGGCGGCCGGCTCGGTCGACGACGGGCACGTGACCATCGACGAGAGCCCGGTCTGGTCTTCGCGTCCGACGGTTCCTCTGCACGCCATCGGCGGTGTCCGCCTGGCAACAACCGAGGACGTCGAGGTACTCGCTCGGTGGGACCAGACCGAGAGCGGTGACACCCACCCGGCCGTGACGCTCCGGCAGCTCGGTACAGGGCTCGCGTTGACCGTCGGGGTCGACGTCTGGCAGAGCATCGTGCGGATCCAGCAGGGGTACCCGGTCGTGGCTGACGGCAAGCCGGCGGCCGACGGTACGGCGCCGATCGACGACGGCATCCTCAAGTGCGAGGACGGGATGGCGGTCAGCTTCGAACGGGACCGGGCGATGCCGCCGGGTGAACCCGAACTGGCCGTGCCGTTCGACCACTCGTACCCGCCGCCGTCCGCGGTGCCGATGTTCGACCAGCCGCACGCCGACCTCTGGCGGTCGGCGTTCCTGCAATGCCTCTGGTGGGCCGCCGAGCAGACCGACGCGGTCGTACCCTGGCTCGGGTACTGGCCGGCCGGGATCTCCGCCGTCGCGCACATGTCCCACGACTCCGACGGCAACGTCGACGACCACGGCCGCGCGGCGCTCGACTCGTTCGCTGCGGCGAACGTCAAGGTCACCTGGTGCCACGTGTTCCCGGGCGGGTACTCGCCGTCCGTCCTCGCAGCCATCACCGAGGCCGGGCACGAGAACGCCCTGCACTACAACGCGATGGGCGACGCCGATCTCGCCGAGTGGGGCTGGCCGCAGATCCGCGCGCAGTACGCCTGGGCCCAGGCCGTGACCGGTACCGAGCGGATCGTGTCGAACAAGAACCACTACACCCGCTGGGAGAACTGGACCGAGTTCTACACCTGGTGCGAGCGGCTCGGGATCGAGATCGACGAGTCCCGGGGCCCCAGCAAACAAGGCAGCGTCGGCTTCATCTTCGGCACGGCGCACCTGTCGTTCCCGATCGCCGACGCGTCCGAGGACAACCGCTTCCTCGACGTCCTCAACCTCCCCCTGCACACCCAGGACCTGGCCTGGGCCGGGCACGAGTCGATCCGCGACGTCATCCTCGACGGCGCCGAGGCGGTCCACGGGGTCGCCCACTTCCTCTTCCACGGGCCGCACCTGCACCTGCGTCCGCCCACTCGCGCGGCCTGTGTCGCGGTGGCGAACGAAGCTCGCCGTCGCGGTATGCCGTGGTGGACCAGCGCCCAGCTCAACACCTGGGAGCGGAGCCGCCGGGGCGTCACGCTGTCCGTCGAGGAACACGACGACGGCTGGACCATCCACGCCCACGCGACCGAGCCCGTCGCGGGTGCATCGGTCCTGCTGCCCGCCAACTCGAAGGTGGACGGGCAGGTTGTCACCAGACACGGCCGGCAGTTCGTCGAGCTCGCGGTGGACCTCGTGGCCGGGGACAACAGCTGGCGGGTGACCCGCTGACTCACCGGCCGGCGAGCGCGGCGTGCACCTTCGTCAGGGCCGCCGCGATGTCGGCCACGTCCTCGGCGGTGTAGCGCTCGTTCCAGGCGATCACCAGCAGTCCTCCTCCGACGATCAGCTCCTCCGCCTTCGGGCACAGGCCTTCCTCGTACCGCGGGGCCGTTGCCGTCGTCAACGGATACCCGGACGCGCCGTACGTCCGCCGCTCGGTGAACAACGGCGTGAGGTACAGCGGCCGCTGGATGTACCCACCGTTGGCCGGGATCCCCTCCGCCCGCAGCGCTTCGGCGTACCCGTGTCCGTCGGCGCCGGCCGTCGCCGCGTCGACGAACACGGGGAACTGCCAGTACGACGTACCGTCGGGCGGCGCCGCGGTGAGCCCGGGCAACGGCGCGAGGGCAGCGGTCAGGTTGTCCGCGGTCTTGCGGCGATCCTCCACGACCCCGGCGAGGCGGCCGAGTTGGGCACGCGCGACGGCCGCCTGCAGTTCGGTCATCCGGTAGTTGAGGCCGAGGAAGAGATGGGTGCGCTCGTCGGTGTCACGAGGCCAGGCCTTGTCGGCGAAGAGCCGAGCTCGGCGGGCCAGCCCAGCATCGGACGAGATCGTGAGACCGCCGTCGCCGGCCGTGATGTGCTTGGACTGCTGCAGGCTGAAGCACCCCAGATGCCCGACGGTTCCAGCCAGCGCACCGTCGGGCGCACAACGGGTCAGGTACGCCTGGGCGCAGTCCTCGATCAGGACGAGGCCGTGGGCGTCGGCGAGTTCGCGGAGTTCGGCCACGGGTGCCGGGATACCGAAGAGGTGCACGACGATGATCGCCTTGGTCCGCTCGGTGATCAGGGCCCGGACCGCCGCGGGATCGAGGTTGCCGGTCGACGGATCCACGTCGGCGAAGACCGGGACCGCGTTCTGCGCGAGGATCGGCAGCACGGTGCCCGCGTCGGACAGGCAGGTCGTGATGATCTCGTCGCCCGGGTCGGGATCGACGGCCGCGACCGCCAGGTGCAATGCCGAGGTCCCCGAGGACGACGCCACCGCGTACGGCACGTCGTAGTAGTCCGCGAACTCCCGTTCGAACTCGGCCGTCTCGGTTCCGACGGTGCTGTTGAGCCGGCCACTCCGGACGACCCGGGTCACCGCCTCCACCTCCGCGTCGCCGAGGGTCCGCCCGGCCGGGCCGTTGACGGTCGGGAACGGACGGGTCCGGACCGGTGATCCACCGGTCAGGGCGAGTGGCGACGGCGACTTCGGCATGAGTGGACCTCCAGCTCCGTGGGCGACCCTCGCCCGGTGGTGCGATGGTGTCGACGGGCGCGGTTTTGTGGACTAACGTAATCCGGAATCCGGTCGACCGAAATAGATCGAGGTACCGAACATGACCGTGGATTCCGCAGCACTCGCGATCGACGGTGGGACCCCGGCCATGCCGGCCGGAGACCCGCCCCCGGAGTGGCCGGTGTACGACGGCACCGAGGAGAAGGCGCTGCTCGAGGTGCTCACCTCACGGAAGTGGGGCAGCACCCACGGCGACGTCGTCGCCACCTTCGAGCGCGAGTTCGCCGACTACCAGCAGGCCGCCCACGGCACCTGCCTGACGAACGGGACGCTCGCCATCACGGTCGCCCTCCGGGCCGCCGGGGTCGGGATCGGCGACGAGGTGATCGTCCCGCCGTACACGTTCATCGCGACCGCCGCCGCCGCGTTGTTCGTGGGCGCGGTGCCGGTCTTCGCCGACGTCGATCCCGGGACGCACCTGCTCGACCCGGACGCCACCGAGGCCGCCGTCACCGAGCGGACGAAGGCGGTCGTCCCGGTCCACCTCGCCGGTCGGCCGGCCGCGATGGACGCCTTCGCCGAACTCGGTCGGCGGCACGGCCTCACCATCATCGAGGACGCCGCCCAGGCGCCCGGCGCGGCGTACCAGGGCCGTCCGGTCGGTGCGCTCGGGGACCTGGGCACGTTCAGCTTCCAGACCAGCAAGAACATGACCGCCGGCGAAGGCGGGGCCGTGCTCACCGACGACGAGGAGCTCGCCGCCAAGGTGTACTCCCTGGTCAACGTCGGCCGGGTCCGCGGCGGCGGCTGGTACCAGCACGAGTCCGTCGGGTACAACCTGCGCCTCACGGAGTTCCAGGCCGCCGTCCTCCGCGCCCAGCTCGCCCGGCATCCGCAACTGCAGGAGATCCGGGAGCGCAACGCGGCGCTGCTGACGTCGTTGCTCGAAGACGTCGAGGGCGTGCAGCCGGCTCCGGACGATCCGGCCGTCACCGCGCATGGCCGGCACCTGTTCCTGCTCCGTATCCCGGCCCTGGCCGCACCCGGACGCCGTGACGCCGCCCTCCGCGCCTTGGCGGCCGAGGGCCTGACCGAGGTCTCCAGCGGCTACGTTCCGCTGCACCGGAACGCCGCCCTCATCGCGGAGTCCAAGGCCATCGCCGACCGCCTCGGACAGCCGTACCCGGAGGCCGAGTGCCCCAACGCCGACATCGTTTCGCAGGACACGATCTGGCTCACCCAGCGAACCTTGCTCGGCAGTGAGCAGTGGATCCGTGGTGTCGCGGCCGCCATCACCAAGGTCGCGCGGTCCGCGGACACCCTGGCCGGGACCGAGTAGGTGACCCCCTCACGCGCCCGCGTCGGCATCGTCGGTCTGGGCAGCATCGGCCGTACCCACGCCCGGGTGCTGGCCGAGCTGTCCGACCAGGCCGTCGTCGTCGCAGCCAGCGGAGGCAGTCCCGCAGTACTGGCTGAGCTCGGGCTTTCGGACACCGCGCACCTCTCCCCCGACGAACTGCTGACCCGCCCCGATATCGACCTCGTCGCGATCACCGGTCCCAGTGGAGTCCACGGGGAACTCGCGCTCGCCGCGTTGCGGGGCGGGAAGGCGGTCGTGGTCGAGAAGCCGCTCGCGGTCGACACCGGGACCGCGGCGGAGATCGTCCGGCTGGGCGAGGAGCTCGGCCTGATGGTCGCCGTCGTCGCCCAACGCCGGCTGGAGCCGCAGAACGTCGCCGTCAAACGGCTGCTCGATGCCGGCGAACTCGGCCGCCCGCTGCTCGGGGAGACCTTCGTGCACTGGCACCGCGACGACGCTTACTACGCGCACGCGGACTGGCGGACCTCGCAGGCCGACGGCGGTGGCTCCCTGATGAACCAGGGGCTGCACAATCTAGATCTGCTGCACTGGTTCCTCGGCCCGGTCAGCTCGGTCACCGGGCACTACGCGACGCTCGGCCACACCATGGACGCCGAGGACACCACCGTCGCCACCCTGCGGTTCGCGTCCGGCGCATTGGGGCTCGCGGCAACCACCACGGCCACCCGGCCAGGTGATCCGGCCCGGCTCACCGTCTTCACCAGTACCGGGGTCCTCGAGATCACCCACACCGAGATCAGCCGCTGGGAGTTCGACGGCGTACCGCGGCCCGCGCCGGCCGACGGGCCCGCCGCGGGGTCGTCCGATCCGGCCGCGATCGGCGACGCCGGCCACCTGGCCCAGTGGCGCGACATCCTGGCCGCGTACCGGGACGGCCGCGATCCCGCGATCAGCGGACGCGACGGGCTCGGCACCGTGGAACTGTTGTGCGGAATCTACGAGGCGTGCCGGACCGGGCGCGCCGTCACCCTCACGGAGCACCCATGATCCGGCTGGCCGTCGCGGGCACAGCGCATCCCCACGTCGAGTACGTCCTGTCCGAGCTGGCCCACCAGCCGAATGTCCAGCTCGTCGGTATCAGCGAGCCGGATCCGGCCGCCGCCCAGCGGTACACGGGTGGCCTCGACGTTCCGACGTACACCTCGCACGAGGAATTGCTCGACACCCACGACGTCGATGCCGTGGCCGTCTGCGGTGAGTACGGTGCGCGGGCGGACGTGGTTGTGGCCGCGCTGCAACGAGGTGCGCACGTCCTCGCCGACAAGCCGTTGTGTACGACGCTCGACGACCTCGACCGGATCGACAAGGCCGCGCGGACCGCCGACCGGCTGGTGTCGATCATGTTCGAGAAGCGCGGTCACCCTGTCACCATCGCGGCCCGGCAGCTGGTCGAGGACGGCGTACTCGGCGACCTGGCGCTCGTCGCGTCGACCGGGCCGCACAAGCTGAACCGGGAATCACGGCCGGCCTGGTTCTTCGACCGGACCCGCTACGGCGGGATCCTGGGCGACCTCCCTGTCCACGACATCGACCTCGTCCTCGCCTTGTCAGGTGCACGCGCCGGAAGCGTTGCCGGGCGGGTCGGGAACCGCTCGCTCCCGGAGTACCCCGGCTTCTCCGACAACGGTGCCGTCCTGCTCGGTGCCGACGGGGTCACCGCGACGATCGAGGCGCACTGGATGTGGCCGGCCGCCTCGGCGTACCACGGCCAGTACCGGATGCGGCTGACCGGGACGTCGGGTACGGCCGAGCTCGATTGGGCGCTGGGAACGCTCGCCGTGGTGACGCGCGATCGCGACGTCCATCATCCCGAGCTGGGCGCTCCGGTGCGGCCGGCCGAGGACTTCCTGACTGCGCTCGTGGCCGGCCGCCACCCGGAGGTCGGTACCGCGGACAGCCTGGTGGCGACCCGCATCGCGTTGCTCGCTCAGCTCAGCGCTGACACCGGCGGAGTACCCCAGAACTGGTCGCGGTAGGACGGCCTCAGGCGCCGCTGTCCCTCCGGACCGGCAGGACCGCGCCCAGCAGCTGCTTGGTGTAATCCTGCTCCGGCCGGGTGAACAGTTGCTCGGTCGCGCCTTCCTCGACGACGCGGCCCTTGTTCATCACGACGACGCGATCGGCGAGCCGCTCGACCACCGCGAGGTTGTGCGAGATGAACAGACAGGTGAGACCGAGCTTCGCGCGCAGGTCCAGGAACAGTTCCAGGATCTGCGCCTGGATCGAGACGTCGAGCGAGGACGTCGGTTCGTCGCAGACCAGCAGCTCGGGTTCGAGCGCCAGCGCCCGCGCGATCGCGATGCGCTGCTGCTGCCCGCCCGAGAACTGCCGCGGGTACAGCTCCGCGTGCCGCGGGTTGATCCCGACCAGTTCGAGCAACTCGTGCGCCTTGGCCCGGCGCGCGGCCTGCTCACCTCGCGCGTGCAGCCGTAGCGGCTCCATCACGTTGCCGATCGCGGTGAAGTGCGGGAGCAACGAGCCGTACGGGTTCTGGAAGACCATCTGCAGCCGGGGCCGCAGCAACCGCAGCTCCTTGGCCGGGATCGTGGCCAGGTCCCGTCCGTCGAACAGCACCCGGCCGGACGTACACGGCTGCAGGCCCATCACGATCCGCGCCATCGTCGACTTGCCGCTGCCGCTCTCGCCGACCAGGCCGAGCGTCTCGCCGCGGCGGAGTTCGAGCGAGACGTCGTCGACGGCACGGACCTCGCCCGCTCGGGTGTCGAACACCTTGGTGACGGACTCGGCCCGGACCAGGACCGGGTCGCCCGCGGATTCCGGACTGTGCTCACGCATGGACGGCCACCTTCCAGCACGCAGCCTGCCGACCTGGGCCGATGGTCACGATCTCCTGCTCGGTATGGCATCGCGGCCGCTCGGCCAGCGAGCAGCGCGGATGGAACGAACACCCTTCCGGTCGCTGGGTGAGATCCGGCGGACTGCCCGGCACGGGTGCGAGCGGCAGACCTCGTCCGCCGACCTCGACACTCGAACCGATCAGGCCGACGGTGTACGGGTGGCTCGGCGTGTCCAGGAGCTCGCGGGTCGGCGCCCGCTCGACCACCCGGCCGGCGTACATCACCACGGCGTCGTCGCAGAAGTAGCGAGCGACGCCGAGGTCGTGGGTGATCATGATGATGCCGGTGCCCTGGTCCTTCAGCCCGGCCAGCAGGTCGAGGATCTGCCGCTGCACGGTGACGTCGACGGCCGTCGTGGGCTCGTCGGCGATCAGCAGGGCCGGCTCGGTCACCATCGCCATCGCGATCATCGCCCGCTGCCGCATCCCGCCGGACAGCTGGAACGGGTACGTCCGGATCCGCTTCTCCGGGTCGGGAATGCCGACGTCGCCAAGTGCTCGGACGGCCCGCTTCTTCGCGTCCGCCTTGGTGCAGATGCCGTGCCAGAGCAGGTGTTCGGTGAGCTGGCGTTCGAGTGTGAGGGTCGGGTTCATCGCATCCATCGCACTCTGGAACACCATGCCGATCTCGCGACCCCGGAGCCGGCGCATCTCCTTCTCGCTCAGCCCGAGCAGATCGCGGCCACGGAACCGCGCCTCACCACTCGTCACCCGCGCGGTCTTCGGCAGCACCCGCAGCACACTGCGGACCGTGACGCTCTTCCCGCTGCCGCTCTCCCCCACGATCGCCAGCGCCTGCCCGGGACGGACGTCGAACGTCACCCCGTCGACAGCGACCAGGGCATCCCCGTCGTCGCGCCGGAACTCCGTGCGCAGATCCCGTACTCCGAGCAGTACCTCGTCCTGGTCGGTCATCGCTGCTCCCCACTGGAGTCGAACGCGTCCCGCACCCCGTCGCCGATCCAGGTGAACGCGAGCAGGGTCAGGGCGAACAGGACCGCGGGCGCGATCAGCATGTGCGGTGCCGCGAGCAGGTACCGGCTGCCTTCGCTGATCATCGCGCCCCACGACGGCGTCGGCGGCTGCACCCCGAGTCCGAGGAGCGCCAGGCCGGCCTCCGCGGCGATCGCGGCCGGGATCGCGAAGCTGGTGGTGACCAGGATCGGGCCGATCGCGTTCGGCAGGATGTACCGCACCGCGATCGTCGGTCCCTTCGCGCCCATCGACCGCGCCGCTTCCACGTACTCACGTTGCTTCAGCGCCAGTACCTGCGCGCGGACCAGACGGGCCTGGGTGACCCAGGACGCGATCCCGATCGCGATCACCAACGCGAAGATGCTGCGGCCGAGGACGGTCACCATCACGACGGCGAACAGGTAACTGGGAAAGGCGTACATCACGTCGGTGGCCGCCATCAGCGTCGTCTCGACCCGCCCACCGAGGTACCCGGCGGCGAGGCCGATCACCAGCGCCAGCGTGAGCGCGGTCAACTCGGCGCCGAAGGCAACGGTCAGGGCGGTCCGCAGCCCGTAGACGAGCCGCGAGAAGATGTCCCGGCCGAGCAGGTCGGTGCCGAGCAGATGCCCGCCGGTTCCGGGTCCGACGAGCTTGTTCGCGATATCGGTCTCGCCGTACCCGTACGGCGCGATCAGCGGGGCCGCGATCGCCGTGACGCACAGCAGGACGGCGAAGATCAGGCTGCCGAACGCGAGCCGGTGCCGCCGGAACCTGGACCACGCGCGGGCCCACGGTCCACGGGCCCGAGCCGCCCCGGCGCCCGACTGCGCCGCGATCGGCTGGTCGTTCTCGAGGCCGGCGGCCACGACCTCGACGGTCTCCCGGTTCTCAATGTCCGTGATGAGACCCACCTCCTTCGGCTCGGATGCGGGGATCGAGGACGGTGTAGATCAGGTCCACGACCAGGTTCGTGACCATCAGGATGAGCGCGAAGAACAACGCCGTGCCCATCAGCAGCGGCATGTCCCGGCTGGCGGCCGCGTTCGCGAAGTACAGGCCGAGCCCGGGGATCCGCAGCAACGCCTCGACGAAGACGGTGCCGGTCATCAGGGCCGCGAGCAACGGACCGACGACGGTGACCAACGGGATCAGCGAGTTGCGCAGCACGTGCCGCACGATCACGGTCCGCGGTGGACCGCCCTTGGCCAGCGCCGCCGTGACGTACTCCTCGCGCAGTGTCTCGAGCATGCTGGACCGTACGTACCGGGCCAGCACCGCGGCCGGCCCGAGGCTCAACGCGAGCACCGGCAGGATGAGGTTGGACGGTCCGTCCCAGCCGCCCGAAGGGAGCCATTTCAGTGACGCGGAGAACAACAGGATCATGAACGCCGCGGTGAGATAGCTCGGCAACGCGTGCCCGAGCGTGACCAGGAACATCGTGCCGTGGTCCGTCTTCGAGTTGTGCCGCAGCGCGGTGAACACCCCGATCGGCACCGCTATCAGCAACGCCAGCACCACCGCGATCAGGGCGAGCGTCGCCGACACCGGGAACGCCTCGGCGATGATGTCCTGGACGTCCCGGCTCGCGTACTTGTAGGACGGCCCGAAGTCCCAGACGACCGCGCCCTTCATGAAGATGAAGTACTGCTTCCAGACCGGCACGTCCTCGCCGTACCGGTCCGCGAGCTCGCCCACCATCGACTCGGTCCCGACGCCGCCGAAGTTGGTGGCGCCGCTGTTCACCCGCTGCAGGTCCGCGAAGTTGCCCGGGGCCAGCTGGAGCAGGGTGAAGGTCAGCACGGAGACCGCGAGCATCGACAGGATCAGCCGGACGATCCGCTTGCCGAGGTACACAGTGAGACCCACGCTCAGCTCCTCACGCCCAGCGGCTTGAAGTAGAAGAAGTCCGGGTACGCCCGCAGCTGCAGGCCTTCGACCGACGGCTTCACCGCGTGGTACAGGCTCTGCCAGAGCACCGGGACGTAGAGGTACTGCTCCTCCCGGATCTTCGCGGCCTGCTTGTACAGGTCGATCCGCTTGTCGTCGTCCGGTTCCGCGGCCGCCTTCTTCACCAGCGCGGCCATCTCCTTCGCCGGATCCGAGGAGGAGGTGTCCAGGATCGCCTGGAGCTGGGCCGACTTCTCCGCCGGTTTGAGGTCCTTGTTCTCCTGGATGCCCTGGTACTGCTGCCACTTGTCGCTCGGCAGGCTCAGCTCCTGGACGTTCTTCGGCGACCAGAGCGAGCCCACCATCGTCGCCCAGGTCGGCAACCCGGCGAAGGTGCCGTAGTAGTACCCGATGTAGTTGCCCTTCTGGACCGCCCACCGGCGCTCGACGTACACCCCCGACTCGACGTGGTCGAGGCTCGCCTTGATCCCCAGCTGCTTGGTCCAGACGTCGATGATCGCGTCCGCGAGCGTGGTGTCCGTGACCCCCAGCAGGATCCGCACCGGCGGCAACCCCTGCCCGCCCGGGTACCCGGCGGCCGCGAGCAGCGCCTTCGCCTCGGCCACGTTCTCCTTGACGGCGATGCTGTCGTCCCAGCCCGCGGTCCGCTCGGTCACGAGGGAGACACCTGGTTGCTGGCCGGGCTGGATCCCGGCCAGCGTCTCTCGTCCGAGGGCCAGCGAGAGCGCCTTGCGGACCCGGACGTCCTCGAGCGCCTTGTGTTCACTGCGCAGCTTGGCGAGGTAGAGGATGCTGTAGTTCTCGGTCTGCTTGAGCTCCTCGGCCAGCTTCGCGTCCTTCTGGAACCGCAGCACGTCCGCGCCGGTGAGCAGGGTGAGGTCGGTCTCGCCGTTCTCGTACGACACCGTGCCCGTCGCGGCCGCGCTCGGCTCGACCAGGTTCACCTGGATCCGGCTGAGCTTGACCTTGTCGCGGTCCCAGTACTTCTCGTTCGGGACCAGGACCAGGCGCGAGTTCGCCACCCACTCGGTCACCGTGAACGGGCCGTTGGAGACGAAGTTCGGCGGGTTCTGCCAGTCCTTCGGCTTGCTCTCGACCAGGTTCATCGGCAACGGCAGCAGCGCCGGATGGGTCAGGGCGAGCAGGAAGTCGGGATTCGGGTTCGCCAGCGTCAGGACGAGTTCCCGGTCACCGGTGGCCTTGACGCCGACCTGGGACCAGTCCGTCAGCACGCCGGACAGGAACTCCTCGGCGCCCTTGATCGCGGTCGACGACTGGTAACTGTTGGCACCGAGCGTGGTCCCGCCGGCCGAGCCCGACGCCGGGGTGAAGAGCCGCTTGTAGGTCCGCTCGAAATCCCCCGCGACGACCGGATCGCCGTTCGACCACTGCGCGTCGTCCCGCAGGGTGAAGGTGTACGTCAGCTGGTCGTCCGAGAGCTTCCATTCCTTGGCGACGCCCGGGACGACGTCGTCGCCCTTCTCGTTCTGGGTGACCAGACCCTCCGAGATGCCCCGGCTCAGGATCCACATACCGTTCGTGATGACCTGTGGGTCGAGCACCTCGACCGGCACGAAGTCGATCGTCAGCTGCTGGCCGCCGGCCGCCTTCTCCTCCTCGCTGCCGAACAACCCGCAGCCGGTCAGCGACCAACTGCCGCCGAGCGCCACAGCGGTGAGACCGGACAGCCGCAGGAAGTCTCGCCGAGTTCGGCCGACCGGTGGCACCAGCTTCGTGGTCGCGCGCTTCGTCATTCGCGGTGCCGCCTTTCTGACGTCCTCAATTCGACTTATGGCCGTGACCGTAGGACTCGGGAGGCGTGCTGTCAACGGATTGCGGGCGCCCTGCCGCAACTTCACCGAATCGCTGCGCACCGACGGCGTTCCGGGCAGCTCGAGGTGGCCGATGACGGCCGATCCCTTGTGATATCGGTCCTGTCCGTAATACAGTCGCACGGCATGCGAATAGGTGTCATCGACCTCGATACCTCCCATCCGGAAGCGTTCCTGCCGTTGCTCCGGCAGCGCGGCCACGACGTGGTCGCGGTCTACGGCGGCCAGACCGTCGTCGACGACGACTACACCCGCGACTACGCGAAGAAGCACGATCTGGCGGTGGTCCCGGATCCCGGCGACCTGCTCGGCGCCGTCGACGCGGTCTTCGTCCACAGCGTGAACTGGGACCACCACCTGGTCCGCGCCCGGCCGTTCGCCGAGGCCGGAGTCCCGATCCACTTCTGCAAACCCTTCGCCGGACGCGCCAGTGAAATCCGCGAAATGGTCCGCTGGTCCGAGCAGGGCGTACGCCTGTCCGGTGGCTCGGCGTTGCGATGGTCGTCCGCCGTCGCCGACTGGCAAGCCTCCGGGCGACAAGTACTGACCGCGTTCGCCGCGACGTACGGCCATCCTCTCGACTACGGCATCCACGCCTACTCGTTGCTGTCCGGCCTGCTCGGACCCGGCGTGGAGGCTGCTCGCGCACTCGATGCCGAGGGCCAGCGGGTGGAGCTGCGCTGGCACGACGGCCGTACCGCCGTGGTCGCGGTGGCGCCGTCAGGCACCGGTGGGTACGGGTTCTTCGCGAGCCTCGTCTCCACCGACGGCGTCCATCAGGTCGAGGCCGGCGGCAAGGACCTCTACGACCGCTTCATCGAAGTGACGGCCGGCCATCTGGCCGGGGACTCCGACCAGCCCGTCACCTTCGCCGAACTCGTCGAACCCGACCTGGCCGTCATCGCCGGCCTCGCGTCGGCTCGCCACGGCGGCGATTGGATCGGGCTCCACGACGACGCCCGCATCGACGAGGTCGCGTTCGACGGCCAAGCCTTCGCCGCCGGGTACCGCGTCAATCGCCGCAAGGCCCTCGGCCTAGCGTGACGTCACGGGCACCGCGGCCAGGCCTTGTGTCTGGCGGCGGAGCTTGGCGAGGTGGTGGAGGTTCTCGGCGGTGAAGAGAGCCAGGGCTGTCCAGATCAGGACGAACCCGACCAGCCGGGCGGTCGGCATCGGCTCGCGGAAGACGAAGACGCCGAGGACGAACTGCACGGTCGGCGTGACGTACTGGAGCAGGCCGAGATACGTCAGCGGGATGCGGGCGATCGCTCCGGCGAAGAACAGCAGGGGAATCGCCGTGGCGGGGCCGGCCGCGACGAGGAGGAGTGACGTCGACCAGCCGTCGTGGCCGAAGGCGGCGCGACCGGCGAACTCCAGCCAGACCAGGTAACCGAGGACGAACGGGAGGATGATCGCGGCTTCGACGGCGAGGCTCTCGACCGCCGGAGTCGCGGCCTTCTTCTTCAGCAGGCCGTAGGTGGCGAAGCTGAGCGCCAGCCCGACGGCGACCCACGGCACGCGGCCGTAGTCGACCGTCAGCCAGCCGACCGCCACCGCGGCCAGGCCGATCGCGAACCATTGCGGCCGGCGGAGCCGCTCCTGGAACAGCACGACGCCGATGACGACCGTGATCAGCGGACTGATGAAGTACCCGAGGGACGTCTCGACCACGCGCGCGTGGTTCACGCCCCAGATGTAGAGGTACCAGTTGAACGCGATCACCGCCGCGGCCGCACCGAGCAGCCGGAACGCGGCGGGCCGCCTCTTCAGCTCGCGCCACCACCCGGCCCGCGGCCGGACGCAGAGCAGCAACGCGATGAAGCCGAGCGTCCAGACGAACCGGTGGGCGAGCACCTCGACCGCGCCGGCGTGATCGAGCAGCCGCCAGTACAGCGGCAGCAGCCCCCAGATGCCATAGGTCGCCGCACCGAAGAGCAGTCCTCGGTTCACGCCGGCGTCGGTCGTCCCGGTCATGTCAGCACGCGGTACTTGAGGTGGGTGACGCCCGGCGCCTCGACGGCCCGGACCTGTTCGAGCCGCACCTTCGTGTCGGCGGAGAAGATGCGGGCACCATCGCCCAGCACCAATGGGACGACGTGGAGTTCCAGCTCGTCCAGCAGGCCCGCGGCCAGGTACTGCTCGACGATGCTGCCGCCACCCCACAGCATCACGTCCATGCCGCCGGCCGCTTTCTTCGCCTGGTCGAGCGCGGACTCGATACCGTCGGTGACGAAGTGGAACGTCGTCCCGCCCGCCATCTCCACGGGCTCACGGCGGTGGTGGGTCACGACGTACACCGGGTAGTGGTACGGCGGGTTGTCGCCCCACCAGCCCTTCCACTCTCCGTCACCCCAGTCGCCACCCCCGATCGGGCCGAACATGTTCCGGCCCATCACGGCGGCGCCGATGTTTTCCCGCACCTCCTCGACGATCTGGGCGCTGACGTTCTCCTCGCCACCCTGCTCGCCGTGGGCCTCGCGCCAGGCGGCCAGCGGGATCACCCAGTCGTGCAGCCGCTCACCGCCCTCGCCGAGCGGGCTCTCCACGCTCTGGTTCGGGCCGGCCACGAAACCGTCCAGCGAGATCGAGATATGGCACCTGAGCTTGCTCATCGTTGCTCCTCGGTCGGCGGAGTACTGCGCTGTGGTTCCAGCGTGGCCGACCGCAATAGATGACGTCTAATGCCAAATACTCGACCAACTCATTGATAATGTTGATCTATGCTCAACCCGGTCCATCTCCAGGTGCTGGCCGCGGTGGCGCGGCACGGGTCCGTCACCGAGGCGGCCAAGGAGCTGCACTACTCGCAGCCGTCCGTGAGTCACCACCTGGCCCGGTTGGAGGCCGCGACCGGGGTGAAGCTCGTGCAGCGCGTCGGCCGGGGCATCCGGCTGACCCCGGAAGGACGGCTGCTGGCGAACCGGGCCGCCGAGATCATCGGCCGGATCGAGGCGGCGACCACCGAGCTGGCCGCCCAGGTCGGACTCCAGGCCGGGCAGGTCCGGCTGGCCGCGAACACGTCCGTGCTCAGCACGATCGTGCCGCGCGCCGCCGTCCGGCTGGCCGCGTCGTACCCCGGGCTCGAGCTGATCCTGATCGAGCGGCACCCGGTCGAGGCGTTGCAGATGCTGCGGCACGGCGAGATCGACGTCGCCCTCGTCTTCCGAGCCGCCGACGCACCGGCCGAGGAGGAGGGCTTCCGCCTCGTCCACGTCGGCGACGACTCGATCTACCTGATCAGCCAGGACCCCGACGACAAGCTGGTGAACCACCGCGACTCGCCCTGGATCGGCGGGTGCGAGCGCTGCCAGAAGGAGCTGTTCACCGTCTGCGACGAGGCCGGTTTCACCCCCCGGATCGCCTCGCTCAGCGATGACATGGTCGTCGTCCAGGCTCTCGTCGCCGCCGGCGTCGGCGTCACCACGCTGCCCGGCCTGGCGTTGGAGGCGCATCGCCACCCGGAGATCCACGCCACCGGGATCTCCGGGTACCACCGCCAGATCCACGCGGCCACCTACGGAGAGCCACCGGATCCGCCCGCCACCGTCGCCTTGATCCAGGCGCTCCAGGACTCCGCCGGATGAATCACAGCGCCCGGCCGGCTTCGATCGCATGCCGACGGGTACCGAGGTCTGAGTGAGCGCATCAGAGCTGTCCGGTGGACTCGTCGCCGGCCGGTACCGGATCGGCGGCCCGATCGGCCGTGGCGGCATGGGTCAGGTCTACCGGGCGACCGACGAGATCCTCGAGCGGGACCTGGCGATCAAGGTGATCCTGCCGACGCACCAGGACTCCACCGCCGCCGAGCGATTCCTGCGGGAGGCCCGGGCCGCCGCGCGGATCGTCGATCCGCACGTGGTGGCGACCTTCGACTTCGGCTCCCACGACGGCGCTTCCTATCTGGCCATGGAGCTCGTCGAGGGACACTCGCTCGCCGAGGAACTGCAGCGGACCGGCGTCCTGGCACCCGCTGTCGCGCTCGACATCGTCCGGCAGGCGGCCGCGGGACTGGCCGCCGCCCACGCCCAGGACATCGTGCACCGGGACGTCAAACCCGCGAACCTGCTGATCGCGGCCGACGGCACCGTGAAGGTCGCCGACTTCGGGATCGCCCGGGTCCTCGACGAAGCGACCTCGACGCTGACCGGCGTCGGCCAGCTGGTCGGCACCACGCACTACCTCGCCCCGGAGCGCGCCCTGCAACGACCGGCCTACGCGGCCTCGGACGTCTACTCGCTCGGGTGCGTCTTCTACCAGATGGTCACCGGGCAACCGCCCTTCCGGGGCGAGAGCCCCACCGCGGTCCTCTACCAGCACGTCGAGGAAGTGCCGTCGGCGCCGAGCCACCATCGCGGCGAGCTGACCGCTGAGATCGACAGCCTGGCGCTCTGGATGCTGGCCAAGGATCCCGCCGATCGGCCCACCGCTGCCCAGGTCGCCGCCGGCGTCACGGCGCCGGGCGGGCCGGAAGCCGCCGCCGTACGGCGCGAGCATTCGCGAAGGTTCCTGGCCGGAGCCGGTGCCATCGCCGCGCTGGCGGTCTCGGCGACCGTCGGCGTCCTGCTCGGTCTCGGCGATCTCCGGCCGCCGACCGCCGACCTCGTACCACCCGGCTCGAATCCGAGCCAGGTCCGGACCACCGAGCCGTCTCGGGCGGACCCGTCCAGCCAGGCCACGGCCGATTCGTCGTCGACGGCACCCGACATCGCCGTCGATCACCGCACCAGCCCGGTCACCTCACCGGGCGGAGGCGATCCGTCCCAGAGCGCGACGCCGACGCCCAGTACTCCGCCGGCGTCGACCTCGCCGTCGAAGCAGCCCGACAGCACCTCGACGCCCCCGCCGTCGACGCCTCCGACGACTCCGGCTCCCGATCCCAGCTCGACCCGTACTCCCCCACCGAGTTCGCCCGTCGCCCCCAGTACGACGCCGTCGGCCACGTCGTCCGAGGTGCCGAGCACCCCACCCGTCACCCCGAACCAGACGAGTACCGAGCCCGCGCCGAAGATGGCGTCAGAGGCCCCAGAAGGCTGAGATCCGACGGGCCGCTCCGTGCGGCAGAGCGGAACCCAGCCGAGCAGTACGCAGCACGCGCGGGCCGAATCGCACAGTTTCAGCCACGGCCCGCTGTGCCGGCCTCAGTCCTCCACGACGATCGCCAACGCCGGGCAGACCGCCTCCGCGTGGTGGAGGTCGCGCGCCAGCTCGGCGGGCGGGTTCTCGTCGAGCAGCACGACGACACCGTCCTCGTCCCGCTGGTCGAACACCTCGGCGGCGGCCAGCACGCACTGACCGGAGGCGACGCACCGGTCCTGGTCGACGATGACCTTCATCTCGCGAACCTCGCTTCCTCGCCGGTCACCAGGTGACGGGCAACGCATGGACGCCGTACACGGAACCGTCGTGTTTGAACGGGATCTCGGCCAGCTCGGCGGCCCGGCGCAACGTGGGGATCCGGCGGTACAGGGTGCCGTACACGACCTGCAGTTCCATCCGCGCGAGTGGTTGCCCCAGGCACTGGTGCACGCCGAACCCGAACGCCACGTGCCGCCGGGCGTCGCGGCCCAGGTCCAGCCGGTCCGGGTCCGGGAACGCCGCCGGGTCCCGGTTGCCAATGTCGTTCGGAAAGATCACCCCGTCGCCGGCCCGGAGCACCTGACCCTCGAACTCGATGTCGGCCAGCACCGCCCGGCGCCGGCCGTTGTGGGTGATGTTCAGGTACCGCAGCAACTCCTCGACCGCGCCCTTGACCACGGCCGGGTCGGTGGTGTCCCGGAGGACGGCGAACTGCTCCGGGTGTTCCAGCAACGCGAGGGTGCCGAGGGCAATCATGTTGGCGGTGGTCTCGTGCCCCGCGAGCAGCAGCAGAACGCCCATCCCAGCCGCGTCCTGGCGGCTCAGCTCACCGGCCTTGATCCGCTCCGTGAGACCGGACAGCAGGTCGTCGCCCGGATCCGCCAGCTTCGCGCCGACGAGGTTGTCCAGGTAGCCGGCCAAGTTCCCGTGCGCCGTGGCCCGTTGCTCCGGGGACACGTCGAGCCGGATCAGCTGTTTGCTGTTCTGCTGGAAGAAGTCGTGGTCCGTGTACGGGACGCCGAGCAGCCGGCAGATCACCAGGGACGGCACCGGGAGCGCGAACGCCTCCATCAGGTCCACCGGTTTCGGCCCGGCCAGCAGGTCGTCGATCAGGTCGTCCACGATCCGCTGGACCGCGGGCCGCATCGCCTCCACCCGCTTGACCATGAAGGGCGCGGTGACCATCCGCCGCAACCGGGCGTGCTCGGGATCGTCCATCAGGATGAACCCGATCCCGACGCCCCCGTCCGACTTCGGCGGCGCGCCGGTCGGACTCGGGTACCCCGGGCTGGTGACGTCGGAGCTGAGCCGCGCGTCGGCGAGCAGGGCGCGCTGGTCGGCGTACCGGGTGACCAGCCAGGCGGGCCGGCCGAAGACCCGCACCTTGACCAGCGGCGACTCGGCCTGCAGCTCACGCAGCCGCGGCGGCGGGTCGAACGGGCAGCCGGCCGCGCGGGCCATCGGGTACGCCGGGGCTTCGTCGATCGTCATCGGAGTCCTTCCGCAGTGAGGTTTCCCGACACCGGCGCGGTCCACAGACCGACGATGCCGTCGATCAGTCCGGTCGCCATCTCCGGCCAGCCGGCCCGTGCCGTCGGCGTTCCCTCGGCCAGCGCGCGTTCGTACTCCGCGCACATCTGCACGATCAGGTGGCGGGCCATGTCGCCGCGTTCCAGCCGGACCGGCAACGGCAGTCCGGCCAGGCACGCGTTCAGGCCGTCGAGGATCCGGCGCAACGTCGGCGAGGTCAGCGACTCCTCGATCATCACCTCGCGCAACGAGGGGTCGTTCATCAGCTGGGCGTTGAACCGGGCCAGCCAGCTCGGCACGCCGAGCGTCGCGAAGTGGTCGGTGGCCGGGCGGACCAGGCAGCTGACCCAGGCCCGGACGTCGGTGCTGCCCTCGGCCGCCGCGAGCAGCTCCGAGCGGCGTTGCTCGATCCGCTCGGAGTGCTTGCGCGCGATCGCTCGGACCAGGTCGGTCTTGGTGCCGAAGTGGTACCCGACCGCCGTGTTGTTGCCCTGGCCCGCGGCCTGGCTGATCTGCCGGTTCGACACCTCGTGCACGCCGTGCTCGGCGAACAGGCGTTCCGCCGTGACCAGGATCAGTTCCCGGGTCGCGTGCACCCGCCGGGGCCGGTCCTCACCATCGGTCACCAGACATCACCTCCGCGTCGCCTGCGACCAGCCTGCCGACCCGGATGCGTTAAATCAAGTGCCTGACTTAAAGTAGTTGCGAAAACCAACCACAGTGACCCTGCGAGCGCCGGCTACTGGGAGACGCTCTTCCCGTCCGGCTGGTCCGCCGGGGTGACCTCGTCGTCGGCCGCCGCCGCCGCCAGGTTGCGGGACTTGTACAGGCTCGCGACGGTGGTGATGCCGAGCGTCAGGATGATGAAGCCGAGCGACAGCCAGATCGGGATCTCCGGCGCCCACTCGATGTGCTCACCACCGTTGATGAAGGGCAGCTCGTTCTTGTGCATCGCGTGCAGCACCAGCTTCACGCCGATGAACGCGAGCACCACCGACAGCCCGACGGACAGGTAGATCAGCCGCTTCAGCAGGTCACCCAGCAGGAAGTACAGCTGGCGCAGACCCATCAACGCGAACACGTTCGCCGTGAACACCAGGAACGGCTCCTGGGTCAGGCCGTAGATCGCCGGGATCGAGTCCAGCGCGAACATCAGGTCGGTCGTGCCGAGCGCGATGATCACCAGCATCATCGGGGTGACCAGGCGCTTGCCGTTCTTGACCACGGTGAGCTTGACGCCGTTGTACTCGTCGGTCGCGTTCAGCCGCTTCTGGGCGAACCGGATGACCGCGTTCTCCTTCTCCTCGCCGTCCTGGTGCGTGCCCTGCTTGGCCTGGTGGTACGCGGTGAAGAGCAGGAACGCGCCGAACAGGTAGAAGACCCAGGAGAACTCGTTGATCGCGGCGGCGCCGACGGCGATGAAGATGCCGCGGAAGACGAGCGCGAGGATGATGCCGATCAGCAGCGCCGTCTGCTGGTACTTCCTCGGCACCTGGAACCTGGCCATGATGATCAGGAAGATGAAGAGGTTGTCGACCGAGAGCGAGTACTCGGTCAGCCAGCCGGCGAAGAACTCACCCGCGTACCGGCCGCCGGAGAACATCCAGACGCCGAGCCCGAACAGGATCGCGAGCCCGACGTAGAACGCGATCGCGGTCGCGGACTCCTTGGTGGACGGCTCGTGCGGACGACGGCCGATGATGAAGACGTCGAAGGCCAGGATGGCCAGCAGCACGCCGACCGTGATGTACCAGACGTAATCGTGAACCTGCACAGTTTCCTCCGGAGCGCAGACGTGATCCAACTCCGAAGGTCTCTTCCGCCCGGGCGTAGGCTCACTCCGGACCGACGGCACCGGGAGGGCATGGGCCCTGAACCGTATTGACGGTGCCACCGCAGAGGAATACTCCCCTTCTGCCCCAAGTGTGGCGGATACCGCCCCGACACGCCAAATCGTTGCCCAACGCACCTGATCGGCCGGCCGGGTCGGCACCGGCCCGGGCGAGCGACGAGGGACCCCCGATGCGGCCACCCCGGGGGTACGGTTCTGGCCATGGTGGTGGGGCGGGACAGTGAGCGGGAGCGGGTGGCCGCGGTACTGGGTGCCGCGCGGGGTGGGCGGAGCGGGGCGCTGGTGGTCTCGGGTGAGGTCGGGGCCGGGAAGTCCACGGTGCTGGAATTCGCGGTCGGGGCGGCGGAGGGGATGGTGGTGCTGTCCGCCGCGGGGACCGAGTCCGAGGCGGAGATCCCGTACGGCGCGTTGCATCTGCTGCTGCATCGGTATCTGGACCGGCTGGACGCTGTCCCCAGGCCGCAGGCGGCCGCGTTGCGGGCGGCGTTCGGGCTGGCCGAGCCTGGGGCCGGATCCGGCGACCGGTTCCTGGTCGGCGCGGCGACGTTGAGCCTGCTGGCGGAGCTGGCCGGGGAGCAGCCGCTGGTGTGCGTGATCGACGACGCGCAGTGGCTCGACCAGGCCTCGGCCGACGCGCTGTACTTCGCCGCGCGCCGGCTCGGTGCGGATCCGATCGCGATGCTGTTCGCGGTGCGCGACGAGGGTGACCCGGTTCCGGCCGGGATCGAGACCGTCCGGCTGCCCGCGTTGAGTCCGGCCGAGGCCGAGCAGCTGCTGACCGAGACGGCGCCGGACCTCGCCGTACCGGTCCGGAATCGCGTCCTGGCCGAAGCCGCCGGGAATCCGTTGGCCATCGTCGAACTCGGTGCGGCGACCGGCCAGGATCGTCCGCCTGCCGATGACCAGGTCGCTCCCCTGCGCGTGGCCGGCCGGGTCCAGGGCGTCTTCCGGGCTCAGCTCGGCCAACTGCCGGCGGCCACCCGGCTGGTGATGGCCGTTGCCGCGGCCGACCAGTCGGTGGGCCTCGACACGACCCTGCGCGCCGCGGCCGAGCTCGGTACGGCGGTGGGCGATCTGGAGCCGGCCGAGCAGGCGCGACTCGTCCAGGTCACCGGGAACGAGGTGCACTTCCGGCATCCGCTGGTCCGGTCGGTCGTGTACCAGGACACGCCGCATCACCAGCGGATCACGATCCACGCCGCGCTCGCCGCGGTCCTGACGGACCGGCGGGACGCGGATCGGCGGGCCTGGCATCGGGCCGCGGCGGCCACCGGGGCCGACGAGGAGATCGCCGAGGAACTGGAACGGGCGGCCCGCCGGGCCCAGGACCGCGGCGGCATGATGGCCGTGGCCGTGGCGTCCGAGCGGGCAGCCCGGCTCAGTACCGACGACCGGGCCCGGGCTCGCCGGATCGTCCAGGCCGCGCGGGCCGCGTACGACGCGGGCAGGCCGCAGTGGGCGAACGACCTCGCCCTGGAAGCCGCCGCCGGGACGGACGAGCCCGCGTTGGTTGCCGAGGCCACCTTCTTGCGGGCCCAGGTCGAGTACGAGTCGATGTCCCCCGAAGGCGACGCGAGACTCGCTCTGGAAGCCGCCGAGCTGGTCGCCAGGTCCGACCCGGAGCTCGCTGCTTCGATGCTGACCGAGGCGGTGTACGCCGCGCGCGACGCGGCAGCGCCCGACTTGCTGGCCCGCGGCGTCGGCCTGCTCGAACAGCTCGACCTCCCGGCGGACTCCGGCCATCGCCTGCTCGCTGCCGGGCTGATCGGCTGGAATCACCTGCTGGCCGGTGAGTCCCAGGTGGCGATTCCGCTGATGAGGTCGCTGGTCTCGGCCGCCGAGTCCGGCGCTCTGTCCGGCCATCTCGAAGGCCTCGGCGCCGGCTTCACCGGTCTGCTCGCCGGTCAGGACCAGGGTGCGCGCGCTCTGCTCGAAGCCGCGACCGCGGCCTTCCGGGCGGAGGGGGCGCTGACCTGGCTGACGTACGCGCTGGAGCCGCTCGCGATCGAGCAGTTGCTGCGGGGCGACTTCCACGGCGCCGAGGCGAGTGTGGCCGAAGGATCCGCGCTCGCTTCGGCGCTCGGGATGGCGATGCAGGCGGCGATCTTCGACGCGATCGCGATCTGGCTGGCCGCGCTGTTCGCCGACGAGAAACGGTGCCACGCGCTGGCGAGTACGACGGCGCCCGCGGCCAAGGCGCATCCGGCGATCACCGCGTTGGCGGAGTGGGGGCTCGCGATGCTCGACCTGGCCGCGGGGCGTAGCTCGGCCGCGTTCGACCGGCTCGACACGGTCTGCGGTGGACCGGCCAGGTACGACGTCGTGATCCGTGCGGTGCCGGACCACGTCGAGGCCGCGGTCCGGTCCGGGCGGCCGGAGGCGGGGCGACGGTACCTGGCCGGGTTCGACTTGTGGGCCGGCGCATCGGGGCAGCCGCACCTGCTCGCGCTGTCCCGGCGATGCCACGCGCTCCTCGATGCCGACGCGCGAGCCGAGGACCATTTCACGGCCGCACTCGACCTGCACGGCTCCCGCCGGTACGACGAGGCGCGCACCGAGCTGGCATACGGGGAATGGCTGCGACGACGTCGGCGGCGCGCAGACGCGAAGGACGTACTGATCCGCGCCCGCGACGGCTTCGAGCGGCTGGGCGCAACCGGCTGGGCGGCGAGGGCCCGGGCGGAGCTGGACATCCTCGGTGGTGCCGCGGCCCCGGCGGACGACGCGGATCTGCGCAGCCGGCTCACCCCGCAGGAGTTGCAGGTCGTCCGGCTCGCCGCGGCCGGGTACAGCAACCGGGAGATCGCCGCGCAGCTGTTCCTCAGCCCACGCACGATCGGGCATCACCTGTACCGCGCGTTCCCGAAGATCGGTATCTCCAAGCGGATCGAACTCACCCAGCTCGACCTCTGAAGCCACAGGGCGACTTACTCAGCGCCACGGCACCTCAGCGGACAAGTACAGCAGAATGACCGATGCGCCACTCCCTGGTCGCGCCCTAGCTTCGAGCTGTTGATGCCGCGGGGCTGCCCGAAGGGCTCGGGCAGTTGCAGACGCCGAGGAGCTGACCGATGCCGAGAGTCGTCGCGAACATGTCGATGTCGCTGGACGGATTCGTCGCCGACCCCTCCGACGGGGTGGGCCATGTCTTCGCCTGGCAGGCGGCCGGGACGGTCCCGATCCGGCTGCCCGACGGGACCGAGCAGGGCCTGGTCTCCGCCGCCAGCTCGGCGCACATCGGCAAGCTCTGGGAGGAAGTGAAGGTCCTCGTCGTCGGCCGCCGGACCTTCGACCTGTCCAAGGCGTGGCAGGGCGAACCGCCGCTCGGGCTGCCCACCGTCGTCGTCGCCCACCAGGTCCCCGAGGACTGGGCGAACGACGGCAAGCCGTTCACCTTCGTCACCGACGGCGTCGAGAGCGCGATCGACCGGGCGAAGGCCCTCGCCGGCGACGGCGTCATCGCGGTCAGCGGCGCCGATCTCACCCAGCAGTGCCTGAACGCTGGTCTGCTCGACGAGCTCAGCATCGACGTCGCGTCGGTCCTGCTCGGCGCGGGCATCCGCTACCTGGACAAGCTCACGGACACCCCGGTCAAGCTGGACGGACCCGAGGTCGTAGCGGGTGACGGCGTGACCCACCTGACGTACCAGGTGTCCGCCCTCACCGACCAGCCCAAGCTCGGCGGGTAGGTCAGCGGTACTCGGTGGGGAGGGTCCGGTCGAGCCAGGCCAGCTCGTTGTCGGAGACGTACCTGGACAGCGTCGCCTCCTGGGTCAGCGGCCACTCGTGAAAGGCCTCGACGCTCTGGACCAGGTCCTCGAGGCGCTCCGGCGTGGGATCCGCCAGGACGGTCCGCGCCTGGTCGACGAAGCCGTCGGGGAGTTCGTCGAGACCGGCGAGCGTCGGGAACAGGTACTTGTGACCCTGGAACAGCACGCGGTTGTAGGCCAGCAGCGCACGTCCCGCGGCCGACACCGCGTGCAGGACAGCATGCCGAAGCAGGTACTCCTCTCCCGAGGCGAAGGCCTGTTTGGCGAAGTAACCGGCCTGGAGCCGGACCACCGCGATGGCGGCGGCCATTCGCCGGTCCCACTCCTCCTCGCCGAGTTCGACGACAGCCTTCAGCAAGGGTTCGAGGTCCGCGCGGATCACGTCGTCGCGGGTCCAGGCGATCCGGGCGTTCGTGAACGCGGCCCGCATCGGCTCGTCACCGCGTTCGGTCCCGGCGGCCAGCAGTGCCAGAGTGACGACCTTGACGTCGACGTAGCCACCTTCGTACGTCGCGACCTCGCGCTCGACGTAGCTCACCCGGTCCTCGGCGCGCGCCTGCGCGAACACCTCGTCCGGCACGACCACGGTCACGTCGACATCCGAGTCCGGCCGCTCGGTGCCTCGGGCCACCGACCCGTCCAGCACCACGGCCAGCCACTCGGGCCGGACAGTACTGACGAACGCCGCGAGCGTGTCCTCGTGATGCCGCATCAGCTTGCCTCGCTCAGAGCGGCGTCGTACACCCAGCGTCCGTCCTCGCGAACGAAGTGGCTGTTCTCGTACTGGTCGCCCGCCTGGCCGTTCTCGGTGAAGTGGGCGCGGAACTCCACGGTCCCCGCGGTGTGGAACGGACCGCCGTCGGTGCTGCCCAGGATCTCCAGCCCGGTCCACTCGATCCGGTCGTCGAAGCGCAAACTCGGCGGCCGGTTCGGCGTTGACCACGACCGCAGCAGGTAGGCCTCGTCGCGGACGACGAACGCGCTGTACCGCGATCGCATCAACTGCTCCGCTGTCGCGGCCTCCTTCCGGCCTTGGTGCAACCCGCCACAGCAGTCGCCGTACGCGGCCCCCAGCCCGCACGGACACGCAGACGTGGCGGACAGCGGCGGTACCCGGCGAGCGGAACGTTTGGCCATCCCCCGATTGTGGCCGACAGCGTTCGCGCTGCCACCAGTGGTCCGGTCCCCCGCGTTTGTTGAGGTTTCGTTGCAGTGGGCCCCGATCGGTGTACAGCGACGAACCGGAACCGCATCCGGGTCGTCTCAGCCTGCGATCGAGGAGTTCGTTCGAGCTCGGCGTCGCGGTGACCATCGGGTGGGGATTCGGTGGGTCGCGACGTCTTCACGCCGCTGAAAATTCTGGGGGATTGTCATGACTGCCGTCCTGCTGTCGCCACCACGGGATCCCGGCCTGCCGGACGTGCTCTTGCCGAGGGCACTTCCGTTCTGGAGAAGGGCTTTGAAGCACCCACGGCTCATGCAGAGCCATCGGTTGGCGCTGCTCGTCCTGGTGGTCAACTTGGCGGTCCTCGTCGACGGTCTGGCGAATCACCAATGGACTGAAGTCAGCACTGTCGCACTGGTGGCTCAGGTCAATTTCGCGCTGGGAATTCTGGTGCGTCAGCAGCTCTTCGTGAATTTCCTTTCCCGGTTGGTGATGAGGGCACCGAGGACCTGGCCGCTGCGGCTGCGCTGGACCCTGGCGAAGGGGTACCACCTGGGTGGGTTGCACGTCGGCGGCGCGGTCTGCGGGACCTTCTGGTTCCTCGGCCTGACCGTCGTCGCGATCGGCGAGGTGGGTCCGGCGCTGCTGCTCGTGTACTGCGCCCAATCGCTCGTGCTGCTCGGGATCTTGGTGACGGCTCGCCCAAAGATGCGGGCCAAGCACCACGACCTGTTCGAGCGGGTGCACCGCTTCGGCGGGTGGGGCCTGTCCGTGCTCTTCTGGACCGGCGCCGTCCTGCTCGCGGACGAGCGGCGTGGTGGCGCGTCCCTCCTGACCGCGCTGGCGGGTACGCCGACGGTCTGGGTGCTCCTGACCACCACGGTCAGCTCGCTGGTGCCGTGGATGTTGCTGCGCCGGATCCCGATCGAAGTCACGCGACCCTCGTCGCACGTCGCGCTGGTCCGCAGCGCCCGGAGCCGCCCGATGGCGGGGTCGACCCGATCGGTCGCACGGCACCCGCTGAAGCAGTGGCACAGCTTCGCCGTGATCCCGACGCCGGGCGCGCCCGGATTCCGGATGGCGGTCTCCCGGGCCGGCGATTGGACCGGGGACTTCGTCGACAACCCGCCCACGCACCTCTGGGTCCGCGGCGTCGCCACCGCCGGCATGGCGAACTACGGCACCGTCTTCCACCGAGTCGTGTACGTGGTGACCGGCAGCGGGATCGGCCCCGTCCTCGCCCACGTCCTCGCGGCCCGGGTACCGCACAAGCTGGTCTGGGTGACCCGCGATCCGGTGAAGACGTACGGCCAGGACCTGGTCGACGAGATCCTCACCGCCCAGCCGGACACTCTCATCTGGGACACCGACGCCTACGGCAAACCCGACATGGTCAGGCTGGCCTACTCGGCGTACTCCTCGTCCGGTGCCGAAGCGGTCGTCTGCGTCTCGAACAAGAGGGTCACCTGGACCGTGGTCCACGGCCTGGAGCGCCTCGGCATCCCCGCCCTCGGCCCGATCTGGGACTCCTAGCCGATCGATCCGAGGTCTGCTGCCACGGCTGTGATCGTGGTTATCCTGGCGGAACTGGTCCTCGGTCTTGCCCATGGGGGGCGGCGACGAGGCTGCCGGAAGGCCGCGTGCATGAGCAAACCCGTCATTCTGACCGTCGACGACGACCCCGAGGTGTCGGCCGCGATCTCGCGTGATCTGCGCGAGCGGTACGGCACGGAGTACCTGGTCGTCCGGGCCACCTCGGGTGCGCAGGCGCTCGACGTCCTCACCAAGCTGGCGTTGCGTAACCAACCGGTGGCGCTGATCGCGACCGACCAGCGGATGCCCGGGATGACCGGGATCGAACTGCTGGCCGCGGCCCGCCGGCAGGCGCCGGACGCCAAGTACCTGCTGCTCACCGCGTACGCCGACACCGACGTCGCGATCAAGGCGATCAACGCCATCGGCCTCGACTACTACCTGGTCAAGCCGTGGGATCCGCCCGAGGAGCACCTGTACCCGGTGGTCGACGACCTGCTCGGCGACTGGCGGGACGCCCACCCCGAACACACCTCGGACATCCGGGTCGTCGGGCACCGGTGGTCCGATCGCAGCCATGAGGTGAAGACCTTCCTGGCCCGCAACCACGTGCCGTACCGCTGGTACGACACCGACCACGACACCGAGGCCCAGCGCCTTCGCGACCTGGCCGGCGCCGCGGATTCCGAGCTGCCGCTGGTCCTGGTTCCGGACGGAGAGACGCTGCGCTCCCCCAGTCCCGTCGAGCTCGCCTCCGCCCTCGGTCTGCGGACCACCGCACGGCAGCCGCTGTACGACGTCTGCATCGTCGGCGGCGGACCGGCCGGCCTGGCCGCGGGCGTGTACGCGGCCTCCGAGGGACTGAGCACGGTCATCGTCGAGCGCGAGGCACCCGGTGGTCAGGCCGGACAGAGTGCCGCGATCGAGAACTACCTCGGCTTCCCCAAGGGGCTGACCGGGTCCGACCTCGCCCGCCGAGCTGTCGCGCAGGCGTCCCGGTTCGGCGCGGAGATGGTGCTCGCGCGCTCGGTGACCGGCCTGCAGACCCGGGGACCCGTGCACGCCGTCCTGCTCGAGGGCTCGGGTGAGATCGAGGCCCGCGCCCTCATCATCGCGACCGGCGTCTCCTACCGCCGGCTCGAAGCGACCGGCCTCGCCGAGCTCACCGGCCGGGGCGTGTACTACGGCGCGACCGCGAGCGAGGCGAGCCAGTGCCAGGGCGACGACGTGTACGTGGTGGGTGCCGCGAACTCGGCCGGTCAGGCGGTCCTCAACCTGGCCCGGTTCGCCAAGCGCGTCGTGATGCTCGTCCGCGGCGCCACCCTGACCACCTCGATGTCGCAGTACCTGATCGACAAGATCGCGGCCGCGCCGAACATCGAGGTGCGCTGCCGGACCGAGGTGATCGGCTGCCGGGGCAACGGCCACCTGGAGGCGCTCACCCTGGCCGACCGGACCACCGGCGCGACCGAGGACGTCCAGACCAGCTGGCTGTTCGCGTACGTCGGCGCGGCGCCGCGGACCGACTGGGTGGGGACCGCAGTGGCCCGGGACGACCGCGGCTTCGTGGTCACCGGCCAGGACCTGCTCGGCGCGCAGTACACCGGGCACTGGTCCTTGCCGCGTCCACCTTTCGCGCTGGAGACGAGTACGCCGGGGGTCTTCGCGGCCGGCGACGTCCGGCTCGACTCGATGAAACGGGTCGCGTCCGCCGTCGGTGAGGGCGCGATGGCGATCTACCTGGTCCACCGCTACCTGGCCACGGTCTGATGGACGTCGCCGACCTGCGCGGGCTCGCCCTCTTCGACGGGCTCACCGACGACCAGCTGGCCGAGCTGCTGGCGGCCGGTACCGAGGTCCGGGTCGAACCAGGCGTCGACCTCTTCCACGAAGGCGATCCGGCCGACTTCTGGTGGGTCCTCGTCGACGGAGCACTCGCGCTGCGCCGCCACATCGGCCGCGAGGACGTGGTGGTCGGGCGGATGGACGTGCCGGGCCGGTGGGCGGGCGGGTTCCGCGCCTGGGACGAGCACGGTGTGTACCTCGCGACCGGGCAGGGCGTGGTCGAGGGCCGGATCCTCCGCGTCCCGGCCGAAGCCCTGCGCGAGCGGACGGACGCGTGGTTCCCGTTCGGCGGCCACCTGGTCAAGGGGCTGTACGGCACCGCGCGCTCGATCGAGGCGATGGCCCGGCAGCGCGAATCGCTGGTCACCCTCGGCAAGCTGGCCGCGGGCCTGGCCCACGAGATCAACAACCCGGCGGCCGCCGCGACCAGGTCGGTCAGCGCCCTCGACAAGGCCTGTACGACGTTGCTGTCGGCCCTGGGCCAGTTGGCGGACGGCCAGATCACCGCGGCGCAGTTCACCGCCCTCGACAAGCTCCGCCTGGAGCTCGAGCCCGGCGCCGGACTCGCGGACCCGCTCACGGCCGCGGACACCGAGCTCGACATCTCGTCCTGGCTGACCCGGCACGGCGTCGACCGCGACTGGGTGATCGCGCCCACGCTGGCCGCGGCCGGTGCCGACGTCGCCTGGTGCGAGCGGGCCGCGGACATGCTCGGCGACGCGGCCCTGGAGCCCGGGCTCGAGTGGGTCGCGAGCACCCTCTCGGCGGCGACCCTGCTCGGCGAGGTCAAGGAGGCGACCCGGCGCATCTCCGACCTGGTCACCGCCGTCCGGTCGTACTCGCAGATGGACCGTGGCTCCCTGCAGGAGGTCGACGTGACCGACGGCATCGAGAGCACCCTGGTGATGCTCGGCCACAAGCTCCGCGGTGGCGTCGAGGTGATCCGGTCGTACGCCACCGACGCGCCCAGGATCGAGGCGTACGCGGGTGAGCTCAACCAGGTCTGGACCAACCTGATCGACAACGCCGTCGACGCGATGGACGGGACCGGCGTCCTGCGGATCAGTACCCGGGCCGAGGGCGAGCAGCTCGTCGTCGAGATCGGGGACACCGGACCGGGGATGCCGGCCGAGGTGGCGGCGCGGGCGTTCGAGGCGTTCTACACCACCAAGGAGGCCGGCAAGGGGACCGGGCTCGGCCTCGACATCGCCCGCCGCATCGTCGAGCAGGACCACGGCGGCAGCATCACGATCGACTCACGACCGGGCGACACCGTCTTCCGCGTCGCCCTCCCGCTCCGCCCTTCCCGCTGACCCGCCGACCGGCCGGCCCAGGTTGACACCTGCGCCGCGGAATCGGCGTAACCGAGAACCAGCGAACCGGCGCGAGGTCATCACGACCTCGCGCCGGTGGCCGGCCTACTTGGCGATCGTGTAGCGGATCGTGTCGTTGCGCAGCGCGTCGCCCGACACCTTGACGATGCGCAGCGTGTGCGGCCCGTTCCTCAGGCCGGTCGAGCTGAACACCTCCCGGCCGGTGACGCGGACGTCGTTGGCCAGGTTCACCCGGCGGACCAGCTTGCCGTCGACGTAGACGTCGGCCTCACCCTGGTCGGGACCGAGGGCGGTGATCCACTGCACCCCGGTGCCCTGGAAGGCGAAGTCGATCGCGGCACCGTTCGCCGTCGCGGAGTGCACGTCGTCGCGGTGGTCGCCGCGGAACTCGAACGCCAGTGCCGTGGTCCCGACCGGCTGGGTCGCGAGGTACGCCTTCTTCAGCGTCACCACCTGGCCGTCGACGGTGTAGTCGGTCCCCTTGACCAGGTCCTGGCCGCCCTTCGACACCGCGACCAGCTCGCCCGAGTCGCGGCCGATCTCGATGCTGACGTCGGCCTGCGCGGCCGGGTTCTTGTCGAAGGCCGCCTTGTCCGGGTTCAGCAGGCTCTCCTGGCGCACGTTCAGCTTGTTCAGCAGCATGAACTGGCCCGACTTCTTCACCGCGCGGAGCGTGTGGGTCCCGTTCGGCAGGTCCGAGATGCTGTACACGACCTGCTGCGCACCCCGGCCCTCCGCCTGGTACGTGCTGACCGTCTTCTTGAACTGACCGTCCACGTAGATGTCCACGTCACCCTGCGAGTTGTGGGTCTCGGTCACGTAGTCGATCCCGGTCCCGACGAAGCTGTACGAGAAGGCGTCGCCGTTGGCCTCGGTGTACTGCACGTCGTCCTGGTAGTCACCGAGCCCGCGGCCCGAACTCCGGCTCCACGATCCGGTGTAGACGATCTGCGCGTTGTCGTTGTTCACCTCGACCGTCCGGACCGCGAGGTCGCTCGCCTTGCCGGCCGCCCCGGCCTTGGCCGACGAGTCCGTCACCGCGATGCTCAGCGGCTCGGAGACCGCGGGCACCTCGTAGTTGCCGTTGCGCTTCCAGGTGCCGTCGTACTCCACGCGCAGGTCGTCGTCGTTGACGGTGATCGCCGAGTTCTTCTGCGGAGTCACCTTGAACAACCGGGCGCCGTGCACCGGCACGTCCTGCGCGACGTATCCGGACGCGAACTGGCCGAGGTCCTTGCGGGCCCACAGGTCGCGGACCTTCGCGGTGCCGTCCAAACCGAGGTCGGCCCAGTTCACCGTCATGTCGGCGTCGGTCTGGCCCAGGTTGAAGAGGGCGACGGTGTAGCTGTTGTCCGGGTTCAGCGAGTACCAGACCTGCCGGTTGGACTTCGTCGACACCGGCTGCGCGGGACGCCCGGCCTGGTTGACGGCGATGACCTCCCGGTTGGTCAGCCGCTCCAGGCCGTACGAGTCGAGCCGGGTCATGTCGTTGCCGATGTACAGCGGGGCCGTCGACACCGCCCACAACGTGGCCGCGGTCCGGCGCTCGTCCTTGGTCAGCCCGTCCATCTGGCCGTTGCCGACGTTGAGCGAGTCCAGGTCGTTCCAGCCGCCCGGACCGGCGTGCCGCCACCAGTCGGCCAGCTTCGGGAACAGCCGGGAGATGTTCGGCCAGGCCGTCAGCGCCTGCCCCGGGCAGTAGCACTCCACGTCCCAGTCGATCCGCCAGCCGTTCGCGTACTGCTTCCAGTAGTCCGCGTGGTTGATGTCGAGCGCCCAGGACAGCTCGAGCCAGATGCCGTGCCGCTTCAGCGCCTGCGACCACGCCTTCACGTCGTCGCGGGAGTCCAGCGACAGGTCGCTGATTCCCGAGCCCGGGGTGACGCTGTCGAATTTCAGGAAGTCGACGCCCCACTCGGCGTACAGGTCCGCGATCGAGTCGATGTACTTCTGCGCGCACGGCTTGGAGAAGTCGACCTTGTAGCCGAGGCCCCAGTAGTCCGCTTTCTGCAGCGGCAGGACCGGGAGGTCGCCGGTCCGGCAACCTTCGGCGCCGTACACGGGCAGGTTGGCGTCGATCAGCTCCTTGCCGATGCCGGGGATGCCGTAGAGCCCGACCTTCTGGCCGTTCCCGTGGATGTGGTCGATCACGGCCTGCAGGCCCTCGGGGTACAGGGTCTTGCTGGGCACCGGCCGGCCGTAGTCGTCGATGCCGCCGTTCCAGCCGGCGTCGATGTTGAGGTACTCGTAGCCGTACGGCTGCAGCTTCTCGTGCATGGCGTCCGACTGGGCCTTGAGCTGAGCCGCCGTGATCCAGCTCTGCCCGTCGGTGTTGTACACCTGCATGCTGTAGCTGCTCCAGCCCATGTAGGGCTTCAGCGCCTTCTCCCCCGCCGGGCCGCCGGTCGCGCTCGCCGGCGCGGCGTCCAGCTGGGGCGCCGGGACGGCGGACGACGTGGCCGACAGGCCGGTCGCGAAGAGCCCGGCGACTGCGAGGCCCACCAGGGCTCCTCGTAGTGCCCGGGTCCGAACGGATCTGGTCATGAGCGGTGACCTCTCTGAAGATCTGCCAACCGAGGCCCCCGGACGTCACGGTCGGCGCCGCGGCTCCGGGACTCGGATCCGATAGGATATTGGAACATTTACTTAACCCCGTCAAGATTTCGAGCCCGATCGATCCGGATGAGAGGGTGAGGGGATGAGCGATCGCCCTGAGCTGATGCCCCCGTCCGGCGCGTGCGGCGAGGACCTGCGGGCGGTCTACGCCGCGGCCCTGCACAACCTGCTCGACGTCAACGTGGTCCCCGACACCGAGCCCGGTACGGCGTACGTGCGCGCGGGCGGCGGGTACTCGGACCCCTGGACCCGGGATGCCGCGATCAACTCGTGGCACGCGGTCAGCCTGCTCGCGCCCGACGTCGCCCGGCACACCCTGCTGAAGGTGTGTGAGGGCGACGTGGTCGCACAGGACAACCAGTGGTGGGACCAGATCATCTGGGTGATCGGCGCCCGGCACCACCACCTGGTCACCGGGGACGCCGCGTTCGCCGCGGAGGCGTACCGGATCGGCCGGGCCTCGCTGGAGATCCTGCGGCGCGACCGCTTCGACGCGGGCACCGGGCTGTACCGGGGTCCGGCGCTGATGCAGGACGGGATCGCCGGGCTGCCGGAGCCGCCGTACCAGCCGGGCAACGCCTCGTCGTTCGTGCTCGACCACCCCGGCGCCGCGGACCTGCGCTGCCTGTCCACCAACGCGATCTACACCGAGGCGCTCCGTTGCCTCGGGCAACTTGCGGCCGAGGTCGGCGAGGACCCGGTGCCGTACCACCAGCAGCGGGTCGAGCTGGTCGCCGCGATCGAGCGGAACCTGTGGTCCGAGCAGGCCGGCCGGTACGGGTACTTCCTCGGCGCGGACGGGCTCGACCCGCACCAGGAGACGGCCGGACTGGCCCTGGTCCTCGAGTTCGGCCTGGCCGGATCGGAACGGACCGCCGAGCTGATCGCCGGGATCCGGCACGAGCCGTTCGGCGTGGTGAACGTGTGGCCGCACTTCGACCGCTTCGACGCCGAGCACCCGGGCCGGCACAACGCCATCTGCTGGCCGATGGTGATGGGCCTGTGGGGGTACGCCGCGGCCGCCGCGCGCCGGGCGGACGAGTTCGGCCGGACCCTCGACGACCTGGTCCGGTTGTTCCGGTCGAGTGGGGACGAGTTGTTCGAGCTCTACAACGCGACCACCGGTGCGGTGGACGGCGGCTGGCAGGTCGGCCGCCAGTGGGAGTCGCTGCCCGACCAGACCTGGTCCGCGACGGCCCTGCTCCGGCTGGTCCACGAGGGCCTGTTCGGCATCCGCTTCACCCCGGCCGGTCTCGCCTTCCAGCCGACGCTGCCCCCACGGTACCGGGGTGAGTGGTCGCTGCGCTCACTCAAGTACCGCGGTGCCGTCCTCGACCTCACCTTGCGGGGCGAGGGCACCGAGATCGTGTCGCTCCAGCTCGACGGCGTCCACGTCTCCCCCACCGAAACCGCCGTACCGGCAACGCTCACCGGCCGGCACCACGTCGAGATCCAGGTCGGCTGACCGATACCCGTGCAACCGAAGCGGCGGCTCGTCCGTCTCAACCGGCCGACAAGACATTCGCCCCCTGGTCATGTGGCCAGGCTCTTGCGGAGGTGGCAATGACTCACAGGATCAGCAGACGACAGGCCCTCCTGCTCGGCGGCGGCGCGGTCGCCGGTGCCGCGTCCCTCGGGACGGTGGCCGGAGCCGGGCCGGCCGCGGCGGCGACCGGGTGGATCCGGCTCCCGATCATCACAGCGAACATCGGCCGCAAGCACCTGGGCGCCCGGGAGGCGGCGATCCGGGCCGTTCGCAACGGCGATCCGGGCACCCGGCCGGTGGTCGGCTGGCAGGAGATCCGGGAGGGCGACACCGGCGAGCCGGCGATGATCTCGCGGCACTTCGGTGACGCCTACCAGAACGCGTTCCTGCATCACGACACCTCGTACCGGGTGCCCGTCTCCGTCCCGCGCCCGTGGCAGGTGGTCAACTCCAAGGCCACCTTCGTGCACGGCGGGATCGGTGGCGTGACCCCGCCGCGCTGGATCAACGAGGTGGTCGTCGAGCACCGGTCCCACGCCGGGCTGAAGTTCGTGCTGATCAACACGCACTACCTGGCCGGCGCGTACAACGGCGAGCAGAACCCGAACCTGCGCGACGAGTGGGACCTGCACAAGTTGACCCACCGCGAGCGGGTGATGGCCCACCACGACCGCGGCCACCTGGTGATCTGGACGGCCGACACCAACCGGGCCGGCTACGACAAGGCGACCGGCCAGGCCGCGGAGCGGAAGGTGTTCGCCCGCGGCATCGACCGGATCAACTGGCTGCCCGGGAACGGGACCGTCCAGCTCGACCTGCTCGGGACCAGGACGACCCCGATGAGCGTGGACAGCCACGAGGCCCGGGCCGCCATCTTCCGGATCCGGCTGGCCTGATCCTCAGCTCGCGGTAGGCGGCTTCAGCGGTGAGAGGAAGGCCGGTACCGACGGGGTCGCGCCGTCGTCGCCCCAGGTCAGCACCGCGGTGTACATGACGCGCCGCTTCGCCGGGTCGGTGACGAGCCCGTCGTACGGGCACGGGCGGCCGTCCGGCGGGCAGACCCAGCCGTGCAGGAAGATCCGGCTCGGCTCGTCGGGTCCGGTCACCACGTCCGCGCCGCCGGGTCCGCAGAGTCCCGTGTTCGCCTTGTTCAGCAGGGTGTGCTCGGCCTTGTCCGCGAACGACCACTTGTCGGTGGACCGCCGCCAGACGGTCGCGTAGCGGCACTGGTCGTACCAGTTGGCCGAGGCGAGCAGGACGTACCAGTCGCCGCGCTTGACCATCACCGGGTTCTCGATGCTGTCCGCCTGCCGCCAGAGCTCACGGCTCACCGCGCCCTGCGCGACATGCAGGCCGTCGGCGGTGACCTCGACCATGCGCAACGTGCCCGGCGTCTTCTGGGTCTTGTACAGCAGGTAGGTCCGGCCGTCGCTGTCGACGAACGGGGACGGGTCGATCACACCGGAGGTCTGGTCCGGCCGGTCCGCCACCGGGTCCTCCCCCTGGCGCACCGGGCAGATCAGCGGGCGGTCCGACGGTACGTACGGACCGCCCGGCTGGTCGGAGACCGCGGTGCCGATGCAGCGCTGCCCGCCGAAGGCCTTGGCGATCGCGGCGTAGTAGAGCACGTACCCGTCTGCGGTGTGCAGGACGTCCGGCGCCCACACGGCTCCCTGTCCGGAGGCCCAGTCCGGCCAACGGGTCAGTGCGTCGGGACCAGTCGTCCACGGTCCCTGCGGTGTGGGCGCCGAGGCGACCTTGGTCAGGCCACCGGTCATGTACGCCCAGTACCGTCCCTCGGCGTGCAGTAGACCGGGGTCGGCCGCCGGATCGAGGACGGGCTGAGGTTCTGCTGGTTTCGCGGCGACCGGGGACGGGACCGCGGCGCCGAGACTGACCGCGAGGAGCAGGCCGGCCAGAACAGCACCGAGCCGGGTACGGCGTGAGGTGGGACGGATCGACGAAGCTGGCACGACAACCTCCAAAACGGGCGGACTCTGGACGGTGCTAGCGGATGCGGGCCCTGGCGCGGGAGCGTTGCGCGTCGACCATTTCGGTCGGGACGGCGCGGGCCGGTCGGGTGAGGATCTCGTGGACGACGTCGAGCGGGAGCTTGGGCTCGCGGTTCTCGGTGAGCAGGCCGTTGCGCTCCTGCTCGGTGTCGGTGAGCTGGGTGTAGCAGAAGCCGGCCACCTCGGGGCTGTCGAGCAAGGCGCCGATGAGCTCGCCGAGTCGGTCCCGGAGCTCGTCGGCCGACTCGACCGTGCCGTACCCGAACCACTTCTCCCCCGCGGACGGCGTGTAGCTCAGCCCACCGAACTCTGTCAGGACCACCGGCTGTCCCGCGTTCACCGGATCACCGAGCAGGACCCGGTGACGACCCGGCCAGCGCTCGTGCAGAGTGCGGTGCACCGCGTCGGCATCGCCGTACCGCTCGCGCAGACCGGCTTCTGTCGGGGAGTAGTCGTGAACGCCCCAGATGTCGCTCTCGGTGTGCTCCCAGCCGTCGTTCGAGATCACCGGGCGGGACGGGTCGATCGCCTTGGTGAGGTGGTACAGCGCGGTCGCGAAGTGCTGCTGGTCCGCGCGCTCCGCGATGTCCGGGACGCCCCAGCTCTCGTTCAGCGGCACCCAGGTGACGACGCAAGGGTGGCTCACGTCGCGACGGACCACGTCGAGCCACTCGCGGGTCAGCCGCTCCACGGCCGGGACGGAGTACTCGTACGCGTTGGCCATCTCGCCCCACACCAGTACGCCGAGCCGGTCGCACCAGGAGAGGAACCGCGGATCCTCGACCTTCTGGTGCACCCGGACGCCGTTGAACCCGAGCTCCTTGATCAGCTCGGCCTCCCGCTTCAACGCGGCGTCGTCGGGTGCGGTCAGGTGGGACTGCGGCCAGTACCCCTGACCGAGAACGAGGCGGAGGAAGTACGGGCGGCCGTTCAGCAGGAACCGGCCGTCGGCCACTTCGGCGCTGCGCAGGCCGAGGTAGCTGCTCACCTCGTCCACCATGGTGCCGTCGTCGAGCAGCGTGACCTCGGCGTCGATCAGGGTCGGCGACTCCGGGGACCAGAGCAACCGCTGTCGGTACTGGCCGTTGCGCAACGCGGGCACCGCGATGTCGTGCTCGCTTGCATTGTCGCGGACCTGGACGGTCTGGTGGGACAGCACCTCCTCACCGAGGCGCAGCACCACCCGCACAGTCACCGGACCGGCCGGGACTCCGCTGAGCTGCAGCGCCATCCGCACTCGGGCGTCGCCGATCTCCGGAGTCCACCGCACCTCCGACACGTGCAGTTCGGCGACCGTTTCCGTCCACACGGGCTGCCAGATCCCGGAGGTGCGGTGGTACCAGATCGCGTGCGGCTCGGGCAGCCAGTCCTGCTTGCCGCGGGGCTGGCTGACGTCCAGCGGCTGGTCCTCGGCCCGGACCACGAGCACCTGCTCGGGCTGTGCCGGGTCCAGCGCGTCGGTCACGTCCAGGGCGAACGGGGTCTGGCCGCCCTCGTGGTCGCCGACCGGGACGCCGTTCACCCACACCTTCGCGCGGTAGTCGACCGCGCCGAAGTGCAGCAGGGTCCGCCGCCCTTCGACCGCCGCGGCCTCGAAGGTACGCCGGTACCAGAGCACCGGGTGGTACCCGGTCTCGTGCACGCCGGACGCCTTCGACTCGGGCGGATACGGGACCGTGATCGCCCGGTCGAACGCCTCGGCCGACGTCCACCACCGCTCCCGGAGTCCACGGTCGTCGTCGTCGAACGCGAAGCGCCACTCGCCGCACAGGTCGGTCCAGCCGTCCCGGACCAGCTGGGGCCGGGGATGGGTCAGGTCGGGATTCGCCATCGTCGGAGTCGTGCCCTTCGTCAGTAGTGGGCCAGTCGTGGCTGGCTGCGGTCTTCGGTGGCGACGAGGACGTCGAGCAGGTGCTCCTGCAACCGGAGCCGGTCACCGAGATGGTCCGGGTGGTCCCACAGATTCGTCAGCTCGTCGGGGTCCGACTCCAGGTCGTACAGCTCGCCGGTGCGGTCGCGATCGGTCGCCGGCGCGCCGTGATACGCGATGAGCTTCCACTGCCCGGTCCGCAGCATCGTGGTGTGCACGGCCGGGTCGTACGGATGCCCGCTGTTGCGGTACTCGCACAACGCCCAGCCGCGGGTCGGAGCGTCCTCGTCGCCGCGGGCCAACGGGAGCATGCTCATCCCCTGCCCGCGCGGGAGCGGCAGTTCGCCGGTTGCCTCCAGCAACGTCGGGCCCAGGTCGATCCACTGCACCAGCTCGGACCTGCGCTCGCCGGCCGGGAGCTGTCCGGGCCAGCGGACGATCAACGGCACCCGGACGGCGCAGTCGTACATCATCGGGCCCTTCAGCATCAGCTGGTGGTCGCCGAGCATCTCGCCGTGGTCGCTGGTGAACACCACGATCGTGTTGTCGGCCAGCCCTTCGTCCTCCAGCGCGTCCAGGATCCGCCCGACCTCGTCGTCGACCAGGCTGACCATCGCGTAGTACGCCGCCTTGGTCTCCTGCAGCTCGTCCTCGCTGTACGTCGTGTACCCGCGGGCGTGACCGCCGTACGACTCCTTCGACGCCTCGGTCAGGATCGGCGGCTTGGTGTCCAGCTCGCCGTCCCGGGTGACCGGCCGGCTCAGCTTGTCGGGGTCGTACCGGTCGAGGTACTCCTTGGGCGCTCCGAAGCCGTGGTGCGGGTCGAAGAAGTTGGCGATGAAGCAGAACGGCTTCGACGTGTCCCGGGACGACCGCAGGTAGTCGATGGTCTCGTTGCCGATCCACCGGCTGTAGTGCGCCTCGGTCGGCAGGTTGTCGAAGCCGCCGCCGCCTTCCTCGAGCGCCTTGGCGTACAGATCCGGGTGCGCGACCTGGAGCCAGCGGTGGTACTGGTTCTCCGACGAGCCCCGGTACGGGTCGTGGGCCCAGCGGAAGACCCGGAACCCGTCGTCGTGCCGCGGTTCCAGCCGGCCGTCCTTGCAGGCGGACAGGTGCAGTTTGCCGACCAGGCCGCAGTCGTACCCGGCATCGGCGAGCGCCTTGGTGAAGAACCGCTCGTCGTCGGGCAGGTGGACGCCGTTCGCCCACAGGCCGTGCGCGTGCGGGTAGCGCGACGTCATCAGGGTGGCCCGCGACGGCGCGCAGACCGGGTTCTGGACATAGCAGTTCTCGAACAGCACGCCGTCGCGGGCGAGCCGGTCGAGGTTCGGGGTCAGCACCTGGTCGTTGCCGTAGGCACGAATCGTGTCGAACCGCTGCTGATCGGTACAGATCAGCAGGACGTTCGGCCGTTCGGCGGGACCGGGCTGGTTCTCGGGTGAGGTCATGACTTGACGGCTCCTGCGATTCCTTCGACGAAGTAGCGTTGGAGTAGGACGAACAGGGCGACCACCGGCAGCAGCGAGATGGAGGCGGCCGCCGCCATCCCGGACCAGTCGGTGGAGTTCTCGCCCACGAAGGCCAGCATGCCCACGCTCAGCGTGCGCAGGTCCGGCCGGGAGAAGCTGAACACCAGCGGGAGGAAGAACGCGTTCCAGGTGCCCAGGAAGGTCAGCAGGGTGACCGTCGCGGTGACCGGGTTCGCCAGCGGCAGCATGATCCGGGCGAAGATGCTGAAGAACCCCGCCCCGTCGATCACCGCCGACTCCTCCAGCTCCCGCGGCAACTGCCGGAAGTAGCCCAGGTACAGCAGGATCGACGCGACGTGCGCGCCACCGGCCAGCGCGAGCACCATCCCGCTGAGTGAGTTGAGCAGGCCGAGCTGCTGGGAGATCTCGACCACCGGGATGATCGTGTACCCGGTCGGCACGAACAAGGTGGCGATCAGGATCACCATCACCACCTTCTTGCCGAAGAAGCTCTGCCGGGCCAGCACGTACCCCGCCATCGCGCACCGCAGCACGACCAGGACCACGGTCGTCACGGTGACGATCACCGTGTTGATCAGGTACTTGCCGAAGCCTGCGTCGCTCCACGCCCGGCTGTAGTTGCCCCACTCGGCCTTCTCCGGCAGCAGGGACAGCCCGGCGGTGAAGACCTCGAGCGGATTCTTCAGCGACGCGCCGACCATCCACAGGAACGGGTAGATCCACAGCAGGCCACCGATCGCGATCACGGCGGCCGCGAACCACCACGGCAACCGGCGGACCAACCGCGCCCCGCTCCACTTGTTGTTCCCGGGACGGCGTCTGTTCCCGGTCCGGCGTCGCGCCGGCAGGACCTCGTCGGCGGTACTCATCGGGCACTCCTCGTCTTCCGGGCGGCTCGGATCCCGGCCAGCTGCAACAGACCGACCAGTCCGACGAACAGGCCGAACACCACCGCGGCCGCGGACGCGAACCCGAGCTGCGGCACGCTGGCCGCGAAGGCCCACCGGTAGATATAGATCTCGACCACCTCGGTCGCGTAGAACGGCCCGCCGTTGGTCATCGTCAGCATCAGGTCGAACACCTTCAACGTGCTCTCCAGCGTGAGCAGGGTGATGATCACCGCGAACGGCTTCAGCAACGGCAACGTCACGTGCCGCAGCAGCTTCCACGGTCCGGCCCCGTCGATCGCGGCCGCCTCGTACACCTCGTCCGGCACGGTCTGCAACGCGGCCAGCCAGTAGATCAGCGTGACGCCGAACCACTTCCAGATGTACACCGAGACCACCGTCCACAGCGCGGTCTTCGGGTCACCGAGGAAGTTGATGCCGTCAGCCACGAGACCGAGTTCGCGGAGCAGTGTGTTCACCGGTCCGGACGCCGGGTCGAAGACGAACTGCATGACCACGCCGACGATCGCGGTCGTGGTCACCACCGGCAGGAAGAACGCGGTCCGGAACAGCGTCCGCATCGGCAGCTTCGGCGAGTTCAGCACCAGCGCCAGCAGCAACGTCAGCAGCACCTTCAGCGGCACCACGGCGACCATGAACAGCACGGTGATCTTGAACGAGTTCCAGAACAGCGGATCCGCCAGCACCGCGCGGTAGTTCGCCAGCCCGACCCAGGTCTTGTCCGCGTCGAAGCCGTTCCACTCGACGAACGAGTACCAGTAGCTGGCCAGGATCGGATAGACCGTGTAGACGCCGTACAGCACCACGGTCGGGGTGAGGAACAACCACACCCACAGCTGGTTGCGGCCGAGCCGGCGATCCCGGCCGGCCTTCGGGGACCGACGGGTACCGCGCTCGGGCGGCGCGTCGGGGACGACTGTGACAGCCACCGGTTCCCTGCTCCTCACGCAGACTTGTACTTGTCGCGGTCGTAGTCCTGCCCCGGCGTCCAGTTCGCGAAGGCCCAGTCGGACACGGCGACCTTCCCGCCCTTCGCGGCGACCGCCTTCACCGCCCGGTCCCGCTCGGCGGTCAGCTTGCTGTCGTACTCCGCGAGCGCCTTCCGGACGTCCTTCACCTGGCCGCTCAACGCGCCTTGGACGATCTGGCCGAGCGGCGGCTGGATCTGCTTCATCTCCGCGACCACCTCGCTCACGCCCGGGTTCCGCACCTCCGCGGCGGGCCGCAGCCGCACCTGGTTGCGGAAGATCGCGGCCGCCTCCTTGTAGGTGGGGTGAACGTTCGCCTGGTCGACCAGGTCGATGTTCACCGGCATCCCGTCCATCTGCTCGGCCTCGGCCTTCATGACCTCTTCGGAGGCGAACAGCTTCACCAGTTCCGCCGCCTTGTCCTGTTGCTGCGAGGTCGCCGCGACGCAGTAGTCCCCGGCCTTGGGCGCGGAGTACAGGTACGCGGGCCGGCCGGCCTCGGCGACCGGGATCGGGACCACGCCGACCTTGTCCAGGAACGGCTTGAACTGGTCGTTGACCACGCCGACGTTCCACGGACCGTCGAAGAACAGACCCGCCACGCCGGTCGACCAGCGGGCCCGGGCGGTCCGCGCGTCCAGCGACGAGGACGCCGGGAAGAGCAGGTCGTCCTTCTTCAGCGAGACCAGGAACTCGATCGCGTTCACGTACTCGTCCCGGGCGTGCGCGTACTCCCCGGTCCTCGGGTCCATCGACCCGACCCCGCCGGCCGCCATCGACAGGTCGGTGACGTGCTCGCCCATCCGCTCGGCGAACTGCAGCGGCGCGACCCAGCCGGAGATCCCCTTGCCGCCGGCCGCCTCGATCTTGCGGGCGGACGCGCGGAATCCGTCCCAGCTGGCCAGGTCGCGCTTCGGGTCCAGGCCGGCCTTCTCGGCGAGTTCCACGTTGTACCAAGTCAGCGTCGCGTACTGCCGGAAGCTGACCAGCGGAAGCGAGTACAGCTTGTCGTCGAAGTGGGTGAAGCCGTTCAGGAAGACGTCCTGCGGCATCGCCGACAGGGCTTCCTTGTCGAGCTCGATCGGGGCCAGCCAGCCCTCCTTGCGCAGCCGTGCCTGCGGGAGCTGCACACCGGCCGTGGTGAAGACGTCCGGCAACTGCTTGCTGCCGAAGGCGAGCTGCAGCGCCTGGCCTTGCTGGTTCGGGTTGTAGACGGTGTACTCGACCGCGACCCCGTGCGCCTTCTGGAAGTCCGCGAACAGCTTCTTGTGCAGGTCCGCCCGCGGCTGGAAGTGGTCCCAGCAGCGCAGCCCCTTGCCGCCGGCCGCCTGGCCGCCACCGCCGTCCCCACCGGGAGCGGTGCTGCAGGCACTCGTGGCGAGCGCGCCGAGCACCGCACCGGCCGATGCGCCCAGGAAACCTCGCCTGCTGATCATGTGGATCCTCCTCGATGGACAGGGTGGCGATTGGTACAGCGTTGTACCAAGAACCCGCCCCGGCTGTACAGGGTTCGGCCGGGAATTGCGCTGATCGGGCGGATGTCCGGGGTGGATTCGGGCGCGAGCTGGTCTCACGTTGTATCGTTCAGGCCCGGAGAACCGTCGAAAGGAGCCGCCGGTGGCCGCCAGCCTGAAGGACGTCGCCGAGCGCGCCGGGGTCTCGATCAAGACCGTGTCGAACGTGGTCAACGGCACCGGCCGGGTCGGCGCCGACACCCGGGCCCGGGTCGAGGACGTGATCGTCGAGCTCGGCTACCGGCCGAACGTGTCCGCGCGCAGCCTGCGGCACAGCCGGTCCGGGGTGATCGCGCTGGCCGTGCCGGAGATCGGCAACCCGTACTTCGCGGAGCTGGCCGAGCTGGTGGTGAAGGCGGCCGAGGCGTACGGCTGGACCGTGCTGGTGGACCAGACCGAGTCCGACCCGGACCGCGAACGGCTCGTCCTGCAAGGGATCCGGTCGCACCTGATCGACGGGCTGCTGTTCGTCCCGCGCCGGCTCACCGCCGAGGACTTCGCCGCCCGGACCGACACCACGCCGATGGTGCTGCTCGGTGAGCGGCTGACCAAGATCGCCGACCGGGTCGCGATCGACAGCTACGCGGCGGCCCGGGCGGCGACCGAGCACCTGATCGATCTCGGCCGGACCAGGATCGCCTCGATCGGTGCCGCCGAGAGCGCCGACGCGGTCACCCGCGGCCGCTTCGAGGGGTACCGCGACGCGCTGCTGGCGGCCGGGTTGCGGCCGTCCTCGCGACTGGTGATCCCGCGCAAACGCTGGCGGCACGAAGACGGCGCCGAAGCGGCCACCCGGCTGTTGTCGCTCAGCAAGCGGCCCGACGCGGTGTTCTGCTCGAACGACCTGCTGGCGCACGGAGCCCTGCGGGCGTTCCACGACCACGGGGTCGACGTCCCGGCGGAGATCGCGGTGGTCGGGATCGACGACATCGCGGAGAGCAGGTTCAGCCGGCCCAGCCTGTCGTCGATCGCACCGGACAAACGGCACATCGCCGAGACCGCGGTACGGCTGCTCGCCGACCGGCTGAAGGCCGACGACACCCCGGGACCACGGGAGTTCGTCACCGGCTTCCACCTCGAGGTACGCGAGAGTACGGCGGGTCAGCATGGCTGACGGGCCGCGCAACGTCATCGTCGTCATGACCGATCAGCACCGCGCGGACCTGACCGCTCGCGAGGGCTTCGCGGTCGACTGCACGCCGACCCTCGATCGGCTCGCGCGCAACGGCCGCTGGTTCGACCGTGCGTACACGACCACGCCGTTGTGCGTGCCCGCGCGGATCAGCTTGCTGACCGGCCGCTTCCCCAACAGCCACGGGGTTCGCGGGAACGCGGGCTACTCCGATCCGAGCCGCGGCGACGACCTGATCGACGTCCTCGGCGCCGCCGGATTCCGGACCGCGTTGGTGGGCAAGAACCACTCGCACCTCACCCCGGACCGGCTGGACCACTGGGTCGAGTACAGCCACTACGGCCGGCTCCCCCCGAGCGCGTCGGCGGACAAGGACGCGGAGTTCGACAACTGGTTACGCGATCATCCCGGGACCACCGCGACGGCCACGCCGTTCCCGGTCGAGCAGCAGCTTCCCGCGCGCTTGGTGAACGAGGCGATCGACTGGCTGGACTCGGCCGGACCGGACGACCGGTCGTTCCTGTGGTTGTCGATCCCCGAACCGCACGTCCCGTACCAACTCCCCGAACCGTACTTCTCCACGTACACTCCGCAGACCGTGCCCTCGGCGGCGACCACCTTCGACGAACTGGACCGGCGCGACTTCAGCTGGCGGTACGCGGGTCGGCTGGCGCAGCTCAGCGGTGAGGCAGAGCCGGACGTCCTGGCCAGGGCTCGGGCCAACTACGTCGGAATGCTGCGCCTGGTCGACGACCAGCTCGCCCGGCTCGTCACCCGGCTCGAGGAATCCGGCCGGCTCGCGGACACCCTGCTCGTCGTCCTGGCCGATCACGGCGACTTCGCCGGCGAGTACGGGCTGATGCGCAAGGGCCCAGGGCTGCCCGAGGTGCTGACCCGCATCCCGATGGTGTTCCACGGCGCCGGGGTCCGGGCCGACCGGGAGCCGAGTCCGGCGCACGTGTCGATCGCGGACGTGCTCCCGACGATCTGCGAGCTCGTCGGTCAGCCGGTACCGACCGGGGTCCAGGGCCGGAGCCTCGTCCCCGTCCTCACCGGGGCGAGCGACGGGACCGACTACGCGAGCGTGTACGCCGAGCAGGGCGAGGGCCCGCCGTACCGGGAGACCGACCTCGGTGAGCAGACCCCCGGCGTACGGCGGAGCGCGGACGGGCGACTCGTGATCGACACGGTCAACGAGGTGACCCAGGCCGGTCAGCGGCGGATGGTCCGCTCAGGTCGGTGGAAACTTCTGGCCGGGCCGGTCGGTGCGCCGCAGTTGTTCGACCTGTCCGCAGATCCGCTGGAACTCACGAACCTCACACCTCGTCCGGACGTGGCCGAGATCTTGCGGGACCTCCTCGCGAAGCTGGAGCGCTGGGACACCGGAGCCGATCCGGCTCACGACGGCCGCGGTACTCCCAACGACGCGACGATGCCGTCCGCGAGCCCGCCCTGCCAGCAGGCGTAGTCGTGCCCACCGCGGTACTCCTCGAAGGCGACCTGGTTGCCCGCAGCGGTCAGAACGTCCCGGAACCGTCGATTCGCCGCGGTCAGCTCGCCCTCTTCGCTGCCTGCTTCCAGGAAGAACGCGACCCGCGGTACACCCGGGTTCTCGTAGGCCGCCATCAGGCCGGCGCCGGACACACCACCGGCATCGTCACCCGGCCACCACAGCGCCGCCGACTGGCCGATCACCTTGGCGACCTGATCCGGCGCGATCGACGCGACGTGCGTTGCCGCGAGCCCGCCGAGACTCTGCCCGGCCAGGACTGTTCGCTCCGGGTCGTCGGTCACGCCCCGGTTCGACCGCAGGTACGGCAGCAGCTCGTCCAGGACGAAACCTGCGAACTGGTCGGGACGAGTCAGGCTGCGGACCCGGGTCGGACCACGATCCGCCGACCCGTGGATGGACTCGACCAGCACCGCCACGAACGGCGGTACGACCCTGTCGGCCACCAGATTGGCGAACGTGGTCGTGATACCGAGCTGGAGCCAGGACCCACCGTCGTACGACACCACCACCGGAAGATCGGCTGATCCGTCGCCGGTGTCGGGGGTCCAGACGTGGACGGCCGAGTCACCGAGTTCGACGCGGCTCAGGGTGCCCGGCCGGACGTCGGGTCGCTTCGCCACCCAGGGCTGGGGTGGCGCGGCCGGCAGTTCGAGGACGGACGCCGCTCCGGGATTGCCCCAGATCAGACCCGGTGGAACCGTCGCCGATGCGTCCGGATCGGGGACGCCCGCGGCCAGGATGCTCAGCCAGCGGTCCTCGTCCGGCTTCTCCGCGCCGAGCGGATCCTCGAGCGGGCAGAACTGGTACGCCGTCCGCAGATCGGCCGGCAGCTTCGCGGTCCACGTCCAGGTCCCGTCCCCACCGGCCGACATCAGGTACTCGGCCAGCTCACCGCTGTCCCGTGCTTCATCGGTGAGCGCGATCAACCGGACGAGCACGTCGCGGGCGGGTCGGGACGGATCCGGTTCCACCCAGCGCAGCGTGATCTCGTGGTCCGTGGCTTCCAGCGAGTCAGACATGCCTCGTCGTACCACGAAACAAGCGGTCTCATCCAGACAGCACGTCGCTCGGTGTCGCCGCGGGCCGATCGGCCGAGGAGCCGAGCTCCGCGTTGAGCAGCTGTGGGGTCCACACGGTCAGTGCGACCAGGCAGACCACCAGCAACACCGCTGCCACGAACGTGGTGGCGGCGAGGCCGAAGTGCTCGGCGAGAGCGCCGAGGCCCAGGGCGGCGACCGGCATGATGCCGATGGCAAGCTCCTGGACGCCGAGGGCCCGGCCGTGCAGGTGGGGTTCGGTGGTGATCAGCAGCAGCGTGGTCTGCAGGACGCCGAACGCCGCGCTCATCAGCCCGATCGCGCCCATCAGGACGAACGAGACGACCGGGTTCCGGGACACCGCGAACAGCGCCCACAGCGTCCCCCAGCCGGCGGTCCCCACGACGAACATCGCGCCCTTGTGACGGAAGTCCCCCATTCCGGCGATCACCAGCGAACCGATCAGGCCGCCGACGCCACCACAGGTCAGGAGCCAACCGAGCCCGGCGGCGTCCAGGCCGAGCGACTCCTGCGCGAAGACGGGCATGAAGGACTGGTAGATCGGCCACAGCAGCGTGTTCGCGGCCAGCGTCACCAGGAGTACCGCCGTGGCGAGGCGGTTCCGGACGATCGCCCGCAGGCCCGATACGACCGATTGGACGGCCGACGCACTGCGTTCGTGCGCCACCTGACCGAGACCGCGCAACGGCAACAGCAGCACCAGCGAGATCGCGTACCAGACCGTGGAGATCCACAGCGCCGCCGGCGCACCGAGTCCGCTGATCATCAGGCCACCGACCGCCGGGCCGACGACCTGGGTCATGTTCATCGCCATCGAGTTGAGCGCGTTGGCGTTGCTGAGGTTCCGCCGCCCGACCAGATCCAGGACCAGCGAGGCGCGCGCGGGCTGGGACGGCGACTGCGCCAGGCCGACCGCCAGGCCGCCGACCACCAGCGCCCAGTACGGCGGCCGGGTCAGTGACGTCAGCGCCGCGACGGCGCTCACCGCGACCAGTGCCCAAGCACACGCGATCGTCAGCAGCCGGACCCGGTTGTGCCGGTCCGCGAAGGCCCCCGCGAACGGCCCGAGCAGCATCGGCGCGAGCCGGGCCGCGGTGTACACGGCGACGAGCAGTTCCGATCGAGTGGTCTCGTACACGAGCCACCCAAGGACCAGCGTCTGCGTCCACACACCGCCGAAGAAAAACAGGTTGGAGAACCACAGCAGCCGAAACGGCCGGTTCCCGTGCAGCGAGGCCAGTGCACGCCGCACCATCACGGTTGCTGCCATTCAGACGCGCAACTCGCCGTCGCGGACCACGACCTTGCCGCCGGCAACTACCAGCTCACGGCGCGGCGCCCGGACCAGCGCGTCCTGGACGTTCTCTGCGTCGAGCAGGACGACATCGGCGCGCGAACCGGGCGCCACCCCGTGCTGCTCCCGATGCACGAACCGCGCGCCCTCGGTCGTCGCCAGCTCGATCGCGTACGCCAGCTCGTCGTCGGTCCGCAGCCCGTGCAGCCGGGCGAACCCGAGCGCGACCCGGAGCAGATCGCCGTCACCGTACGGCGACCACAGATCGCGGATCCCGTCGGTGCCCAGCCCGATGGCGACACCTCGGTCACGCATGGCGCGCCAGGGCAACGGCGCCGACCGGACCGGCGCGACGGTCGCCCAGGAGATCCCCGCCTCGCCGAGCTGGTCCACGAGCCGCGCCTGACGATCGGTGGACAGCTCACCGAGCGCGAACCCGTGCGAGACCGTGACCTTGCCGGCGAGGCCCGCGCGGAGGGTGCGCTCGATGATCAGCTCGTACTGGAAGGCGCCGAGCTCACCGCCGTCGTGGAGGTGGATGTCGAGACCCACATCGCGTCGCTCGGCGATCTCGAAGAGCGCGTCGAGCTGGGCCACCGGGTCCCGGTCGATCGATGCCGGGTCGAGTCCGCCGATACTCGTCGCGCCCTCCGCGGCTGCCCGGTCCAGCAGATCCAGGACGCCGGGCCGACGCATCACCCCGTCCTGCGGGAACGCGACGATCTCCACGTCCACCGCGTTGCCGAGCGACTCGGCGGCCGCGAGCACGTTCTCGATCCCGCGCAGCCCGACCCCCAGGTCCACGTCCACGTGGGTCCGCGTCGCCGTGGTGCCGTGCCGGAGGAACTCCCGCAGCACCGCCTTCGCCCCGTCCACGCTGGGGATGCCGTACTTGTCCCGCTCCGCGCGCTCGTGCGCGATCCGGCCCTGCGTCGTCGCCTCACCGCCGTACGGCACCCACGGCCGGCCCCACCAGCTCTTGTCCACGTGCGCGTGCGCGTTGACGAACCCGGGCAGCGCCAGCAGCCCGCGACCGTCGATCCGCTCCCCCGTCGTGGTCGCGGTCCCGGCCGGTACGACGTCCACGATCCGGCCGTCCGCGATCACCACGTCGACCGGCGGCCCGCCCCACGGGCGCACGTTGGCAAGCAGCAAGGAAGTCATGACCAGAATGGTATACCAAACTGACCAGCCTGCCGGCAGAAGGCGTTCGATCTGTCCGTCCGCGGAGATCTGCGCGGTATACCGGAGCTACGGCCGCACCCGAGTCATCAGGTGCTGGGAAGCCTTCAGGTGTTCGCCGACCAGCCGGTCGATCGCCGTGACGTCCCGGTTCGCAATCGCGGTGTACAGGCCCTCGTGCTGCTCCGCGACCGCGAGCAGGTCGTCGTGCTGCGCCATCAACCACCGCAGCCGGCTCCGCACCGGCCGCTCGATCTCGGTGAGCAACTCGTTCGACGCCAACTCGGTGACCACCTCGTGGAAATCGGCCCCCGCCCGCCGCGCCCGGACCGCGTCGTTCGCCCGGGCCGCCGCGAACTCCTCGTCGAGCATGGCCCGCAGTCGCTCCAGTCCTTCGCGCGTCCGCCGCTCGGCCGCGAGCCGGAACGTCAACGGCTCGAACGCCGCCCGCACCTCGTTGAGATCGGCCACATCCGAATCGGTGAACTCCCGCACCACCGCCCAGGACCGCGGTCGCGGCGTCACCAGCCCCTCCGCGACCAACGCCTTCAATGCGTCCCGGACCGGCACCCGGCTCACCCCGAGCTCCTCGGCCAGGTCCCGCTCCACCAAGCGGTCCCCCGGCGCCCGCACTCCGTCGAGGATGTCGTCGCGCAACCGCCGCGTCACCCGCTCCGACTCGGACTCGAAGCCTTCGCCCTGACTCACCGCCCCAGTATGCAAGACGCGCCGCCGGGTCTCCCTTGATCGACTGGGTCGCGGGATCAACCCGTGCACCGGCGACCCCGCACTCGGGTTTGGTCAGCCCTGGCCCAACGCACCAGGCAGCGGTGCCGCGTGGACGATCTGCAGGTGGCTGACCGCGCGGGTGAGGACGACGTACAGCCGTTGCAGGCCGCGGGGTTCGGCGGCCACGATGTTCGCCGGTTCGGCCACCACGACCGCGTCGAACTCCAGCCCCTTCGCGAGGCTTGCCGGGACGCAGACCAGCCGGGCCGTGTCCATCGCGTCCTCGGCCGCACCGAGCAACGCGGGCTCGAGGCCGGCTGTCGCGAGCGCCTCCTGCAACGCGGGGACCTGGTCGTCGGCGGCGATCATCGCGACCGTCCCCTCACCGGCCAGCGCGGCCTTGCACGCATCGACGAGCGCGGCCGGGACCGAGTGCTCGTCGGTCCGGACCACGGCCAGCGCGTCGGCGACCGTCCGGACTCCCCGCGGTACGCCCAGCGTCGGCGCGATCTGCGGCAACAGCTTCGCCGCGAACTCGATGATCTGGTCCGGCACCCGGAAGCCCCGGTCCAGCTCGGCCACGACGCCGTCGGACTTCGCGAGGTGACCGAGAACCAGGTCCCACGACCCGGCGGCCCACGGCGTGGTGGCCTGGGCCAGGTCGCCGAGAACCGTGGCCGAACCGGTCCGGCAGCGCCGGCCGAGAGCGCGCAGCTGCATCGCCGACAGGTCCTGCGCCTCGTCCAGGACCAGGTGGCCGAGCGATCCGCTCTGGCGCTCGATCAGGTCGTCGAGTTCGTCGAGCAGCACCGTGTCGGCGTCCGACCACTGCGCCGACTTCCACGAGCGCGGCGCCTTCGGCCAGAGCAGGGCAGCCCGCTCGTCCTCGGTGAGGTCGTCGCCGGCCGACTGCGCGAGGAAGTCGGCGTCGGAGAACAACCGGTACAGGATCTGCTCGGGCGCGACCCGGGGCCAGACCGCGTCGACGAGAGCCTTCACCGGCTTCGACCGGGCGACGGCGTTCTGGACCCGGTCGTCCGGTGACTCGCCGCGCCGCTCCATCTGGACCAGGACGGCGTGCGCGATCCGCTGCGCGAGCGCGTTCCGGCCCGGGGCGTACCGGGTCGACTCCCGCAGCGCGGTCACGATGTCCAGGACCTCGTCGTCGTGGACGCGGTACCGCCGGGATCCCTTGCTGTAAAGGATTCCCTCGGTCGGCTGCCCGACGAAGGACCAGAGCGCGCGATGGAGGACGCGTTCCATCCGGGCGTCGCCCTTGACCCGGGCGGCCTCCGCGTCGTCCGCGGCCGCGGCCGGTTGTGGGATCAGCTCGTCGATGGTGATCTGGCGGACGTCGACCTCGCCGAGCGCCGGCAGCACCTTGCGGATGTAGGAGAGGAACGAGCGGTTCGGCCCGACGATCACGACGCCGCCCCGGCTCAGCCGCTCCCGCTCGGTGTACAGCAGGTACGCGACCCGGTGCAGGCCGACGGCGGTCTTCCCGGTACCGGGTGCGCCCTGCACGCAGACGGTCGGGTGCAGCGGCGCCCGGACCAGGTCGTCCTGCTCCGGCTGGATGGTGGCCACGATGTCGCGCATCGGCCCGGTCCGGGGACGCTCGATCTCGGCCCGCAGGAACGCGTCCGCCTGGTCCTCGGACCCGGCGCCGATCAGCGGCTCGTCCTCGAAGCCGGTCAGCTCGGCCGCGTCCGAGAAGCCGTACCGCCGCCGGAGCAGGACGCGCTGCCGGTCGGTACGGGTCGCCCGGTAGAACGGCACCGAGACGGGCGCCCGCCAGTCGATGACGAGCGGGACGCCGTTGCCGTCGTGCACGTGCCGGCGGCCGATGTGGATCCGGTCGAGGTCCTCGATCGTGCCGGTCTCGTAGTCCAGCAGGCCGAAGAACAACGGCACGTCCGGCAGGTCGAGCAGGGCCTGGGTGCGCTGCTCGTACGCGCGGGCGTTGGCCTCGTTGGTGAAGCGCTCGTCGTTGTCCTCACCGCCGATCACCGGGATCTCGCGACCCTCGACGTCGCGGTACATCCGGGCCAGCGCGGCCCGGGCTTCGGTGAGAAAGCCGCGTTCGGCCTGGAGTTCGGGGGAAGGGGCAGGTGTGGTTTCGACCATCGGAAGGAGCCTCGACTCGGTGGTGGGGGGAACGACGGACGGCGGCGACCGACAAGGGTCCCGCCCCGAAGAGTTCCTCCGGTTCGATTCGATCCTTCACGCAAGTGCAGGGAAGCCACCCGAAAGACAGACCGAGGACGCTACCAGCCCGTCCGGCGGCCCCGCCACCGATTAAATCTCGGCACTAGGCCGGGTCGACGCCCTCCTCCAGGCGACGCCGGAGCAGCTGGTGGAGCGGGATCGACTCGCCGTCGCGCGCACCCTGGCCGACCACCAGCGGCGGGTCGGACGGCCGCGGCTGGACCCCGAGCAGCCGGGCCTTCAGGTTCGGCTGCACGCCGAGCACATAGAAGTTGCCCTCGGCATCCACACCGACGGACCGGTTCCGGCGCAGGTACCACCCGGTCAGGCCGGTCCGGTAGCTCGTCCCGGACCCGACCACGTGCGCGCGCAGCGGCACCGGGGCGTATCCCTTCGCCTTCATCTGCGCGACGAACTCGGTCAACAGGGCCCGTGCCCGCGCGGTCTCGGACGCCCGGCGGCGTTCGAGCGCCTCGGCCTGCGCGGCCGCCGCCTCCCGCCGCTGCTCCCGCCAGTTCGCCTGACTGTCCACCCCGCCAGCCTAGTGCCCCGTGCTTCAATGCTGGTGTGGGCACGGTTCGGGGTCCGGACGGGGCGGGGCGTGGGGGGTGACTCCCGAGCGCACCGGTCCCCGTAGTACTGCCCGGACGGTTCTGATCGTGGGGGCGCTCGGGGTTGTCTTCGGTGACATCGGGACGAGTCCGATCTACACCGTGCAGACCGTGTTCGATCCGGGTGACCCGCATCCGGTGCCGGTCTCGGCGGACAGTGTCTACGGGATCATCTCGCTGATCTTCTGGGCGGTGACGATGATCGTCACGATCAAGTACGTGCTGCTGATCCTGCGGGCCGACAACCACGGCGAGGGCGGCATCCTCGCGCTGATCACCTTGATCCGCGGCCGGGCGGTCCAGGGCGGCCGCCGGACCAAGGCGGTGCTGGCCGCGCTCGGGATCTTCGGCGCCTCGTTGTTCTTCGGCGACAGCATGATCACCCCGGCGATCTCGGTCCTGTCCGCGGTCGAGGGGCTCAAGGTGGTCCAGCCCGACCTCGCCGACTACGTGGTCCCGATCACCGCGACGATCATCATCGTGCTCTTCGGTGTCCAGCGGTTCGGCACCGGGCGGATCGGCCGGTCGTTCGGCCCGGTGATGGTGCTGTGGTTCCTCGCGATCGCGACGTGTGGCGTGGCCGGGATCGCGCGCCACCCCGGCATCCTCCGGGCTCTGTCCCCCACGTACGCCCTCGACTTCCTGACCGACCACTTCGGGCTCGCGTTCTTCGCGCTGGCCGCCGTCGTGCTGGCGATCACCGGTGCCGAGGCCCTCTACGCCGACCTCGGTCACTTCGGCCGGCCGGCGATCACCCGGGCCTGGCTGCTGCTCGTCTTCCCGGCCTGCATCCTCAGCTACCTCGGCCAGGGGGCGCTCGTCCTGCGCGATCAGGGTTCGGTCAGCAGCCCGTTCTTCCTGCTCGTCCCGGCGTGGGGGCGGTTGCCGATGGTGCTGCTCGCGACCGCGGCGACCGTGATCGCGTCCCAGGCCGTCATCACCGGGGCGTTCTCGGTCGCGCACCAGGCCGTCCAGCTCGGGTACCTGCCCCGGTTGCGCGTCCAGCACACGTCCCGGGAGCGGGTCGGCCAGATCTACGTCCCGTGGGTCAACTGGGCGCTGATGGTCTCGGTCCTGACGCTGGTGTTCGCGTTCCGCAGCAGTACCCGGCTCGCGTTCGCCTTCGGGATGGCGGTCACCGGCACGATCCTCATCACCACGCTGCTGTACTTCTACATCGTCCGCCGCCACTGGGGGAAGCCGCTCTGGGTGGTGATCCCAGGGGCCGCCGTCTTCCTGACCATCGAGCTGCTCTTCTTCGCCGCGAACCTGACCAAGTTCGCCCACGGCGGCTGGCTCCCGCTGCTCGTCGGGATCACCGTGTTCACCGTCCTCACCACCTGGCAACGCGGCCGCGCACTGGTGACCAAGCGCCGTGAGAACGAGGAGGGATCGCTGCGCGTCTTCGTCGACCATCTCCACGATCCCGAGCGCCGGTTGCAGCGGGTCCCGGGGACGGCGGTGTTCCTCAACCGGAGCAAGTCGACCGTACCGCTGGCGCTGCGGGCCAACGTCGAGCACAACCACGTCCTGCACGAGAAGGTGGTGATCCTGACCCTGGAGACGCTGCCGGTCCCGCGGCTCCCCGAAGGCCGGCGCGTCGAGGTCGACGAGCTCGGCTACGCCGACGACGGGATCGTCATGGTCACCGCCCGGTTCGGCTACACCCAGCGGACCAACGTCCCCGCTGTTCTGCGTCTCGCGGCCGAGCAGAGCCCCGAGTTGTCGGCGCTCGACCTCGACCTCGAGAACACCTCGTACTTCCTGTCCACGATCGAGCTCACCGTCGGCGACGACCCGGGGATGCCCCGCTGGCGGAAGCGGCTCTTCGTGGCCACCTCGCACCTGAGCGCCGACGCGGCCACCCACTTCGGCCTGCCGCGTGACCGGGTCGTCATCGTCGGCTCCCGCATCGACGTCTGACGGCTACTGCTCCTCGTGGACCACCGCTACGCCGTGCGCGGGAACGCTGACCAGGCCGGCGCAGTTCGTTGCGCTGAGCAACTCCTTGCCGGTGGCCCCGACCTTGACCTCCTCGGTGCCGTGGTTCAGCAGGAAGAGGAACGAGCTACCGTCCTCGGCCTGCCGCCGCAGCGCCTCCACCCCGGCCGGGAGATCGCGAACCACCGGCGCCACGTCCGTCTCGGCCAGGACGGCGTCGACGATGCGCTGCGTCCCGTCCTCGTCGAGCCGGGTCCCGACGTACCACGCGGCGCCGTCACCGGTCACGTTGCGCGTGACGGCCGGCCCGCCCGCGACCGGACCCGAGGACCAGGTGCGGACCGCGGTCGCGCCGCGAAGGTGGGTCTTCTCGCTCCACAGATCACCGGCACCGCCGTCGTCGAGGGACTGCACCTCGCCCTCGCCGAGCGGGCAGAACTCCTCGGTCGTCACCCCGAGCAGGTCCCGGAAGGCACCCGGGTACCCACCCGGCCGGACGTGGTCGTGCTCGTCCACGATCCCGCTGAAGTAGCTCACCAGCACCGTCGCCCCGGCCTGCGCCGCCGCCGTGATCCGGGCCGCGGCCTCGTCGGTCACCAGGTAGAGCGCGGGCACCACGACCACGTCGTACCCCGTGAGGTCGGTGCTTGGGGCAACCACATCGACGCTGACGTTGCGGCGCCAGAACGGCCGGTACCAGCGCAGCGCCTCGGCCGTGTAGTCCAGCTCGGTCGGGTGCGAGTCCAGCTCGATCCCCCACCAGGCCTGGTAGTCGAACAGCAGCGCGACCTTCGACTCGACCACGCTGCCACGGACCGGCGCGAGCTCGCGCAGGACCCGGCCCAGCTCGACCGTGTTCCGCCAGACGTCGGTGTCGGTCCCGGCATGCGGGAGCATCCCCGAGTGGTACTTCTCGGCACCGGCGAGCGACTGGCGCCACTGGAAGAACATCACCGCGTCCGCACCCCGGCCGACGTGGGAGAGCGAGTTGCGCAGCATCTCCCCCGGTCCCTTCGCCCTGTTCCGCGGCTGCCAGTTGACCGCGGAGGTGGAGTGCTCCATCAGCATCCAGGGCGCGCCACCGGCCACCCCGCGGCTGAGGTCGGCGCTGAACGCCAGCTCGATCTGCGCCTCCGGATCCGCGGCGATCAGGTAGTGGTCGTTCGCGACCACGTCCAGATCGGCGGACCAGGAGAAGTAGTCCATCGCCTTGGTCCGGCTGTTCATCATCAGGTTCGTCGTCGTCGGGATCCGCGGGCACAATTCGCGCAGGACGTCCCGCAGCGCGCGGTAGTGCCGGAGCAGCTCGTCGGACGAGAACCGCGCGAAGTCGAGCTGCTGCGTCGGGTTCACGTACGTCGGCGCCTGCCGTGGCGGCAGCACCTCGTCGAAGGCGTCGTACCGTTGCGACCAGAAGGCGGTCCCCCAGGCACGGTTGAGCTTCTCGATCGTCCCGTACCGGCGCTCCAGCCAGCCCCGGAACGCGGCCGCCGCCGAATCGGAGTAGTCCAGCGGGACGTGACAGCCCAGCTCGTTGTCCACGTGCCACAGCGCGACCGCGGGGTGCTCGCCGTACCGCTCGGCCATCATCCGGGTCATCCGGACCGCGTACTCGCGGAACAACGGTGACGAGGTCGCGTACGCCTGCCGGCCGCCCTGGCCGAGAACGGTGCCGTCGGCAAGCATCGGGAGGATCTCGGGGTACCGCCGGGTCAGCCAGGGCGGCGGTGAGGCGGTCGCCGTGGCCAGCGCGACCCGGATCCCGCCGGCGTGCAGCTGGTCCAGGATGTCGTCCAGCCAGCCGAAGTCGTACTCGCCCTCGCGCGGCTCCAGCTGGGCCCAGGAGAAGATGCCGACGCTGACCAGGTTCACCCCGGCCTGCCGCATCAGCTCGACGTCCTCCGGCCACACCTCCCGCGGCCACTGCTCGGGGTTGTAGTCGCCGCCGTAGGCGAGTCCGGTCAGCTCGAGCGGCCAGGGCCGGCCCGTCGTGGTCATCGCGCGGTACTCCATCGCTGGATCAGTCGAGTGAACGGTCACCGATACGGTAGTTTCCGCCGCCGAGGCCCGTCAACGCGGTGTCCGCCGCGTGGCCGGATCCGGTCATTCCCGGCCGGAATCCGGCGCGGAGGGGCCCGGGACGGTCCGATCCCAGGGTCGGACGGTTGACCCCCACCGGCCCCTCACCTAGCGTTTCAGTGAACGTTCATCCGGCTTGACTCCGCCGCCGCCGAACCCTCCAAGGACAACCGTGACCCAGCAGAGCCGCCTCGACCAGAACCCCACGGCACCCGTCCCGGCCTCCAGCGCGAGCAGCGCGGCCGGCGCCGGGGTGGTACCGCAGTTCGTCGACCCGCCCGCCGACCGGCCGCGCCGCCGGTACGCCATCGCCGGGACCGGTCACCGGGCCGGCATGTACGTCGGCGCCCTCACCGGTGAGCACGCCGACGTCGGCGAGCTCGTCGCCTGGCTCGACCTGAACCCGGCCCGGATCGCCTACCACGACGGCCAGGCCGGCAGCGCCCTCGGCCTGGACGGACCCGCCGGGCTGCCGCAGTACGGCCCGGACCAGCTCGAGCAGCTGATCGCCGAACAGCGGGTCGACGTCGTCATCGTCACCACCGTCGACCGGACGCACGCCGAGCTGGTCGACCGCGCGTTGCGGGCCGGCGCCGACGTGATCGTCGAGAAGCCGCTGACCACCAGCGTCGAGGGCTGCCAGCGGATCACCAAGGCGGTCGCCGAGACCGGCCGCGACGTGGTCGTCACCTTCAACTACCGGTACGCCCCGCGCAACTCCAGCCTGCGCGAGGTGATCGCGTCCGGCGCGATCGGCGACGTCACCAGCGTGCACTTCGAGTGGGTGCTCGACACCGTGCACGGCGCCGACTACTTCCGCCGCTGGCACCGCGAGAAGACCAACTCGGGTGGCCTCCTGGTGCACAAGGCCAGCCACCACTTCGACCTGGTGAACTGGTGGCTCGACGACACCCCGGTCAAGGTGTACGCCTCGGGCGCGCTGCGGTTCTACGGCGACAAGAACGCCGCCGACCGCGGGCTGACCGACCGGCCCGAGCGCGGCACCGGCAACCCGGACCCGTTCTCGATCGACCTCGCCGCCGATCCGCGGCTGAACGCGCTGTACCTGCAGGCCGAGCAGCACGACGGGTACCGCCGCGATCTGGACCCGTTCGCGGCCGGCATCACGATCGAGGACAACATGGCGGCCGTCGTCGACTACCGCGGCGGCGCGACGCTGACGTACTCGCTGAACGCGCACAGCCCGTGGGAGGGCTACAAGGTGTCGGTCAACGGCACGGCCGGGCGGGCCGAGCTGACCGTGGTCGAGCGCGGCCACATCGAGCTCGATGCCGACGGCAACGTGGTGCTCGACCCGTCGGCCGGGTCCGAGCGCGCCAGCACCGGATCCACGCGCCCGGAAGGTGACAGGCTGATCGTCCAGCGGCACTGGCAGCCGGCCGAGGAGGTCGCGATCCCCAGCGGTATCGGCGGCCACGGCGGCGGTGACGCGATCCTGCTCAAGGACCTGTTCCGGCGGGACCTGCGGGTCGGCGAGGACCCGCTGCGGCGGGCGGCCGACTACCTCGACGGGCTGAAGGCGGTCTCGGTCGGCATCGCCGCCAACGAGTCCATCGCCGACGGCCGCGCGATCGTCATCGAGGACCTGGCGCTCGGCTTCTGAGTCCCTGGTGGCCGGTCCCGGCCGGCACGCGAGGCGTGGCGGCGGGGCCGGTGGACTCGCGCCAGACGATCGTGCCGATCGGCTCCTGGTCACCGGCCGGCTCCGGATGCCCGAGGGCCGCCAGCAGTTGCTGCATCGCGCGCCGGCCGAGCCGTTCGTGGTCGATGTCAACCGTGGTCATCGACGGCGTCATCGCGGCCGCCACCGGGTTGTTGTCCCAGCCGGTCACGCTGAGATCCTCCGGGACCCGCCAGCCGCGGGCCAGCGCCCCACTGAGCGCGCCGGTCGCGAGGACGTCGTTCGCCGCGATGATCGCGGTCACGCCGCTGTCCGCCGGCAGGTCCAGCACGGCCTGCCGGGCCGGCTCGGCCCGCCAGCCGCAGTCGAGGATCCCGGCGGACTCGAGGCCGAGCCGCTCGATCGTTTCCAGGTACACCTCGCGCCGGCGTCGTGCCGAGGTGTGCGCGTAATCGCCGGCCAGGTGAACGAATCGGCGATGCCCCAATCGCGCCAGCGACGCGATGATCTCGGCCGAGATCGACGCGTCGGCCAGCTCGGCGATACTGCGCATGTGGTCGTCGTAGAACGGCATCACGACGATCGGGGTGGGATCGTTCCGCCGGCGCAGCAACTCCTGCGGTAGTGCCATCAGCGAGACGATGCCCTCGAACAACCCCGAGTCCGCCAGCTCGAGCACGCGACCCGTGTACGACTCGGACGAGCCGCCCAGGGTGACCAGCTCGACGACGTACCCGGCCGTCTGCGCCGCGGACGAAGCACCGGTCAGCACGCTCAGCGAACTGACCGTCGTCCCCGGCGGCAGCAGCAGCGCGAGCCGGCCGGTCTTGCGGTCCCGCATCGCCCGGGCGACGAGGTTCGGCCGGTAGTCCAGCTGCGCGATCGCCTGGCCGATCCGGTTCCGCATCGCCTCGTTGATCGTCAGGTCCTGCCGCAGGTACCGCGACACGGTCTGATGGGACACCCCGGCCAGCCGGGCGACATCACGGATGGTCGGCCGGCGGGGGTTCGCGCTGCCGCTCACCTGTGTCTCCCTCGATCGCTGAACCGTCATCTTGACACAGCAAGTGAACGGTCACTCGACCCCAGCGTCAAGGGATCCACCGCAGAGATCTCGACGGTACCGGCCGGCGCAGCGTCCACTCCGGCTCGATGCCGGCTCAGCGGCGTCGCAGGGCCGGGTCGAGCAGGGCAGGTGGCGTGTCGAACTTCTCCCCCGGTGCCAGGTCGGTGCCCGGGGCAACGATCGCGTCGATGGCGTCGAGCACGTCGGCGGACAGGACGATCTCCGCGGCGGCCACCTGGGAGTGCAGGTGGTCCAGCGTGCGCGGGCCGATGATCGCGCTGGTGACGCCGGGATGCGCGGTGACGAAGCCGAGCGCGAGCTGGATCAGGGTCAGGCCGGCTTCCTCGGCGACCTCGGCCAGCTGCTCCACCGCGGCCATCCTCGCCTGGTTCGCTCCGATGCCGAGGTCGAAGCGTTCGGGCAGGATCGCCGAGCGGCTGGTCGAGATCTCCCGGCCCGCACGGATCGCGCCCGACAACCAGCCCGACGCCAACGGGCTCCACGCCAGCACGCCCATCCCGTACTCCTCGGTGACCGGCAGCACGTGGCTCTCGATCCCGCGCTGCAGGATCGAGTAGCTGGGCTGCTCGGTGACGTACCGGGTCAGGTGGTGCTCGCGGGCGGCCCACTGCGCCTGGACGATCCGGTACGCCGGGAAGGTCGACGAGCCGAAGTACCGGATCTTGCCCGCGCGCTGCAGATCGGTCAGCGCCGACAACGTCTCCTCGTCGCTGGTGGCCGGGTCCCAGCGGTGGATCTGGTAGAGGTCGACGTGGTCGACGCCGAGCCGGTCGAGGCTGTTGTCCAGCTCGGTAACCAGCCAGCGCCGGGAACTGCCGCGATGGTTGCGCTCCTCCCCCATCGGCATGGTCGCCTTGGTCGCCAGGACCAGGTCGTCGCGGCGGCCGGCGATGGCCTTGCCGACGAGCTGCTCCGACTCGCCGGCGCCGTACATGTCGGCGGTGTCGATCACGTTGATCCCGGCCTCGAGCGCGGCGTCGACGATCGCGGTCGCCTCCTCCTGGCCGGTCCGGCCGATCGCGCCGAAGTTCATCGCGCCGAGGGCGAGCGTGCTGACCTGGACGCCGGTCCGGCCGAGCGTGCGGTACTGCATGGGTGTGCCTCCGAAGACTGGTCCGTCGGTTCCGGGACCCGGTATCGTCGAGTCAACCGGAACCATGTTCCGGTAACGATACGGAACGATGTTCCGTTTCACAAGGAGGCCGTGGGAGGATGACCCGGTGAAGGACAGCGACGTGCGGCCACAACGCGCGGATGCCCGGCGGAACAAGGAGAATCTGCTCGACGCGGCCGCCGCCGCCTTCGTCGACGCGGGTGTCGAGGCGCCGGTGCGCGACATCGCGGCCCGAGCCGGTGTGGGAACGGGCACGATCTACCGGCACTTCCCGACCCGGGCGGACCTGATCGTCGCGGTGTACCGGCACCAGGTCGACGCCTGCGCCGAGGCCGGCCCCGACCTTCTCGCCTCCTGCCCGACCCCGCACGCCGCGCTCAGCCGCTGGATCGACCTCTTCGTCGACTTCCTCGTCACCAAGCACGGCCTGGCCGCCGTCCTGCAGTCCGACAGCGCCGGCTTCGCCACCCTGCACACGTACTTCCTCGACCGCCTTCTCCCCGTCTGCACCGACCTGCTGGAGGCCGCGGTCGCCGCCGGCGAGATCCGCGCCGACGTCGACGCGTACGCACTCCTCCGCGGCGTCGGCAACCTCTGCATAGGCGCCGGCACCGACCCCCGCTACGACCCCCGCCGCCTGGCCGGCCTCCTGGTCACCGGCCTCCGCCTGGAGCGGTAACCGCGCGACTCCGCTCGACAGATCCCGTCTGCTCCGTGATCCTCACTCGAGCCCCGGAGAGAAGAGATCTTCATAGAGCGCACGCTTGATGCGCTCTACGGTGGGTCCCGCGATCTCCTCGCCGAAGAGTGGATGCATGCAGTACTCGACCACACTGCGGTGATGCTCGGGCGCAGGACAGATCAGGATCGCGAGGACCTGCGCGTGTCTGATCAGGAGCTGCAGCTTGGCCTGATAGATCGCTTGCACAGGCGCCCAGGCAGTGCGAACCGCTGCCGAGACCACTCGCTCCACCATCAGGTCTTCCAGCGGGATCCGCTTGACCGGCTTAGGTGTTCCACGCTTCGGTCGGACGAGGTTGTTGTCGGCCTGACGGGAGCGGACGATCAGGCCGGCGATGTGATCGGGCACCTCGTCCAGCTCGCCCTGGAGCTGCTGTGCGACCTGCGCGATCGCCGCGAAGAGATCACACCAGAAGTGATCTGCCAAGCCGAGGCGCAATGGATTGGCATCGCGACTCGGTCCGGGCGGTCCGACGATCTTGTCCACTTCTTCCCGGACGGCATCGGAAACCATTCCGACCAGACCAGCCCGGAGTTGCGCGACCGTGCTTCTGCTTTCTTCTCCCGCACCAACTGCGGCCCGATAGTCGTCGGCGAGCCAATCGACCAGATCGACGAATCCTGAATTGACCGCCACCTGGGCAACCGTTGCCGGCTTCGCTCGCCGGTCGTCGGCAAGACGGTCCCATGCTCTTTCGAGGGACCGCCGCCGCTTGCGTCGTTCGGCACCCGATTCCTCAACTGCCGCAATCAGCGCCCATTCGATGCGATGCATCATGCCGCCACACTGCTGACATCGACAGAGATTGTTCTCGGCCCTTTCGCAGGCCGGATAGTGACTGCGCATGACCCCACCCCCTGGGACGTCGAGTTCGACGCTTCTCGTGCATCAGTGACTACTCATCGTAGTTGTGGGTCGGTGATGGTGCGCCGAATCTCAGCGTGTCCACAGAGCAGTACGCCGCCCTTCTGTTGTTCAGGTTTTGTTTGCCTTGGGGCTGCTGGGGTTGGGCAGGATCTGGGCCGCGGCGACGGTGGGGTGGGGGCTCCATCGGGTGTGCTGCTGAGACGGCGCCGCGGGCCCGAAGTGGTCCGTCCGGTGCTTCCTTCGAGGTTTCAAGGAGCTTTGCCATGTCTGTCGCCCGTCGTTCCGTCCTCCGCGGTGCTGCCGCCGGGGCCGCCGGGGTCGGTTTCGCCACTGTTGGGTCCGTTCCGTCGCTGGCCGCGGCGACGCCCGGTCCGGGCAAGGGCCCGCTGCCGACGCACCGGCCGTTCCCGCCGTTGATGGACGACCCCAAGGGGTTGCTCGCGCTGCCGCCGGGGTTCAAGTACACGGTGGTCACCAAGGCCGGTGAGACGAAGCTGAAGACCGGCCAGCCGACGCCCGGGGCGCACGACGGGACGGCGGTGTTCGACGCCGGCCGCAACTACCTGCTGATCCAGAACCACGAGATCGGCAGCAACAACGCGCTCGGCGTCCCGCAGGTCGCGGGCACCGTGTACGACACCGGCGTCGGCGCTGCCGGCGGCTGCACCGTCATCTCGGTCGACCGCGACGGCCGGAACCTCGGTGAGTGGGTCGGCATCTCCGGCACGCTGACCAACTGCGCCGGTGGCCCGACCCCCTGGGGTACCTGGCTCACCTGCGAGGAGACCGAGAACAAGGCCAACGGCACCACCCGGCTGAAGGACCACGGCTACGTCTTCGAGGTCTGGGCCGACGGCAGGACCGCGAACCCGGTCCCGCTCAAGGCGCTCGGCCGGTACGCGCACGAGGCGCTCGCGGTGGACGGCGACCGGACCCACATCTACCTGTCCGAGGACGCGTCCGGCCCGAACGGGCTGTTCTACCGGTGGAGCGCGCCGCGCGGATACAAGCTCGGCCCGAAGAGCTGGCAGGACCTGGCCGCGGCCGACTTCGGCACGCTCGAGGCGATGGCGATCCTCGGTGACGACGGCAAGCCGATCCCGGACGTGGCGTACCTGACGTCCGCGCAGCTGCTCCGGCCGTTCCGGGTCGCGTGGGTGCCGGTGCCGGACCGGGACGCGGTCTCGGTGTCGTGCCGCAAGCAGTTCACCGACGGTCGGGTCACCCGGGGCAAGAAGTTCGAGGGCGTCTTCGGCACCCGCGACGGCGTGTACGTGGTCAACTCCTACGCCGAGTCGGGCACCTCGGACCTGCCGGCCGACGCGATCCCGCACGACGGCATGGTGTGGTTCTACAACTACGACGCCGACACCATCCAGCTGGTCACGTACTTCCCGGAGAACGCGGCCGCCGACCAGGGCGCCGAGGCGAAGTACGACGACTACAACTTCGACGGCCCGGACAACGTCACCGTGACGCCGTGGGGTTCGTTGATCCTCGCCGAGGACGGCAACGCCAGCAGCCACGTACTCAGCTCGACCCCGGGCGGCCCGACGTACGCGATCGCCCGGAACATGCTGAACGACTCCGAGTTCACCGGCCCGGCGTTCTCCGACGACGGCAAGGTGCTCTTCGTCAACATCCAGAGCCCGGGTCTCACGCTGGCCATCACCGGCCCGTGGCGCGACTACCTCGGCTGATCCGGACACCGTCCGACCAAGCGAGAACCCCGTCGGTCAAGGGGATGCCGGCGGGGTTCTCGTGGCCTGGGGGAGGCTGTTTTCCAAGGTACGCCGGGGCCGGCCTCCTCAGAAACTTTGCATAAGTTCGGGCCTTGCCGAGCGGCCGGTCATCGAGTTCGGTAGCCGGCCGTGTTCCGTTCGGAGTCGGTGTGGACCCGGGTGAAACCGGCCTTCTCCAGAACCCGGATCGAGGCCGGGTTGGCCAGTTCCACGGTGGCGTGGACCGTGTGGACCTCTGGCGCCGTGAGCGCGTGGGCGGTCAGCGCCCGGGCCGCCTCGGACGCGTACCCCCGGCCCTGGCGGGACGGGACGACGCCGTAGCCGAGTTCGAGCCGGCCGTCGGACGGTGGCCAGAACAGGCCGATCGAGCCGACGACCAAGCCGGTCCCGCGCTCGACGAGCTGCCGGTGACCGTACTCGCCGAGCCAGGCCGGGTGCTCCGCGAACAGCCCGGCGATGACGTGATCGCCTTCGGCCGGGAAGTCCTCGGCCCAGTGCGGACGACGGATCCCGGTGAGCACTCCGGTGGCCTCGTCGGTGGTCCACGGCCGCAGCAAGAGACGGTCGGTGGTCAGTTCGGTGGTGGTGAAATCAGACACGCGTACTCCTGGTGATCGAAAAGGGCAGGCGAAACACAGCCACCGACGGCCATATTCATCGACCTCCCTCGTCACCCGGATCCCGCGCGACCAGTTCGCGCCGGGGCGACCGTAGTCGGCCGCTCCCGGCCCGGACAACCGGATTTCCGCCCGGCTGCTCAGGCGGCTGGCTCGCTCGGCACCTCCTCGAGCCGGCGCGGGGCCACGTCGCCGCCGGAGGTGAAGGCGTCCCGCGGATGCTGGACCGAGGCGAGCGAGACGATGTCGCGGCCGTAGAAGACCGCGGTCAGCCAGACGGCGAGGACGCGGATCTTCCGTTCCCAGGTGGGGACGGCGAGCACGTGGTACCCGCGGTGCATCAGCCAGGCCGGCAGTCCCTTGACGACGATGCGGTGGTACTGGAAGATGCCGTGGCCGAGCCCCAGCGTCGCCACGGTACCGAGGCTGTGGTGGACGTACGGCTTCGGCTCGCGACCGCGCAGGACGGCGATGATGTTCTTCGCCAGCAGCTTCCCCTGCCGGACGGCGTGCTGCGCGTTCGGTACCGTCGCCGCGCCCGGGTGAGGCGAGGCGAGATCCGGGACCGCGGCGTCGTCGCCCGCGCCCCAGGCGTCCTCGACCGGGTGCTCCTCGGTCCCGACCCGGAGGTCCGCGCGGACGGTCAGCAGGCCGCGCTCGTCGATCGGCAGGTCGGTGTGGTTGCGGACCATCGGGTTCGCGCCGTTGCCGACCGTCCAGACGATCAGTTCCGAGTCGAACTCCGCACCCGTCGACAGGACCACGTGGCCGTCCTGGGCGGACAGGACCTGGCTGTTCAGGTGCACCCGGCCACCGCGCTTCTCCAGGCTCCGGACCACCCATTCGCCGGGTTTGTCGGTGACCTCGGGCAGGATCCGGTTCCGCGCCTCGACCAGGTGGAAGCGCAGCTCGCTCGCGTCCAGCTCCGGGTAGGACCTCAGCAAGGATGTTGCCAGCGACAACGATTCGCCGAATCCCTCGACCCCGGAGAAGCCGCCGCCCACGAAGGTCACCGTGAGCAGGCGCTGCCGCTCCGGGCCGGGCTCCAGGGCCGAGGCCTGGTCGAACGCGGTGAGCAGGCGGTCGCGGATCGCCACGGCCTCCTCGACGTGCTTCATCCCGATCGCCTGGTCGGCGACACCCGGTACCGCCAGTTGGCGCGTCACGGCGCCCGCGGTGACCACGATGATGTCGTAGCCGAGTTCGAGCTCGGGACCCTGCGCCGGGCTGACCGTGACCGACCTGTTCGCGTGGTCGATCCTGGTGACCGCACCGGCGACGATCTTCGTCCGGCGCAGGTGACGGCGCAGCGACACGGCCGCGTGCCGGGCCTCGACCGAGCCGGCCAGCACCTCGGGCAGGAACGGCTGGTACGTCATGTACGGGCGCGGGTCGACCAGGACCAGCCGGGCCTCGCCACGCCGGAGCTTCTTCTCCAGTTTCCACGCTGTGTAGAAGCCGGCGTAGCCACCGCCGACCACCAGGATCGTCCGCACGATGCCCTCTCTTCTCTAGGTCTCACCAGCTAAGACAAAGCAGCACGCCCCGTTGTGACATTCCCGCCGGCGACCCCGATGCCCGGCCCCTCGGCTACCCGCGCAGCTCGGGCTCGACGTACTCGAAGGTCGGCCCGGCCGTGCTGCCGTCCCCGTCGTCCAGCGCCATCAGCGTCATCGCCTGCGCCTTGAGCCCGTACATCGCGCCGACGGCGGCGCCGAGCGTTCGCGGGCTGCCGTTGAACGCCTGGTCGAGCTGCCGCAGCAACTCGCAGTACGCAAGGTTGAACTGCTCCTGCGCGGTCCGGATCGGATGACCCAGCGGGTGATCGGCCAGGCGTGGATTGGGCCGCATCGGCCGGACGCCGTCGTGGTCGACGGTGACCGGCTCCCCGGTCGGACCGGATCGCGGCGTGTCACCGCGCTGATACCGCCGGCCGAGCGCGAGCTCCTGGAACCGGAAATAGTGCGCGACCTCGTCCCGCTCGGGGTGGAAGATGTCCTGGTCGCCGTCCCAGACCTCGCCGCGGGACGTCCCCTCGCCCTGCTCCACGATCTCTTCGAGGGCCGCGAGCGCCGACGCGAGATCGGTGACCGCGGCCAGCTGACCCGTGGTGTGCGCGAACGGACCGGCGGTGACCTGGCGCGTGGGGTCGCCGGTGAAGACCTGGTCCTCGCCCAGTTCGGCGCACAGCTGCCGCAATCCCTGCTCGATCGCGGCGTAGAACTGCCCGATCGTCTCGTAACCGTCGTCCTCGGCCGGGGCGCCGGGCGGGGCGGGCTGTTCGAGCCGGAGGAACATCTCCAACGCTTCCGGCCCGAACGGCACCAGCGACAACTCCAGGGACCGCTCACCGTGCGGCAGGGTCCGGGGATGCCTCGGCAGCATCCGCGGCGTGTCCACGACCGGGTGACCGCCGACGGCGTTCAGCAGGTTCGCCGCCAGCGCGAGGTGGATCATCTCCTCGACGAACACGCTGCTGACCACCTGGACGGCGTCCGGGTTCCGCGCCGGGTCGAGCGAGTAGAGCGCGCACAGGTACGGCGGCAAAGTGGCGTGCTCCAACTCGATCGCCCACTGCAGGTGCTCCCGCAAGCTGTCGAGGCAGGTGATCCGTGCCGCCGACGGCGCCAGCTCCTCCTGCTGACTCATCGCGCGCTCGGACCTTCCTGGGAGACGGCCTCGACGGCTTCGAGGATGGAGGTAGTGACCGGGCCTGGCTGGGAGACGCTCAGGGCGTGGGAGGCGCCTGGGACTTCCCGGGTCCCCCGGGAGCCGGAGCGCTCGGCGAAGTACCGGTGGGCGGCGACCGGGATGTTCAGGTCCGCGTCGCTGATCGCGAACCAGGACGGGATCGTCTTCCAGGCCGGCGTCGTGGTCGGCAGGCCGTCGGTCAGCGCGGCCTCGGTGACCGGGCGCTGGGTCGCGGCCATCAGCGCCGCCTGGTCCGCGGGGACGTCGGCGGCGAACTGGTGGTGGAACGCGTCCTTGCGGATGACGAACTCGTTCCCGCCGGTGGCGACCGGGTACGCGGCCAGCGCCGCGCCGAGGGTGCTCCCGGGGAACTTGCCCGACAGCTCCAGCGCGCTCTCCCCGTGCTCGGGTGCGAAGGCGTCGACGTACACCAGGGCCACGACCAGGTCGTTGCCCGCCGCGGCCTCGGTGATCACCATGCCGCCGTACGAGTGCCCGACCAGGACGACGGGCCTGCCGATCCCGGTGATCACGTCCCGGACGTACGCCGCGTCCCCGGCCAGGCTGCGCAACGGGTTCGCGACCGCGACGGCGTCCAGCGACTCCGCCCGCAACCGCTCGATGACGCCGTTCCAGCTCGCGGACTCGGCGAAGGCGCCGTGCACGAGGACGACGGCCGGCCTCTGCTCACTCATGGTGGTGCTTCCTTTCCTCCCGGGAGCCCCGACCCAGGCGCGGGGCTCCGTCACTACCGAGCAAGACCGGACAGCCGGCCCGGATGTGACGGGTCCGCGCGGAGCGACCGGGCGATCACTCCCGGATCACCACCGGAAGACGTTGCTTCAGGCAACTGGTAGGGGATCGTCGAGGATCCGCCGGCGGGCCTGGTGATCCCGGCCGCCGGCGGCGAGCATGGGAGCGAACAGCTCATCGGCCGAGGAGGGGTCAGCATGGCGGCGACAGCGGCGGGGACAGCGGCAGGGACGGGGATCGGGACGTTCGACATGGCGGTCGAGGTGATCGTCATCCCGGTGAGCGACGTGGAGCGGGCGAAGGAGTTCTACGCGCGGCTCGGTTGGCGGGTCGACGTGACTCCGCCGGGGGTCGTGCAGCTGACGCCGCCTGGATCCGGCTGCTCGGTGCACTTCGGGCCGGGGTTGACCGAGGCCGCGCCAGGGTCGGCGAAGGGGTACCTGGTCGTGCCGGACGTGGTGACGGCGCGGGAGGCGCTGGTCGCCGTCGGTGTCGACGTCGGCGAGATCTTCCACCCGAGTCCGGACGGACCGGTCGCCGGGGCCGATCCGGAGCGGCGCAGCTACTTCTCCCGCGCCGTCCTGGCCGACCCCGACGGCAACACGTGGATCCTGCAGGAGGTCACCACCCGGCTCCCCGGCCGCGTCGACCCGGGCGCGACGGCGTACGACTCCGTCACCGATCTGGAGTCCTCGTTGCGCCGGGCCGAGGCCGCGCACGGCGAGCACGAGCAGCGCACCGGGGTGGCGGACGCCAACTGGCCCGCCTGGTACGCCGCGTACATGGCCGCCGAGCGCGCCGGCACGGAGCTCCCGACCTAGACCTTGAGGACCGGGGCGATCGTCTTCGTCCGCGCTCCCTCGTACGCAGCCAGCAGGATGCCGAGGACCGCGATGCCCTCGTCCTCGGTGTGCAGGGGCCGGGTCCGGTCCCGGAGCGAGTCGGCGAAGTGGCCGATCTCGGCGACGAAGGTGTCCACCGGCTCCAGCTCGAACGTCTTCGTCTCACCGGACCGCAGCCGGTAGCTCAGCGACGTCCCGTCACTGTGCAGCGACCCGAGCTCGCCGACCGCGGAGAAGCGCTCGGTGGACTCGGCCGGCTGGTAGGCCCAGCTGGTCACCAACTGACCGACCACGTCGTTGTCGAACCGGATCAGCACCTGCGCCGAGTCCTCGCCCTCCATGAACTTCAGCCGGTGGGTGGACAGCATCGCGGTCGCCTCGACCGGCAGCCCGCCGGCCAGGTGCAGCAGCAGGTACGTGGGGTGGTACCCGGTGTCGATCAGCTCGCCACCACCACTGGTCTTGCTGCTCGCCCGCCAGCCCATCGAGCTCGGGTCGAAGTCGTTGTAGAAGCTGTCGGTGGTCCGGACCTCGTAGACGGTGCCGATCGTCCCCGCCGCCAGCAGCTCCTTCGCCTTCGCAACAGCCGGCATGAACAGCTGGTTGTGCGCGCACATCAGCGTCACCCCGGCAGCGGTCACCGCGGCCCGGACGTCCGCGGCCTCCTCCGCGGACAGACACAGCGGCTTCTCACAGAGGATGTGCTTGCCCGCCTCGGCCGCGGCGACGATCGCGTCCCGGTGCAGGTGGTGCGGCAGACAGATGTCGACGGCGTCCAGGTCCTCGTCGGCGAGCATCTGCCGGTAGTCCGTGTACGGCTTGGCGCCCAGCTCGGTGCCGCGGGCAACGGCAGTCTCCTCGACCGCGTCGGCCACCGCGGTGATGCCGATCCGGTCCGCGTGCTGCTGGTAGCCGCGGATGTGGGCGGACGCGATACCGCCGCCGCCGATGAGCCCGACCTTGATCACTGCCATGAACAGTCTTCTCCTCGGTTGGTGGGGGCAGGCACGTCAGGGCGCCTGGTACGCGATCGTCCGGCCCTCGTCGGCGGCCTGGTTGGCGGCCACGACCAGGCGGGTCAGCTCGACCGCCCGGGCCAGGTTGTCGTCCGCGCGGGTACCGGTGGTGATGTGCTCGACCCATTGCGCGAAGGCGTCCGTCCCGTGCTCGGGCACCGGGACCTGCCGAGGCTCCCCGCCGGACGCCGAGCTCGTCACGTGCAGCGCGTTGCCTGCCTCGGTGTACGTCAGGCTGCCCTGGGTACCGAACAGCTCGATCGTGAACGGGTTCCGGCTGGTGAACCCGGCCTCGATCACGCCGACCTTCTGGTCCGGGTACCCGAGCGTGACGACCGCGTTGTCCTCCAGGCCGCGCCCGTTCACCGACCGGTAGATCGCGCCGACCTGGTCGGGATCGGCGCCGAGGAACAGCTGGGTCAGGTACACCGGGTGACAGCCGAGGTCGGTCAGCGCCCCGCCGATCGCGGGCTTCGCCTCGAAGAAGCGCTGCGGCAGCCAGCCCTCTCCCTCGTCGGTCGGTACGGCGCCGTCGTGCGACAGCCGGACCCGGCCGTAGGTGAGCTGCCCGAGCTCACCGCCGGCGATCACCTCGCGGATCGCCTGGGTGTAGCCGTGGTAGAGCCGGGGCAGCGAGACGATCAGCTTCACCCCGTGGTCGTCGGCCGCGGCGATGATCTCCTCGGCCTCGGCCACCGTCGGGGCGAGCAGCTTCTCGGTGAAGATGTGCTTGCCCGCGGCCGCGGCCTTCACCATGATGTCGCGGTGCACGTTGGTGGCCGTGGTGACGACCACGCCGTCCAGGTCGTCGCGCGCGAGCAGCGCGTCGAGGTCGTCGGTGAACGGCACCCCGAACCGGTCCGCGCCGGCCTGACCCAGCTCCAGGTCGTCGTCCCAGACGGCCACCAGGTCCGTCCCGGGGTGCTGCTCGGTCTGCCGCGCGTAGTCCCCGGCATGCACATGCCAGAAACCCAGAACGGCGATCTTGAGCGGATTCGACACCTTCTCCTCCTCGCAGTGAAGTCATCGGCAGCCTGCGTGTGAATACGTTGCCATGCCTCGCCGTCGGACGCGCCCGAACCCGGCGGTTTGTTCACCGAGTGGGACAACTGGTCAGGAGCTCAGCTCGATCGTCAGCGGATGCGCGGTGGTCACCACGGCCGGCCGAGCCAGGGTCACGACCGCGCGGTTGCCAGTAGCAACCACCTGCGCGGGCAACCGGTCCGGACCGAGCCGCACCTCGACCCGCCGGGCCGGTTTCGCCGTCTCGAACGCCAGCGTCACCAGCCGGACCCGGCCGTACCGGACCTCGACCCGCCCGGACTGACCGTGCGGGGTCCGCCGCTGACCGTACGACCCCCAGCCCTCCGCCGCCGTGAACGCGCACCGGAAGTCCTCCGGCCGGATCCGCGGCGCGAACCCGAGATGCCCGCGCGGCCCGTGGTACTCGTACCCGCAGGCGGCCAGGTAGGTACCGAATCCCATCATCGCCCGGGCGTAGTGGTCGCTGGCCTCGATCTCGTTGTACGGGTTCCGCTTCTCCCCCGAGTACCGGTCGTAGAGCGCCCGGGTCACGGTCATCGCCTCGGTGGTCATCCCCTCGGCGAACAGGTGCGCGGCGAACTGGTACTCCTGCCCGGTCCACACCTCGTTGAAGTACATCAGTCCTTGCGTCCGCGTCGAGCCACCGTGCGGCCAGGTGGTCATGACGGTGCCGGCCTCCCCGCTGGTCGCGTAGATCCGGCCGGGGTTGATCCCGGGCGGCCGGTACGAGAACGGGTCCGGCCGGAAGTTGTGCTCGTACACGCTCCGCAGTGCCCGCTTCGCCTGGCCGGCCGGGAAGACCCGGGGCAGACCGAGCTGGGCCGCGTACGTCTGGCCGTACAGCTGGTCGATATGACAACCGTCGTTGGTGTTCTCCGACGGATGCGCCGGATCGAGCCGGTGCACGTAGTACCCGTATTCCTCGTTCCACAGCTGCTCCGCCAAGTACGTCGAACCACGCTCCGCGATCGCCGAGTACCGTGTCGCCGAGGCGGGGTCACCGACCTCGGTCGCCATCGCGGCCGCGGCCCGGAGCGCGGCCACGTAGAGCCCGCTCAGCCACGGGATCTCGCCGTACCACTCGGTGTCGAGCGTGTTCCACTGGCTGCCGCGGAGTACACCGTCCTCGTCGGCCCCGTCCCGGCTGGTCACCAGGAACTCCACGGCGGTCCGGATCTTCGGCCAGTTCCGGCGCAGGAACTCGGCGTCCTTGCTCATCTGGTGCTCACGGTAGAACCGCAGCACGGTCCCACTCTGGCCGTCGGCGAAGGAGCTGGACGCGTCGCCCGCCTCACCCCGGTTGCCGATCTCGCCGCTCGGCCGGTACGCGATCCCGAGGTCGACCCGCTCCCGGGTGTCGCGCTCCAGGTCGGGGAACAACCGGCCGATCGCCTGCGCGTAGTTCCAGACGTGCTGGCAGGTCCCGGCGCAGCAGTACGTCCCCTCCCACGCGTAGAACCGGCCGTCGTCCCAGCGATAACAGGTGCCCGTGGCGATCGTGGACGCGGTGGCGAGCGTGCGCTCCAGGAACCAGTGCGGCAACGTCGAATCGGCGTACCAGGTCTTCACCCAGGTCCGCGTCTCCCGCTCCAGCCGGTCCGCGTCGGCGGCGACGTGCCCGACCACCTGACGCGCGGAATCGAACCGGGTCGCGTAGTGCCGTTTGAAGGTGGCCGCGCCGACGAGCTCGGCGAAGACCTCGCGTTCCGGGTTCGGGAAGAACCAGCCGTAGATGAAGCGGACCGTCGTCGACTCCCCGGGTGCCAGCGACACCGGGATCGCCACCGTGCCCGCCTGACCGGAGCCGATGCCGTCCACCTCCACCGGTCCCTCGGCCGAGTCGAACAGCGCGTCGGTCGTCGACCAGTCCGCGATCGACGGCCGGACGACCGCCGACGAGCTCAGCGCGGCCAGGGCGAACGTGCCGCCATCGGGCCGCTCCGCCACCGGTTGCCGCCGGATCGGCCGGTCGCTGAAGAGGATCCGGTCCACGTTCACGTGACCCCAGCCGCCGGTGCTCGCGTCGACGATCTCGATCCGCGCGGCCCGGCCGGCGTACTGGCCGACGTCCATCGACACCGCTGTCAGCGGCTCGATGTCGGTCCCGGCCGCGGTCGCCACCACCTCGCCGTCGACGAGCACGTTGAGACAGGTCTCGCCCTGATGGTGGCCGCCGCCGATCCACGCGGTCACGAACCGGCGTTCGACGGTGAACTCGCGACTGGTGAGCTTGCCGGTGCTCGCGTCGGGGTCACCGGCCTTGCGGAACGCGTACGAGGTCGCGAACCGGCCGGTGACGTTCAGCTCGGTCCGGACGCCGAACGGGCGGCGGAACCCCTCCGGCGTCTCGGCGGCCGTGACGGGTCCAGGCCCGAACGCGTCACCGCTGACGGTCCAGCCCTCGTAGGTCTCCCGGTCCCAGTTCTCGAACAGGATGTCGGCGCGGTCGGTGAAGACGATCGTGTCGCAGCTGATGTGCCCCCAACCGCCGGTGTGCGCGTCCACGATCTCGATGCGCGCGGACCGGCCGCGGTACTCGCCGAGGTCGAGCAGCCGCCCGACCAGCGGTTCACTCTCCGCACCGGTCGCGCTCGCCACCACCTGGCCGTCGACCAGGACGTTCACACATGTCTCACCGGGATGGTTGCCGCCGCTCACGCCGACCGCGACGTACCGGCGTTGGACGGTGAACTCGCGACTCGTCAGCTTCCCGGTGGCCGCGTCGCCGGGACCGTTCGAGCGGAACGCGTACGACGTGACGAAGCGGGTGCCCGAGACGTTCAGATCGCCGAACCGCTTGAGCAGGTTGGGCACCGAGAGCGGCCGCACCGGGCCGTCCCCGAAGGCCTCGCCGGTCACCGTCCAGCCGTCGTAGGTGTCCTTCTCCCAGTCCTCGAACACGATGTCGTCGCGCTCGGCGTCCAGGTCGTCCACGGCACCGAACTCGACCCCGCGGCCGAATCCGGAGACGCGCAGCTTGGTGGGCTGGCGTTGCCGGCTGTCCAGGCAGACCGGGTTCTCGGCGTACCCGAGCAAGGTCGCCTTCACCTTGGTCCCGGACGTGTTCCGCACCGTGAACGCGAGGATCGTCGCCGGCAACGTGGAGTCCAGCGTGGCCAGGGGGACGAACGGCGAGAACGCCTCGAGCTCCACCTCGACGGGGCTGTCCACGTCGGCGTACGTGACCCGGCCGACCGGGTACTGGCCGGTGAACCGCACGTCGTCGAAGCCGGCCGCGTCCACCGTCCGCGTCGTGGTCCGGCCGCGGGCCGTGGTCCGCAACGCGAAGCCCTGACCGAACCGGTCAGCACCAGGCTGGTCCGCGGACAACGGTTTCGCGTAGTTGCTGCCGGAGAAGTCGGCGCCGCCCAGCGGGAACGACGACGGGTTGAAGATGTCCCAGGCCCAGAGCCGGCCGTCACCGGCCAGGTAGACCTGCCCGGTCGTCCCACCGCCGACCGGCATCCCGATCTTCGGCAGGGCGGTCCCGGTGTACTCGGTCGGCCGGCCGCGCCCGAACAGGACGGCCGGGTCGGTGTCCTCCTTCACGGGAACGGCGGCCAGTGCGGCACTCGGGACGGCGAGGGCGCCGACGCTCGCGGCGCTGAGGGAGAGGAAGGTACGGCGGCTCAGGTGAGCGCGCTGACAGTCGCCGGCGCAGGTGCGGTTCGCACACCCGGGCGGGGGTTGGGTCGAGTCCATCGGTTCACTCCTTGCGCAGCAGGGCGTGGGCGGCCGAACCAGGGAAATCGATTTCTCACACGCTAACCACGGCCCGCGAGCTGGTCAAGGGTCTCGCTAGAGTCCCAGGGACAGCGGAACTCAGACCCGGCGGCGGCCGCCGCCAGGAAGGGCAGCCTCGTGACAGTTCTCGATTCGCCGATCCCCCGCTTCCACCTGGCCATGCCGGTCGACGACCTCGCCGCCGCGCGGAAGTTCTACGGCGAGGTGCTCGGCCTCGAACAGGGCCGCAGCTCCGACACCTGGGTGGACTGGAACCTGCACGGCCACCAGTTCGTCACCCACCTCGCCCCGGCCAAGGCGGAGCGGATCCACAACCCGGTCGACGGCCACGACGTGCCGGTCCCACACTTCGGACTGATCCTCAGCGTGCCCGCGTTCCAGCAGCTCGCCGACCGGCTGCGCGCGGCCGGCACCGAGTTCGTCATCGACCCGTACGTCCGGTTCCAGGGCCAGACCGGCGAGCAGTGGACGATGTTCCTGCTCGACCCGGCCGGCAACGCCCTGGAGTTCAAGGCCTTCGCCGACGACTCCCAGGTCTTCGCGGTCTGACCTCCACACCCGGCAGAGCAGCGGACCGGGAGACGGTCCGCTGCTCGGCCGGGCCTTCTCAGGTCCGGACGCCACCGCCGATCGCGCGGACCAGTTCGCTCAGCCGGGCGAACACCCGGTCCGAGCCGAGGCCGTCGTGCTCGAACTCGTTCGTCACCCAGGCCTGCAGATTGCCGACCCGGGCCGCGGTGTCGAGCTGGAGCCCGGAGTCGACGTACATGTCGTCGAAGTACACCGCGGCCGCCACCGGTACCTCGTTGGCGGCGAGCCGGTCGAGGTCGTACAGCGGGCTCCACTCGGGCCGCGCCGCGAGCAGCTCGACCGCGTCCCGGAACGGGCGGAGGATCCGGATCTCGTCGAACATCCAGGGGTACATCATCTCGCCGGTGAACAGCAGCGGCCGGGCGTCCTCGGCGAACTCGGGCCGTTGCTGCCGCTCCTTCTCGGCCGCCCAGTTCGTCGCGCCCGGGCCCGATCCGTAGATGCTCTCCTGCAACGCGGCGAACAACGGCCCGCCCGCGTACGAGGACCGGGCCAGCACCTGGTCGAGGAAGGTGTCCGACAACTCGTCGCCGGCGAACGCCTCGTCCACCAGCCAGTGCATCCGCTCGTACCCGGGCTTCATCCCGAAGTCGATGCCGAGCGACTGGAATCGGCGGACCGTCAGCACGTCCCCGTCGGGCAACCGGACGTCCCCGGCCGCCAGCCGGTCCGCGATCGCCCCGACCAAGGCGGCGTCGTGCGGGTACCGCCGGTAGTACTCGCGGTTCTTCGCGGCGACCCGCGGGTACGTCCGCCGGTAGACCTCGGCCGCGTCGGGCTCGACCGAGGCCAGCCCGCCGGTCACGTAGCAGGCGGTGAGTCCCTCGGGTGCCTGGGACAGATACGTCAGGGTGAGGAAGCCGCCGTAGCTCTGCCCGAGCGTGGACCACTTCGCCCCGCCGAAGACCGTGGTCCGCAGGTGCTCGGCGTCCTTGACGATCGAGTCGGCCCGGAAGCAGGCCAGGTACGCCGCCGCCTCGTCAGCCTTCGCGAACGAGCTCATCCGCCGCCCGTCCACCGGCGTACTCCGGCCGGTCCCGCGTTGGTCGAGCAGCACCACCCGGTACGTCCGCAGCGCCTCGCCGATCCAGCCGGTCGGGGTGATCGGCCGGATGCCCTTGCCCCCTGGACCGCCTTGCAGATAGACGAGGCACGGCAGGTCCTCGTCCTTGCGGAGCGGGTCGACCAGCTCGCGGGCGAACACGCTGATCCGCTCGGGGTTCGCGCTGTCGAACCAGTCCAGCGGCACGTCCACCGTGTGCTCGCGGACATGCATCCCCGGAATGGTGTAGCTGGTCATGACCGCTCCGCTCCTCGTCGGCACCGTTGCCCCGCCGCCCGATTGTCCACCAACACGTGATGGGACGAGCGGCCGAGAGCGGAAACGTCAGCGGATCACGACTCGGCCGCGGCAGACTTCGGCGTACTCGGCGTGGTCTCGGTCTGGACGCCACGGCGCAGGCCGACCAGGGCGACCAGGGCGGCGGCGATCATCGCGGCGCCCATGATGATCAGCACGGTCCGGGTCGACTCCGCGAAGTCGCTGCGGATGAACCCCGGGATCCCGCTCGCCGGTGCCTGGCCGTGGCCCTGGGCGATCTCGTCGGCGACCTGGTCCGCCTGGCTGGGCGGGAGCCCCTGACCCTTGAGCGACTCGGTGACGTTGCCGCGCATCGAGTTGACCAGGGTGGTGCCGAGGACGGCGAGACCGAGGCTGGCGGCGTAGTTCCGGACGGTCTGGGTGATCCCGGTCGCCTCGCCGTACGACAATCGGGAGGCACGGTTCACCGCGTCGGTGTTGGCCGGGCCGAGCATCATCCCCATCCCGGCCCCGGTCAGGACGATCTGCCAGACCTGGTCGCCGAGATTCAGGTCGGTGACCTTGTTCGCCCAGAGGAAGTACCCGGCGGCGGCGACCACGGAGCCGAGCACCACCGGGAGCTTGGCGCCGACCTGGTCCAGCAGCCGGCCGCCGATCTGGGCCGCGACGACGAACCCGGCGAAGTAGTACAGCAGCAGCAGGCCGGCCTCGCTCGAGCTCTTCCCCAGCGAGACCTGGGCGTACTCGCTGGCGAAGAAGAACACCGGGATGAACGCGACCATGCACAGCGCCAGCACCAGGTTCTCGACCAGGAACGGCCGGACCGCGAAGATCCGCACCTGGGTCAACGGCTCGGGGGTCCGCAGTTCGACGAGAGCGAAGACGACGAGCAGCACGATGCCGGCCGCGATCGACAGCCAGACGGCCGGACTCCCCCAGCCCCAGGCGCCGGCCTGCTGGAAGCCGAACACGCTCAACCCGACACCGCCCACGATCAGCACCAGGCCACGCAGGTCCAGCGGCGCCGCCTTGTACTCCGTGGCGGGCTTGGCGAGCGAGATCAGGATCAGGGCGACGACCGCCACCGGGATGTTCACCCAGAAGATGGCCCGCCAGGTCCACTCGGTCAGGTAGCCGCCGAGCAGCGGGCCGATCGCGGTGAGCGCGCCGGCCGCGCCGAAGAACGCGGCGAGCGCGCGGCCACGTTCTTTCAACGGGAAGGTCTGCACGACGATCGCCAGCGCGGCCGGGAACATCAGCGCGCCACCGATCCCCTGCACGGCGCGGAAGGTGATGATCCACGCCTCGGCCAGGCTGTTGGTCGGCGTGAGCCCGCACAACGTCGACGCGACCGCGAACACGACGACACCGAGCACAACCATCTTGCGGTGGCCGGCGGTGTCCGCGAGCCGGCCGCCGAAGGCGAAGAACGACGCCAGCGTGAGCAGGTACGCGTTCACCACCCATTGAATGCCGGTACTGGACAACGACAGCTCCCGCTGGATGTCCGGTACCGCGATCGACACGATCGTTTGATCGATGAACGTCATCGCCACCGCGAAGATCATCGCGGTCAGGACGAGACCCTTCGACTGCGTGCGTCCCCCGGTCATGCTGCCCCCGCACCACTGCGCTCGGTTACTCGGGGAGCCCCCCAGCAGCACCCACCCCTCCGTCTCGACCGTACTGCGAAGGACGCCAGGTTACGAGGTCGCGGCCTCCCGGCGGGCGTCCCGCTTCGCCTGCCGGCGGGCACCGGTGGCGCGGGTCGACGCGTCCTTCTTCAGTCCACCGGTGGTCTTCGTGGTCTTCCGCCGGGTGCTCGGATTCGACGCCGAGCCGTCCGCCTCCGTCGCCATCGCGGCCGCCGGTACCGCCCCGGACGCCGCGGACCGGGCCGCGGCGAGACGCTCGCTCCGTAGCTCGCTCGCGGCGCGGTTCGCCGCCGCCGCGACCTCCCGGCTGACCCGGGCCAGCGAGGTCTCGAACAGCTCGGCCTTGTCCCGGTCGCGCTGGTTCTTCGCGTACGCGTGGCCGCGGCCGCCGTGCTCGGCGACACTGCCGCTCGCGCCCCGGCGGTAGTTCTTCACGTACTTGGTGCGGGCGCGCCGGATCCGCTGGTGCAGCTCGAGCAGTTCGTCCTCGTCCAGGGTCTTCAGCGCGTCCCGCTCGGTCTCGGCGACCAGGCCGCGCTCGACCTCGGTCAGCGAGTTCAGCAACCGCTGGTTCATGGTGGAGCCTCCCGACGTGGACGAGGGAAGATCACCTGCCAGCGTACTGACGCGGCCCGGCGCTGGCCAGGGTGCGGCCATTCTGCGACCTGTCCGCAACCTCCTTGTACCAGGCAATCAACTGTGGACACACTGGGCACATGTCCGAGGGCCTGCACCTGCCGTCGCTCGACGCGGCGACCGGCTGGATCAACTCCGCACCGCTCACCCCGGCCGATCTGCGCGGCCACGTCGTCCTCTTCGACTTCCGGACGCTCACCTGCATCAACTGGCTACGCACGGTGCCGTACATCCGGGCCTGGTCGCGGGCGTACGCCGACGACGGGCTGATCGTGGTCGGCGTCCACACCCCGGAGTTCTCCTTCGAGCACGACCTGGAGCTGGTCCGCGCCGCGACCCGGGAGCGCGGTCTCGGCCATCCAGTTGCCGTGGACAACGACTTCGGGGTGTGGAGCGCGTTCGACAACCACTACTGGCCGGCGCAGTACTACGCCGACACCGCCGGCGTGATCCGTGACCACCACTTCGGCGAGGGCCGGTACGAGCAGTCGGAGCGGAAGCTCCAGGAGTTGCTGGGGATCCGGCGCGACCTGGTCTCCGTCGAGGCGACCGGGATCGAGGCGGAGGCGGACTGGAAGCAGCTCAGGACCCCGGAGACGTACCTCGGCTCCGCGCGCGGCCAGTACTTCGCGTCACCCGCCCGCGCGAAGCTGGACGAGCGGGCGGGCTACCAACTCCCCGAGCGGCTGACCGTCAACCACTGGGCGCTGGCCGGCGAATGGACGATCGGGCCGGAGAGCGTCCACCTCGCCGAACCGGGCGGGACGATCGCGTACTCGTTCCACGCCCGCGACGCCCACCTCGTCCTCTCCCCCGGCACGGAGGGGCCGATCCCCTTCCGCGTACTCCTGGACGGCGAGCCGCCGGGCGACGCGCACGGAGTGGACACCGACGAGGACGGTCACGGCGTCGCGCGGGACGGCCGGCTGTACCAGCTCATCCGCCAGCCGGGCATGGTCCGCGATCGCACGCTGGAGATCACCTTCCACGCACCGGGCGTCCGGGCCTACGTGTTCACCTTCGGGTGATCACCGCTGCTGCGGACCCGGATCGATGCGGCGCAGGCGTTTCGCCCGGACGATGTCCTGGTCGCGCGGATCGAGGGACTGCGTCTCGCGCTGGAGCTCGCGGCGTTCCTGCGACGACCGGGTACGGGGCTTCTGGAGACGGACCTGGCGCATGACTACCTCCGTCGGTCCTGGGCTGGTGCGGCAGACCTGACGCCGAGGCAGGGGCTCAGGACGTCAGGTCCGCCGGTCTGTGGGGGCTGGGCCGTCAGCAGGTACCAGGCCGCGCTGTTCGGCGGGAGCTTGTCGCCGGCCTCCTGGTGACTGGCGAGCAGGAGCTCACCGTCGACCGGGGCGGAGACGACGCGGGACGAGCAGTTCACGACACACGCGAAACCGTCGCCGCGGGTGAAGGCCAGCACGCCCGGCGCGGCCGGGAGCCAGCGGAAGTCGGCCGAGGTCAACGCGGGCACGCACCGGCGCAGCGCGAGCGCCTCGCGGTACAGGTGCAGCATCGACTCGGACGAACCGAGTTGCCGGTCGACCGCGTGGTCGGCGAACCACTCGGGCTGCGGCAGCCAGGGCTCGGCCGCGGAGAAGCCGAAGCTGCTCTCGTCCGCGTTCCAGGGCAACGGCACTCGGCACCCGTCCCGGCCGCGCCGCGCACCGTGGGACCGGTGGTACATCGGATCGGTCAACACCTCGACCGGGAGATCGGTGACCTCGGGCAGGCCGAGTTCCTCGCCCTGGTACACGTACGCGGCGCCGGGCAGCGCAAGCATCAACAGCGTGGCCGCGCGCGAGCGGATCGTGCCGAGGTCGATGTCGCCGGCCGAGCTCCCGGCCGCGCCGCCGCCGTACCGGGTGATCGAGCGGGGCATGTCGTGGTTGTTCAGCACCCACGCGACCGACGAGCCGGAGCCCGCGATCGTGCCGAGGCCGCGATCCACCACGTCGGCCAGGATCCGGTCGTCCCAGTCCGCGCGGAGAAACTCGAAGTAGAAGGTCTGGTGCAGCTCGTCGGGCCGCTGGTACAGCGCGAGCTGTTCGGCGTCGAGCACCCCGACCTCGCCGACCAGGACGCGCTCCCGGCCGGTCCGTGCGGTGAACCCGTCGGCGATCGTCCGCCACCGGCGCCAGATCTCGTGCACCTCGGGCTGGTTCCACGCGTGCGGGTTCAGCGGGTCGCCGGTGAGCTCGTCGTCGTGCGCGTTCTCGTGGTCGGGCAGGCCGTCGGACTTGTGCAGACCGTGGGCCACGTCGATCCGGACCCCGTCCACGCCGCGCTCGAACCAGAACCGCAGCACCTCGTCGAAGTACGCCGTCACCTCGGGATGCCGCCAGTTGAAGTCGGCCTGCTCGGGCGCGAAGCTGTGCAGGTACCACTGGCCGGCCGATCCGTCCGGCTCGGTCACCCGGTGCCAGGCCGGTCCGCCGAAGATCGAGCGCCAGTTGTTCGGCGGTAACGCGCCGTCCTCGCCCCGGCCGTCGGCGAAGTGGAACCGCTCGCGTTCCGGGCTGCCCGGACCGGCGGCCAGCGCCGCGGCGAACCAGGGGTGCTCGATCGAGCAGTGGTTCGGGACCAGGTCGACGAGGACCCGGAGGTCGAGCTGGTGCGCCTCGTGGACGAGAGCGTCGAAGGACTCCAGGGTGCCGTACTCGGGATGGACGGCGCGGTAGTCGGAGACGTCGTACCCGTGGTCGTGCTGGGGCGACGGGAAGAACGGGTTCAGCCAGAGGCCGTCGACGCCGAGGGACCGCAGGTACGGCAGCCGCGCCCGGACACCGGCCAGGTCGCCGACGCCGTCACCGTCGGAGTCCTGGAAGCTGCGCAGGTAGACCTGATAGATGACGGCGGCGCGCCACCAGCTCGCGTCCTGAGACATCGACCATCATTCCTCTCGGCACACCCCCTTCCGTTCCGGTGCCGTCCACCATCGCCGGTCAGTTGTGTCCGAGTCTTCACGGCCAGCGCCCAACCCGAGTACCTGCTAGCCGGAACCGTCGCCGCCCGGTGGCAGGCGGTCCGGATCCGGCGACGGTGCGTCAGCGCGACTCGAGGAACGTCACCACCGCGAGCACCCGGCGGTGGTCGTCGTCGGTCTCGGGCAGGCTGAGCTTGGTGAGGATGTGCCGGACGTGCTTCTCCACGGTGCCCTCGGTCACCCACAACCGGCGCGCGATCCCCGCGTTCGACCGGCCCTCGGCCATCAGCGCCAGTACCTCGCGTTCGCGCGGACTGAGTTCGGCGAGCGGGTCGTTGGTCCGGCGGGCGCTGACGAGTTCCTGGACCAGGGCGGGGTCCATCACCGAGCCGCCCCGGACGATCCGGCCCAGCGTCTCGAGGAACTCGTCCACGTCGGTGACCCGGCTCTTCAGCAGGTACCCGATCCGCTGGCCGGTGGCGAGCAACTCCATCGCGTGCTCGACCTCGGCGTGCGCGGACAGCACAAGGATGCCGGTCGCCGGGAACTCACTCCGGATCTCCAGAGCGGCGTCCAGGCCCTCGGTGGTGTTCGTCGGCGGCATCCGGATGTCCAGCAGCACCAGGTCGGGGGTCAGCTCCCGGACCAGCGGCAGGATCCACACGCTGTCGCCGGTCTGCCCGACCACCTCGAACCCGGAGCGCTCGAGCAGGCTCGCGAGTCCCGCCCGCAGCAGCACGTCGTCCTCGGCCAGGACGACGCGGGTCGTCGCCTTCTCGCCGTCCACGACCTCCGCCCGGTGGCCGGCCGGCTTCGTGCTCATACCCAAAGCCTAGGTGCGAACCGCCCCGCTCGTCGCTTGCTCGCCGTCCGGGATCGGCCGGGTACGGCAGGCCACCGCGGCACCGACCGGACAAAGGTGTCCGGTGCGGAAGGTCGTCAGCGATCAACGGATCAACTAGCGTTCTCGGAAGAGGAATGATGCGATGGCTCGGGTCGATCTCCCGGTAGGCCGCTGGTGGCGCGGAGTGCTGGCCGGCAGTGTCCTCGTGGCCGTCGTCACCGGGGTGCTCGCCCTGCTCGACAACTTCGTCCCCGCGCTCGGCCTGCTGGTGCTGTACCTGCTCGCGGTCCTGCCGGTCGCCGTCATCTGGGGCGCCGTGCCCGCGGCCCTGACGTCGATGGTCGGCATCGGCACGTTCACCATCGCCTTCCTCTCCCACGAACGCACCACCTGGGGCGCGGAGCGGCGCAATATCGTGGCGCTCGGGGTGTTCCTGGTGACCGCTGTCGTCGTGGCCGAGCTGGCGGCCCGCTCCCGCCGGGCGGCGATCAGGTCGTCGGAGCTGAGCCGCGAGCAGTCCGCGCTGCGGCGGGTGGCGACCCTGGTCGCCGAGTCGGCCTCGCCCGCCAGCATCTTCGAGGCGGTCGCCCGGGAGGTCGGCCTGCTCTGCGGCGCCCACCTCGCCCGGATGGAACGGTACGAGCCCGACGGCACCGTCACCGGGGTCGGTGGCTGGAGCCGGGTCCCGGTCCGGCTGGCGGTCGGGACCCGGTTCGACCTGGACGGGCTGAGCGTCGCGCGCGAGGTGGCGAAGACCGGGGCCGCGGTCCGGCTGGACAGCTTCGTCGACGCCACCGGCGCGATCGCCGAGGAGGCGCACGCGCTCGGGATCCGCTCGTCGATCGGCTGCCCGGTCACGGTGGCCGGACGGATGTGGGGCGTGATCGTGGTCTCGACGAAGAGCGAGGTCCCGTTCGCGCCGGCCACCGAGGCGCAGCTGGCCAGCTTCACCGAGCTGGTCGCCACCGCTGTCGAGAACACCCAGTCCCGCGACGAGCTCCGGCAGATCGCCGACGAGCAGGCGGCCCTGCGGCGAGTGGCGACCCTGGTCGCCCGCGGGGTCCGGCCGGAGCTGGTGTTCGCCGCGGTCGCCGACGAGGTCGGCGCGCTCTTCCAGGCGGACGCGACCGCGCTGGTCCGGTTCGAGCCGGACGGCCGCGCGACCTACATGGGCGGCGAGGGCTGGCTCGCCGAACAGCAGCCCGGCTTCCTCTTCACCCCGCCGGACGGCCTCGCCCTCGCGACGCTGCGGGACACCGGTCGATCCGGTCGCGCCGACGTGGGGACGACCACCTCGGCGTCGGGCGACAGGGTCCGGCCGCCACCGGCCGGGATGCGATCGGCCGTCGACTGCCCGGTCGTGGTCGAGGGCCGGCTGTGGGGCGCGGTGTACATCGCGGCCCGGAGCGTCCGGCTGCCCGAGGACACCGAGCAACGGATCAACGACTTCACCGAACTGGTCGCCACCGCGATCTCCAACGCCGAGGCGCACACCAAACTCACCCAGTCCCGTGCCCGGATCGTCGCCACCGCGGACGAGACGCGCCGGCGGATCGAGCGGGACATCCACGACGGCGCCCAGCAACGCCTCGTCTCGCTGGCGCTGGAACTGCGGCTCGCCCAGGACTCGGTACCGACCGACCAGCCGGTCCTGCGCGACAACATCGGCCAGGCCGTCACCGATCTCGCGGACGTGGTCGAGGAACTCCGCGAGATCTCCCGCGGCATCCACCCGTCGATCCTGTCCGAAGGCGGTCTGGCTCCCGCCCTGCGGACCCTGGCCCGGCGCTCCGCCGTCCCGGTCGACCTCCGGGTCCGGACCACCTTCCGGTACCCGTCGTCGGTCGAGGTCGCGGCGTACTACGTCGTCTCGGAAGCGCTCACCAACACGGCCAAGCACGCGGACGCGGCCCAGGCCGAGGTCGTCATCGAGGAGGAGGACGGCGCCTTGCGTCTGCGGGTCGGCGACGACGGGACGGGCGGCGCCGAACCCGGGTACGGCTCCGGGCTGGTCGGGTTGCGGGACCGGGTGGAGGCGCTCGGCGGGTCGATCGACGTCACCAGTCCGAGTGGCCGGGGCACGGTGATCGAGGTATCGCTACCGATCGATCCGGAGGGGGACGCACCCCGGCCACGGATCGGGTGACCGTTCGTCAGGCCGCGAGTCCTGGCACGACGGACGGCGGGACCAGCCGTTCCTTCAGGGCTCGGCGGCCCCGGTGGATCCGCGACATCACGGTCCCGACCGGCACGTCGAACAGGGCCGCGATCTCGCGATAGCTGAACCCGTCGACGTCGTACAGCAGAACCGCCCGGCGGTACTTGTCGGGCAAGGTGGACAGCGCCTCCTGGAGCCGGGGATCCGGCAGCGCGTCGACCACGGTCGCCTCGGCGGACACCTCAACACCCGCCGTGGCGCTCCTGCTGGTCGTGATCGGATCGTCCGGCACCGTCCGCGGCTCACGCTGCCGCTTGCGGTAGCTGTTGACGAACGTGTTGCGCAGGATCCGGGCCAGCCAGGCCATCAGGTTCGTCCCGGGCCGGAACCCGGCGTACCCGCGGAACGCCCGCAGATACGTCTCCTGCAGCAGGTCCTCCGCGTCGTGCGGATTCCCGGTCAGACGCAGAGCCGTGAGGTACAGGCGGGGCCTCAGCGGCAGCGCCTCGGCTTCGAAGCTGCCGCTGAGGTCCCGGGGAGGGGTGGGGGATCGCACTCTTCGAGGATGTCCGGCGGCGCCGTCGTTGTCCTCCCGGTGAGCGCCCAACCCGGCGGCCTGCTGACCGGGATCCCGGCATACCCGCTGGCAGGTACTCCCCGGGTGCCTACGGGCGGCGGGCGCCGTCCTCGAGGATGTCGCGGATGGCCGGACCGGACAGTCGTGACTTGGACAGGAACGCGGCCACCGGCGCGTCCGCGACCAGGTCCCGCAGATCGTCCTCGGCATAGGTGGAGATCAGGATGACCCGGCCCGGATCGAGGTCGGTCTCCCGCGCGATCCGGCGGACCAGGTCGAACCCACTGTCCCGGCCGAGCTCGACGTCGACCAGCACGACCTCGGGCCGCTCCTGGTCCACGCCTCGCACCGCCTCATCGGCCGTCGAGGCGACACCCACGACCGTGAACCCGTCCCGCTCGAGCAGACTCCGAGCCGCGGACAGGAACCGTGGGCTGTCGTCGACGATGAAGCAACGCAGCGCCATACCGACAGCCTGCCGCGCCGTCGCGGGCCGCGCATTGCAGCTACCGGGACACTTACCTTCCGGCTGGTCGGGCGGTCCTACCGGCCGGAATGGCGACGTACCGGCCGGTCGGTAGGGTCCTCCGGCCGGTCAGGCGGTGCCGGGGTCGCGGACCTCGAGGCGGATGCGCTTGTTCGCCTTGCCGCGGGATTCGGTCCCGGTGACCGCGACCGCGCCGACCTCGGCCGTCCCGAGGACATGGGTCCCGCCGTCGGCCTGCTTGTCCAGGCCGACGATGTCGATCACCCGGAGCGGGTCGATCTCGCGCGGGATCAGGTGCGCCGCCACCCGGATCAGGTCCGGGTCGGCGTCGGCGACCTCGCGGCCGACGAAGTCCACCACGACCTCCCGGGCGGCCGCGATCTCCGCGTTGATCCGGGTCTCGATCCGGCGGCCGAACTCCGCCGACATCGCATCGAAGGCGAAGTCGAGCCGGCCCTTGCCCGGGTCCATGTTGCCGCCGGTGACGGCGACGCCGTGGTCCGCCCAGATCACCCCGCAGAGGATGTGCAACGCGGTATGCGTCCGCATCGTCAGGTGCCGCCGCTCCCAGTCCAGCTCGCCGTACACCTCGGCGTCCTGGTCCGGAAGGTGCTCGCCCTCCAGCCAGTGCCAGATCAACGGCCCCTCCCGCTTCACCTTGCTGACCGACGCGGACCCGTCAGCCCAGCGCAGTACCCCGGTGTCGTGCGGCTGACCGCCGCCGCCCGGATAGAACGCCGTTCGCCGCAACGCGACCCGGCCCTGCTCCGGATCCACCGCGATCACCGGCGAGTCGAAGTCCCGCCGATAGGCGTCCACCGCGAACAGCTCGGTGTCGGCCAGCCCGGCCGGCGCACTCGCCGGCACCTTCCGCCCTGGAACGGCCATGCTCACATCCCTCTCGCGTCGGTTCCCACCCCATCAAACCGCGTCCGGCCGACCGAGGCCGAACCGTAGAAAAGTTACCGACTTGCGGCCACCATTGGGTACGAAGTACCCCGCCCCGAGGTCCCCCGATGTTTCCGTCCGCTTCATTCCGCCGGGTGACCTGACGTCATGCGCGTTTCCGAAGGTGAGGCCCATGAATCCCATCAGTCGCCGGACCCTTGTGCTCGGCGGACTGGCCACGGCCGGTGCCGCCGCCCTGCCCGTCCGTTCCACCGTCATCGCCGCGACCGCCGCGGTGCCGTACCCGTTCCAGCTCGGGGTCGCCTCCGGTGAACCCGACGCGAGCAGCGTCGTGCTCTGGACGCGGCTCGCTCCTTCGCCCCTCAACGCCGACGGCCAAGGCGGGATGGCGAATGCCGACGTCACCGTCGACTGGCAGCTGTCGAAGGACGACCGGTTCACCACGTTGGTTGCCTCCGGCTCCGTCACCGCGACGTACGCCGCCGCCCACTCCGTCCACGTGATCGCCGGTGGACTCGCCCCGGACTCGGACTACTTCTACCGGTTCCGTGCCCAGGGCCACCTCTCCCCGGTCGGCCGGACCCGGACCGCTCCCGCTGTCGGCACCAACGGCCGCGACCTGGTGATGGCGTTCTCCTCGTGCGCCCACTACGAGGAGGGCTACTACACCGTCTACCGCCGGATGGCCGAGGACAACCCGGGCCTCATCCTGTTCCTCGGCGACTACATCTACGAGTACGGCGCGGCGACGGGCCGCCCGCGGACCCATGCGGGCGCGACCGAGATCGTGTCGCTCGCGGACTACCGGCGCAGGTACGCGCAGTACAAGTCGGACCCGGATCTCCAGGCCGCGCACGCGGCGGCCCCGTGGATCGTCGTGCCGGACGACCACGAGGTGGAGAACAACTACGCGAACATGGTCCGCGCGGACAGTACGCCGTCCCTCACCACCGCGCAGTGGACCGCCCGCCGGACCGCGGCGTACCAGGCGTACTACGAGAACATGCCGCTGCGGCCGGCCCAGGCGAACAACGGCAACGCGATCCCGCTGTACCGGCGGTTGCGCTGGGGGAACCTGGCCACCTTCCACATGCTCGACACCCGGCAGTACCGCAACGACCAGGCCTGCGGCGACGGCTGGAAGATCTGCTCGGACGCGGACCTGGCGTCGCGCAGCCTGCCCGGCAACGCGCAGGAGAGCTGGCTCCTCGACGGACTCGGCCAGCGGCTCGGTACCTGGGACATCCTCGGCCAGCAGGTGTTCTTCGCCCGCCGGTTCAACTCCAGCGGCGCGAGCATGGACTCCTGGGACGGGTACCGCGCGTCCCGGGCCCGGATCCAGCAGGGCTGGGTCGATCGCGGGGTCCGCAACCCCGTCGTCCTCACCGGTGACGTGCACCGCGCGTGGGCGAGCAACCTGGTGGCCGACTACGCCAACCCGAACTCGGCCGTCATCGGCAGCGAACTCGTCACCAGCTCGGTCACGTCCAGCGGTGACGGCGACGGCTCGACCACGATCCCGGACGTCGGGACGAACCCGTGGCTGAAGTTCTACAACAACCGGCGCGGCTACGTTCGGACCACGATCAGCCCGGCCACCCTGCGCGCCGACTTCCGCGCGGTCGCGAAGGTGTCGGAGCACGGCGCCGCGGCGTCCACGGTGAAGTCGTTCGTCATCGAAGAGGGCCGGCCCGGCCTGCAGACGGTCTGAGGGGGACCCCGAGATGAAGAAGCAGTTCGCCGCCGTCGTGGCGGTCGCGTCGTCGCTCGTCTTCACGGCCACCACGATCAGTACCGCGTCCGCCGCACCGGTGACACCCACCTGGCAGACCGCGAACAGTGTCGCCACCGGGGACCAGGACGCGCCGTCTGTCGCCACCAACCGCAACGGGTACGTCGCTGTGGTGTGGGAGGACGACCGCGACACCACGAACGCGGCCGACAACGCGCACAGCGAGATCTACCTCCGCCTGTTCCGCAACGGCACCGCGGTGTACGAGAAGAAGCTGTCCGCCGGCGGCAGTACCGGGGTGACCAACTGGCGTCACCTGCACCCCGATGTCGGACTCGACGACAAGGGCAACGCCGTCGTCGTGTGGGCCGACGACCCGGACGGCAACGGGTACTACAACGTCCCGTACCGCGTCGTGAACACGTCGGGCACCGTCACCGCGTCGGGCAACGCCAACAACAGCTCGACCGGTCAGCAGATCACCCCACGCGTCGCCGTCGACCCGGACGGCGCACCGGCGGGTGGGGCGGTCGCCTTCACCGTGGTGTGGGAGGACATCCAGACCGGCGCCCAGCCCGTGATCAAGGCGGCCGGGTTTACCGGACCGACGACCCGGGCCTGGCAGGTCACCGCGTCGCAGGCGACCGGTCAGCACCACAATCCAGACGTGGCCGTGTCGGCTTCGGGTGACGCGGTGGTCGTCTGGGACGAGGACGGTGACGCCAACGCCTTCTACAACGTCGGCCTGATCCGGCTCGGCCGGATGAACGGCGCCGCGACGCTGTCCCGCCGGATCGCGAACGAGAACGGCGGTGGCCAGCAGACCCACGCGACGGTGGCCGCCAACTTCACCGGCGACTTCGCGGTCGCGTGGGAGTCGGACCACACCGGGACGGCGGGCGCCTGGACCAGGACGTTCGACGCCGCCGGGGCCGCCCGCTTCGGCGACGTGGAAGTAGGGGCTGGAGGCAAGAATCCCGGCGTCGGCCTGGACGACCAGGCGAACACGGTCGTCGGCTGGACCGTGCAGGCGACCGACCCTGCGACCGACCTGGACGTCTGGGTCCGCGGCTTCGGCCCCGACGGTACGGACGCGGGACGGTTGTCGGCGCAACAGCTGAGCCAGGCGACGGCCGGGCGGCAGGAGGAACTGGCCGTCGCGGTCTCGCCGTGGTCCGAGGTGGCGGTCGCGTACACCGACGACAACGACGGGAACACCTTCGACCAGGTGATCCTCGGGTCGGGCTTCGCCAACAACAGCTGGTGAGCAGTCGAGCCCAGCCCGGCCGGGATCCGGTCGAGCTGGGCTCGCTCGTCGAGTCAGGGGCTGGTGCGTCAGGACTGCTCGCGCTGCTGCTCCTTGATCCGGGCCGCCTCCCGGCGGACCTCGGCCTGGGTCTCCCGCTCGTGCTCCAGCCAGTCCGGGTTCTCCGCCTTCAGCGCGTCGATCTCCTCGGTGGTCAGCGCCTCGGTGATCCCACCACGGGCCAGGCCGCTGATCGAGATGCCCAGCTTCGCCGCGACGACCTGACGAGGGTGCGGCCCGGTCCGGCGCAGCTCGCTCAGCCACTCCGGCGGATCGGCCTGCAGCGCATTCAGCTCGTCCCGCGAGACGACGCCCTCCCGGAACTGCGCGGGAGTGGCCTCGAGGTACACGCCCAGCTTCTTCGCCGCGGTCGCGGGCTTCATCGTCTGGGAGCTCTTCTGCGACGTCATGGCGTCAGGGTATCGACTCCCCGCGCCCGCCCTGACCACAGCGGTCACCGCCGTCGCGGGCCACGCCGCGCCCCCGCGCCCGGTCACGGCGGGTAGCCTGGCCCGGTGACCGGCTCGGACGTACTGCCCCCGTCGTTCCGGCTCGGGTACGTGCCGGGCGTGACGCCGGCGAAGTGGGCGCGGATCTGGGCCGACCGGCTGCCGCGGACCCCGCTGGAGCTCGTCCAGGTCCCCTCCGCCGAGGCCGTCGCCCTGGTCCGCGGTGACGGCGCCGACGCGGTCCTGGTGCGCTTGCCGATCGACCGGACCAGGTTGCACGCGATCCCGCTGTACACCGAGACCACGGTGGTCGTCGTACCGAAGGACCATCTGGTCACGGCGGCGGACGAGGTGAGCCTCGACGACCTGGCCGACGAGCTGATGCTGCACCCGCTCGACGACACCCTCGACTGGGCCGGACCACCCGGACGCGTGATCGACGACCGCCCCGCGACGACGGCGAGCGCGATCGAGATCGCCGCGGCCGGTACCGGGCTGCTCGTCGTACCGCAGTCGCTCGCCAGGCTGTACCACCGCAAGGACCTCACCTACCGGCCGATCGTCGACGCGCCGCAGTCGAGTGTCGCGCTGTCCTGGCCGGAGGACGACACCGGCGAGCTGATGGAGCAGTTCATCGGCATCGTCCGCGGCCGGACCGTGAACAGCACCCGCGGCGCGACACCGCCGAAACCCAAGCAGGCCAGCAAAAAGGCACCTGCCGCGAAGAAGCAGTCAGCTCCCCGCGGCGCCAAACGCGGCAAGCCCCGCCGCCGCTCCTGACCAGGAGGTCCTAGGACCGACTCGCGGCACCGGTGAGGTGTTCGGCGATCCGGAGCGCGCCGGCCAGGACGGTGAGGACCGGGTTCACGCCGCCGTTCGTCACGTGCACCGACGCATCCGCGATCCGTACGTTGTCGTGTCCCCACACCCGCCCGAACGGGTCGGTCACCGAGCTCGCCGGATCGTCCCCCATCCGGCAACTCCCGGCCTGGTGCTGCCCCACACTCGGACGCCCCGTCGACCCCACCCCAGAGACCGCCGTACGCACCGCGCCGGCCGCCTCCAGCCACTGCCGCGCCTTCTCACTCATGTATTCCTGCGCGCGCACGTCCTCGGCATGAATCGATCCGCTCAGCACCACCACCGGATTGCCGAACCGGTCTCGCACCCCAGGATCCACCCGGACCCGCGACTCCGCCGACGTGACCTCCTGGATCGGCCCCACCACCCGCAGCATCCGCCGGGCCGACTCCCGCATCGCTCGCTTCCCGGCCGCACCCGCGACGGGGATCAACCCGGCCGACGTCAGGTAGTCGTACGTCGCGGCCGGCGTCGGTACGAACTCGTTCGCGAGCATCCCGCCGCCGACGATCCCGTCGTTGCCGTGCCGGAAGTCGCAGGTCGCGATCGACACCCCGGGCCCGACCAGATCGGCCACCTCGTCGTCGAACAGCCCCACAGCTCCCGCGTACACGTGCGCCTGCAGATAGCGGCCGACCTGGTCCTGATTGTTGCCCAGTCCCCCTGGTTCGCGCTCGTTCGCGGAGTTCAGCAGAAGTCGTGGCGTCTCGGTCGCGCCGGCCGCGATCACTACTTCGCCGCAATCGACGGTCCCCCGCCAGACCTGACCGTCGTCCAGCAACGCGACCAGGGCTACTCCGACGACGCGACCGCGTTCATCGGTGACCAGGCGTTCGACGGTCGTCTCGGTGACCAGCGAACACCGGCCCGTCGCGAGCGCGGCCGGCAAGGCCGTGTTGTGGGTGCCCGACTTGGCCTCGACCGGGCACGCGAACCCGACGCACTGCCCGCACCGCACGCAGCCCGAGCGGCCTTGGTAGTCCACCGAGTTGATCAGCAGCGGCGGGTCCAACGTCCCCCAGCCGAGTCGGTCCGCCGCGTCGGCCAACCGGCCGGCCGCCTCGGTCCGCGGCATGGGGGCCATCGGCAACGGAATCGACCGCGGCCCGTGCCACGGATCCACCCCGCCCCCGCTCACCCCGAACCGCTGCTCGGCCAGGCTGTAGTACGGCTCCAGGTCGGCATAGCTGATCGGCCAGTCCGCGAGCGCGCTGCCCACCGGTACGCCGTAGGTGCTCGCCATCGCGAAGTCGCGCGGCACGAACCGCCAGGCCTGCGCGCCGTACACCCTGGTCCCGCCGCCGACCGTGAAGGCGTTGTTGCCCCACCCGTCGTCCGGCGGCAACACCCGGTACGGCGTCCCGTCCGCCACCGCGATCCGCGGCCGCCCGTGCGGGTCCGGATCGGTGAGCGCGGGCAACCCGGCCACCGACCGGGGATTGCGCAGGTGATCCCGAGCCAGCGAACCCGTCGACGGGTACCGCCCGGTCTCCACCACCAGGACCGACCGCCCGGACTCGGCCAGCACCTGAGCCGCGGCTCCACCACCAGCACCTGACCCGACCACGACACAGTCGTACCGCCCGGCCAACGCACCACGCGGCGTCGTGGTCAGCTCGGTCTCGACCTCATTCCACGTCCCCGCGACGTCAGGCTGCCACCCCACCATCTTCCAGGCAGGCGGCAGCTCCCCGTCATACCCGTCCCCGGCATAGAACCCCTGCGCCACAAGGCGAACCAGCCAAGCCCCATCCCGGTCAGGCAGCACATCGTCGAGCACCGGATCATCCCCGGCCACCGCGAGCGCACGCACCACCCGCGACAACCAGTCCGGCCGATCCACCCCGACAACCCGCTCGACAAACCCGACCACCCCCGCCTCACCAGCAGAAGGAAAGTCGTCAGCCGGCACCACCAGATCGGCGAGCCGGGTCAGAATGTCGCGCTGCTGCCGGGTGAGCTGATCCTGCATGCCGGTCAGCGGTTGATGTGTTGGGTCCAGTCGGTGGGGACCCTGCCGTCGGGGCCGGGGGTCGGCTGGTCGTCCGGGTGGGCCTGGGGTGGGGCCAGGGCCGGGCCTTCCAGGACGTCGCCGGTCTCGTAGTCGTAGAACCAGTCCTCGCCCGGCTCGAAGCTCTGGATATAGCGGTGCCCGGTCTCGCGGTTGTGCGCCGTCGCGTGCTGGGCCGGCGAGGTGTCGCAGCACCCGATGTGGCCGCACTCAGCGCAGCGACGGAGGTGGACCCACCAGCCCGGCGGCTGGGCGCTGTCGCAGTCGGCGCAGCCGCTGCCGCTCGGCGCTACGTTCGGATCGATGCCCGCAGTGGTCATGGTCACCCCTCGCGACTGGGGCCGGCCCCACGGCCGCCCGTGCCGGTCATTGCGCTCATCCTGGCAGGTCCCCCACGGACCGCGGCAACCAGGTATCCATCCCTCGGCCGGCCCGACGACCAGCGCTCGGACGTAGTCGGCGCTTGCAACTAGCCCGCGCCTGCAACTATTGTCCAAGCCGGTAGTTGTCGTCACCAGCTGAAGGGAAACTGTCATGCCGCTCGCTCTGCTCGCGCTGGCCATCGGCGCGTTCGGGATCGGCACCACCGAGTTCGTGATCGCGGGCCTGCTGCCCGAGGTGGCCACCGACTTCGGGGTCTCGATCCCGGCCGCCGGCTGGCTGATCACCGGGTACGCCCTCGGCGTCGCGGCCGGCGCGGTGCCGATGACGGCGCTTGGCAACCGGATGCGGCGCAAAAACCTGCTGATGGTCCTGATGGTCGTCTTCATCGCCGGGAACGTGCTGTCCGCCCTCGCCCCGGCGTACGGCGTGATGCTGCTCGGCCGGATCGTCGCCGCCCTCTGCCACGGCGCCTTCTTCGGGGTCGGCGCGGTGGTCGCGTCCGACCTGGTGAAGCCGGAGAAGAAGGCGAGCGCGATCGCGCTGATGTTCACCGGGCTGACCGTCGCCAACGTGCTCGGCGTCCCGCTGGGGACGTTCATCGGCCAGGGCTTCGGCTGGCGCGCGACCTTCTGGGTGGTCGCCGGACTCGGCGTGATCGGCCTGGTCGGGATCGCCACCCTGGTACCGAACGCGCCGCGGGTCGCGGGTGCCCGGCTGGCCGCGGAGTTCGCGGTGTTCCGGAGTGTGCGGGTCTGGCTCGCGGTCGGGATGACGGTCCTCGGCTTCGGCGGTGTGTTCGCCTCGTTCACGTACGTCGCGCCGATGATGACCGAGGTCGCCGGACTCCCCGAGGGCGCGATCAGCTGGCTGCTCGTCCTGTTCGGTCTCGGCATGGTGTTCGGCAACCTGCTCGGCGGCCGGTTCGCCGATCGCGCCCTGATGCCCACCCTGTACGGCGCACTGGCAGCGCTCGGGCTGGTCCTGACCGCCTTCGGTTTCACCGCGCATGCCGCGGTCCCGGCGATCGTCACGCTGTTCTTCCTCGGCGGCTTCGGCTTCGCGACCACGCCGGCCCTGCAGATGCGGACTCTGGCCAGCGCGTCGGCGGCACCGACCGTGGCGTCCGCGGTCAACATCGGCGCGTTCAACCTGGGCAACGCACTGGCCGCCTGGCTCGGCGGTGTGGTGATCTCGGCCGGCTACGGGTACGCGGCCACCAACTGGGTCGGCGCCGCGATGGCCTTCCTCGCGCTGAGCCTGGCCGTCGTTTCCGGCGCGCTCGACCGCCGCCACTCCCCCACGACGCCACAGTCGCTGGAGCTCACGCCCACCCACTGATCCCACGAGAGAGCCGCAGCATCCTGTCGAATGCTGCGGCTCTCTGTTGTCCGTCAGTACCCGGGGAAGACGCGGCGCAGGTCGTCCAGCGTGACCTTCGCGCTCGTGAGTTCGACCGAAGCCGGCGTGTACTTCGCACCATGGCGGCCGGTGACGAGGCGGACGAAGTACTCGGTCGGCACCACGAGTACGCCGTCGGCCGTCGCCGAGGTCTCGGTCACCGCGACCGTGTCCGTGATGGCCAAGCCGAAGGTACGGGCCGGCTCGGTGGTCTCGACCGCCAGCGTGACGTCGCCGTCGAGCTGGTCGGCCTTTCCCGCGAAGCCGAGCAGGCTACCGACGGCGTCGGCCAGGAGCTCGGTCGCCTCCGGCGCGACCGTGGCATCGGCGTCGAACGCGACCCGGACATCCCAGCTGTGCAGCGCGAACTCGGTCAGCCGCATCGCCGCCGCGGCGCCCACGTCCAGCGGCTGCGGGAAGAAGCCGAAGTCGATCCGCAGGTCGGCGACCTGCTGCTCGTCCAGGCCTTCGAACAGCTGGAGCAGCTTCTCGTTCGCGGCGAGGAACGAGGTCGCCTGGTCGGCCGGGGTCATCGCGTCCCAGCGGGCCCAGGTCGCCTGGTTGAACTCGGCGCCCGGATTCCCGGTGCCGGCGATCGCGCCCTCGACGACGGCGAGGTTGATCTCCGCGCCGCTGCCGAGGTGGCTGAGCACCTGCGCGACGGTCCACTCGGCCGCACCGGACGGGCGGACGAGGTCGTCCGGCCGGAGCCGGCCGACGAGGGTGGCGAGCTGGTCGTAGCCGGTCCGAAGGGCGCCGATGGCGCGGTCGGCCTGAGTGGTCATCAACTGTCTCCCGGGAAGCTGGATGAACGTTCAGCTACCTCAGCACCCGACGGGCCCGAATCCTTCCCGGCCGGCCAAAAGTAGCGGGCGGAGCCGCTCACCGGCCCCGCCCGCCGCCTCACAACCGGATCGACTTCTTGTTCATGCATTGGTCGGAACCAGGACGGAACAGAATCGGGTCCCGACCAGGAGCACCTGGCCGGGGCCATCTGCCTCACGGCAACCTGTCCTAGGTGGCGTGCAGGAGGCCCATCCGGTCGGCCAGGCTCCGCAGTTCCCGGCCGCCGGCATCGCGACGTGCGCGGAGCAGCATCTCGGTGACGATCTCCCGAGCCCAGACGTTGTGCCGGGCGCGGGTCGCCCCGAGCTTCTCCGCCTTGTGCAGGAGCTGGACGACGTCGCCGTCGTTGCGGCGCAGCCCGTGCAGGGCGCGCGCGTTGTCGATGTAGAAGCGGAGCTTTCGCGTCTTCGAGGGGATGTCCTTCGGATCGACGAGGGCGGCAACCTCGGCGGCTTTTACGTGGTCGCCGGCCTCGAGCGCCATGGACAGCCGCCAGAGGTTGACGTTGGAGCGGGAGAAATTCAGCCAGAAGGCGTTGGTCGTCTCGATCTTCTCGGACAGCTCGCGCGCCTCCTCGATCGCGTCTGCTGGGTCATCGCCGCCGAGCGATGAGCAGAAGGCGGCGGTGAGGATGTTCTGGGCGTAGATCTCGATGGCGGGTGCCGAGTCGAGCGTCAATAGGGACGCGGCGTTCCGGGCGATGGCGTCGGCGCGTTCGTACGCTCCGAGCCCGACGAGGGCCTGCGCACGGGCGTAGTCGGCCGCGGCGATGTAGATCGGGTCCTCGAGGAGCTGGGCGGCCTGGTGGCCGCGCTCGGCGGCGACCCAGGCGAGGTCGACGGCGCCGAGGTTCTTCAGGAAGTGCGCGGTGGAGTTGGTCGCCTGGACGAGCGACTGCAGCGCGGGGCGCCGGTCGTTGGTGTCGGCTGTTGCTGTGGCATGCAGGTCGGTGAGTAGTGGCGGTAGGCCGCGGCCGACGACAGTGTCTTGGCAGTTGATCCTGGCTTCGGCCAGGCGCTGGGTTTCGAGGGCGAGTTCCTCGACGGGGCGCTTGGACTGGCCGTGGGGCAGGTCGAGGGTGGTGGCCATCAGGGCGATGCGGATGTCGGGGATCGCGGCGTGCGCGTCGCTGTTGGCGCGGTCGGCGATGAAGTGGTCGCCGGTGAGGTCGACGACGCTGACTCGGAGCGCGTCGGCGAGTGCCTTGATGGTGGCTCGTCGTTCGAGGTTGGTCGTGCCGTTCTCGATCTTGGACAGGTACCCCTTCGACATCCCGGCCTGGCCGGCGAGGGCGTCGAGGGTCATGCCGCGCCACTTGCGCAGGCGGCGGATCTCGGCACCGATCCGGTCAGAGTCGTTGTCCATGCAGATGACGGTACAGGCGGGTTTCCTTGGAGGAAACTTAGCGCCCGAGATCCGGTCTAGCTTTCCAGCATGGACGAATACCGACCGTCACGGAACGCGATCCTGGCCGCCACCGAGGCCCTGAACGAAGACGAGCTCACCAGTTCCCCGGCCGATGAGGCCGCGGCCCGTGGGTACGCCGCTGCGATGTACCAGCGCTACCCAGCGCTTGCGTATCACGAACGATCCCGTCTCCGGGGAGACGCCCGAGCTGCGCCGGATGCCCGGCGAGCGGTAGTGGGTTTCGGACACGGCGGTCGCCTAAGCCGGCCAGGGCAGCGGTTAACACCCCGAGCGCGCAGGACGGTGCGCGCCTCCCCTGTCCGCTGCCCTGGCCGTTCCAAGCAGGCGGTCCCTCGCGTACCGGGCGGGGCCGCCGCTGTTCACCGCGAGAAAGAACGAACGATGGCCGTGACCACGGGGAGCGAGAGCAGGATGGGGTTCGAGTGGAGCGGCCGGGTGGCCGAGGATCCGCCGGAGCTGGAGCGGGACGCCCGCGACTGGCCGATCCTGCACCCGGCGTGCGGGGTACTGAATCCGGCCAACCGGCACGCTTGCGTCCTCGGTGACCATCAGGGCTTCCACCGCGACGACACCGGCATGCGCTGGTTGGACAACGGTCTCTGACGCGTTCGGCTCGTCATGACAGAGGACGACCCCAGACCGGTGCCGACCAACCTGTGTCTCGATCGAGGCACAGGCGACAGGCCAGCGGACGAGGAGTCAAGCTGCCGGAGAAGGTGCGGCGGCGAACGCTGGTGCTTGCCTCGGGTCAGGTCGTCGAGACCCGCCCCGACGATGATATCGATCGTCGAGATGAGCCGACACCACGCGACGGGCACGTGTTCCGAACGAGCCGGGGCGGCGAGGTCCGCCCCGGCACATCTATCCACGCCTGGCATCTGGCAGTCCGCTGCCTGACAGAACATGGACGGAACAGGGCCGCGCTTACAGGCGGATCGACTTCTTGTTCATGAACTCCTCGATCCCTGCCGGGCCGAGCTCGCGACCGAGGCCGGACCGCTTGATCCCGCCGAACGGCAGATCGGCCTGGGATCCGCCCGCCGAGTTCAGGTACACCATCCCGGCCTCCAGTTGCCGCGCCACCCGCTGGTTGCGAAGCGGGTCGGTCCCGAACACGCTCGCCCCCAGCCCGAACGGCGAGTCGTTCGCGATCCGGATCGCGTCCTGCTCGGTCTCGGCCCGGAACACCACGACGACCGGCCCGAAGATCTCCTCGGTGTACGCGTCCATCGCGGGCGTCACGTCGGTCAGCACCGTCGCCTCCAGGTACGCCCCGGGGCCGACCCGCCGTCCACCGGCGCGGAGCGTCGCGCCTTGCTCGACCGCCTTCGCGATCTGACCGGCGACCTCGTCGGCGGCCGCCACCGACGCGAGCGGCGGCAACGTGGTCCGCGGATCCGCCGGGTCGCCCGGCACGTAGTACTCCGCGACGCGCTTGGTCAGCCGGTCGACGAACTCGTCGTAGATCTCGCCGAGCACGATCATCCGTTTCGGCGCGTTGCAGGACTGGCCGCAGTTGCGCATCCGCGCGGTCGCCGTGGCCTTGACGGTCTCGTCCATGTCGTCGGTGTCGAGCACGATCAGCGGATCCGAGCCGCCGAGTTCGAGCACCGAGCGCTTCAGATTCTTGCCGGCCTCGGCGGCGACCGAGATCCCGGCCTGCTCGCTACCGGTCAGCGAGACCCCGGCGATCCGCGGATCGGCGAGCATCCACGGGATCTGCCGGCTGGACGCGAACACGTTCACGTACACGTCGTCCGGGACCCCGGCCGCGCGCAGGACGTCCTCGATCGCGGCCGCCGAGCGCGGGCAGATCGACGCGTGCTTGAGGACGATCGTGTTGCCCAGTACCAGGTTCGGCGCGACGAAGCGGGCGACCTGGTAGCAGGGGAAGTTCCACGGCATCACGCCGAGCAGCGCCCCGATCGGCTCCTTGCTGATCAGCGCCTCGCCGCCCTTGATCGCCAACGGTTCGTCGGCCAGCAGGGTGGGTCCTTGTTCCGCGTAGTACCGGAAGATGTCGACCACGACCCCGATCTCGCCGCGGCCCTCGTTGATCCGCTTGCCCATCTCCAGCGTCATGATCGCGGCCAGCTCGTCCGTGCGTTCGGCGAACAACTCCGCCGCCCGGGCCACGATCGCGGCCCGTTCCCCGACCGGCCGCCGGCGCCAGGCCTCGTACCCCTGGTGCGCCCGCGTGATCGCGGCGCGCACCTCCTCGTCGGTCGCGTTGCCGACCTGCTCGATCAGTTCACCCGTCGCCGGGTCTGTGACTGCGTACATGGCGGACGAGTCCTCCGTTCTCTACGACAGTGCGCAAGAGCAAAGGCTAACCGCTGAAGTACATACTGTATACACTGATCTCATCCTCCGGGGTTCGGGCTCCCGTGTCGCCTGCGAGGTGAAGCATGCTCGCTTACCGTGGAAGACAGGTGACGGTGGGTGATGGGAGGCGCGATGACGCGACCGGGTGTCTTCCGGAGCCTGGTCGCGCTGCGGGCCAAGCTCGGCGAACTCACCGCCCTGCAGGAGTTCGATCGCGCCGACCTCGTCCAGCCGTTGCTCAGCCTCGACCACGAAACGGGCGCGTCCACCGAGCGGCTGCTCGAGCGCGTCGTGACGGCGACCCGGAAGTTGCACGACCGCGGCCGGCTGGTGATGCTCGACGCGACCGGTATGGCGGCGGCTCCTGGTCTCGCGGGTGGCCCGGCCGCGTTGCTGGCGGAGCTCGCCGATCGGCTGCACTTCCCGGCGACCTTGATGGACGGACCGGTGCCGTTCATCCCCGTGGTCGACACCGCGGCCGATGACCTCCAACTGCTGCGAATCGGCCGCCTGGCTGAGGAAATGGGCGTCGGGTGCGCGCTGCGGATCCGGCACGGCCCGGTGACCACGCAGGAGATGGACGTCCTGCTCGAACGCCTCGCCACGTCACCGCGCAACCTCGACGTCGTCGTCGACCTGGCTTACGTCCGGACCGTCGACGCCCGCCGGGTCGAGCTGATCGCCCGGCTCGTCGACCTGCTCGAGGACTGCGCGGACTTCCGCTCGATCACGTTGCTGGCCGGGTCGATCCCGAAGTCGCTGGACCGGGTGGACCAATGGGAGCAGCCACGGTTCGAGGAACGCCTGTGGCACGAGGTGGTCCGGGCCGGTGCGACGCGGCTCCGGTTCGGCGACTACGGCGTCGTGCATCCGATCGCGGCCCCGGGCTTCCGGCGCAGCAGGCACATCAGCGTGAAGTACTCGTGCGCCGACCACTGGCTGTACGTGCGGGAGCCGATCGCCGACCCCGACGCGGACGAGGCCCGGGCCCGGACCGTTCAGGCCGTGTGCCGGCACCTGGTCGACTCGGGCAGCTTCTCGGGACCGCAGTTCTCCTGGGGCGATCGGCAGTTCGCGACGGCGGCGGGCGGCACCCTGGACGGGCTCGGCTCGACGACCAAGCCGGTCGCCTTCGCCACCTCCCACCACCTGGCGTACCTCGTCTCGACGGCCGCCTGACTACTCGCGTTCGTGCACGACAGCGACCGGGCGTACCGCGTGATGGAGCACCCCACGAGCCGTCGAGCCCAGCAGGAACTGGGAGGTACGGCTACGCAGCCGGCCGCCGACGGTGAGGAGTTGGGCGTCCAAGGCTTCGCTGGTGTCGACGAGACCGGCGACCGGATGCCCCTGCACCAGGTGATGGCGAACCACGAGGCCGGGCCGTCGACCCGGGCGGCGCCTCTTCATCCACTCGTCGGCCAACTCGCGGCCACGGGCGTCGGCCATACCGTGCCAGGTGTCGATGTCCTCGGCAGTGACCGGGCTGTCCGCGTCGATCACCCAGGGCACATCCCAGGCCAGCACGAGGATCAGGGGTACTCCGTAGGCCGCGGCGTGGTCCGCGGCGAACTCGATCGCGGCGTCGCTCTGGCCGGCCTCGATCCAGTCCACGCCGACCAGGACCGGGCCCTCACGGTGCACCTGCTGGTCCCAGCCGTTCGGGACCACGACGACCGGACCGCGGCCGCGGTTCGCGACGGCGTCCGAGGTCGAGCCGATCAGCAGGTCCTTGAAGACGCCGTGACCGCGACGGCCGACGACGACCATCAGCGCGGACCCGCTCTCGTCGATCAGCCGCTCCGCCGGTTCGCCGACGCGCAGATCCACGTCCAGGTCGAGCTCGGTCGCCGTCTCGGCCAGGTACGCGCGGACCTGGTCGACCAGTCTGCCGGCCGCCTCGTCCACCTTGACCGGGACGACCGCGACCCCGTCGAACTGCACCGGGCCGTACGCGTCATGGTGGTGTTTCGCCTTGTCGACCAGGTGGATCGCGCGCAACGGCCGTTGCCGGGCCAGCGCCTCGGCGACCGCCCAGTCCAGCGCGTGAGTGCGCCGCCAGGCCGCGTCGACCCCCACGATGATCAGCGCGGGAACGTCGTCGGACATCCGGGCCTCCTCCCCCTCCGGTGTCAACCTGGTGCCGATTGTGCTCCTCCGCGCCCCGGCCGCCCATCCCTCACCGCCGGACCGCGCTCCGACAACGACGGACAACGCAGGGGAAAACCGTCGCGGCGATCCATGTCGGCGGCGGGCGAAATTGTGCATGCTAACGAGGAAATGCTTGTCCGCCCTTCGTCGATCGGATGCCGCCCGTGCCCGACCTTCGGAAGTCCCGCCCTGTCCAGCCGACCCACCCTCGTTCCCGGCCGGTGCTCAGGCTGCTGGCCGTCCTCGCCGCCGCGGCCGTCGCCGGGGTCGCGCTGGCCGCACCCGCTCCGGCCAGCTCCGACGCGGCCGCGCGTCCCGACCCCGCGAACCCCTGGCAGTACGACCACTGGCCCCAACAGCAGCCCTGGCAGCAGTCGGGCGACGAGGCCGGTACCCAGCGGACGGTTGCCGCCCAGCCCGGGTTCGGTGCTCCGCTCGATCCGCAGAACTGGGAGAACCCGGACCAGATGACCTGGTCCGACTACCGCAAGCCGCCCGGGACGAACTGGGCGGACCCGACGAAGACCGGTTCGACCCGGACGTTCAAGGGCGCCCTGGTCCTGGTCGACTACCCGAACCAGCCGTTCGTGGTGACCCAGCCGAAGCACTCCACCCCGTTCGGGAACCCGAGTGCCGAGGCGAACAACGTGCCGCGGGACCAGCTCGCCGCGTTCTACCGCGACTTCCTGAACAAGCCCGGCACGCTGAACCGCGGTCACACCATCCACGAGTACTGGATGGAGGACTCGGGCGGCCGGTACGGCGTGGACCTCACCGCGTTCGGTCCGTACCAGCTGACCGGCAAGTCGCACGAGTACGCGATGGAGTTCCAGGGCGGGACCGCCTGCCCGGCCGGGGACAACTGCAACCGCAACATCCGGACCGACGCGCGCGCCGCCTGGGTCGCGGACCAGGGTGACCAGGTCCCGGCCGGGTTCGACTTCGTCTTCTACCTCAGCGCCGGCCAGGACGAGTCGTCCACCTGGCAGGAGTTCGGGATGATGAAGTTCCCCACCAAACAGGACGTCAGCGACGAATTCGGCCCACCGGACCCGGCGCTGCCGAACTGGGCGAACACCCGGTACGTCGACTGGACCTCGTGGGCGGCCGGCGCGTCGATCTGGCCGAACGCAGGCGGCGGCTCGTCCACCCAGGCGGAGAGCTCCGGGATGGCCGTCTTCGCGCACGAACTGAGCCACATCCTCGGGATCGGCGACAACTACAACAACCCGTACGGCGATCCACCGCGCCGGGCGTACACCGGGATCTGGGAGATGCTCAGCCGCGGCAGCTTCAACGGACCCGGTGGACCGCACAGCCGGTGGATGATCCCGGCCACGGGCGGTGCGTCGATGGGCGCGCAACACATGCTGCGGAACAAGCTCAAGCTGCAGATGGTGGACGAGCAGAACGTGCTCCGGCTGTCCCGGGAAGCGCTCGCGGACTCCGGTGTCGTCGTCGCGGACGTGACCGCGCGCGTGGCGCAACCAGGTCCGGCCGGATTGTCCGGGATCAACATCGCCCTCGGCGGCACCGGCGATCTCGCACCGCCTTGCAGCGTGACCACCGATCCGCTGTGTGACGGACGCGGGTACCAGAACTACACGCTCGAGGTGGTCGACCGGATGGGCACCGACTCGTTCACGCCCGACTCCGGCGTCCTGCTCGCGAAGACGAAGAACGAGGACCGGGCTCCGTTCGAGTGGGTGATCGACGCGAACCCGCAGGACATCAACATGACCGATTACGTGCTGCCCGACGGGACGAAGGTACCGATCACGATCGGGGACTACCGGCAGCTGTCGGACGCGCTCTTCCACGCCGGCACGAACTCGGGCAGCGAGTACGAGTACGTCGACCAGGCGAACCGGCTGCACTTCTACATCACCAACGTGCAGCGTGATCGCAAGGGCATCCTCTCGTACACGGTGGCCGTCCGCTCCCTGGACGGCTCTGGTCCGGCCAAGCGTGGTGTCCGGGTCACCCCGACGGCCGGCAAGCCCGGGCCGGCGGGCACGTCGACCTGCACCTTCCCGCTCACCAACACCGGCAAGGCGGCCGCGGCGCAGGGTCAGCACCCGGAGGACGTGAGCAAGTACCTGAAGGGTGACGTGTACCGCCTGACCGCGAAGATCGACGGCCGCGGCTGGTCGGTCAACCTGCCGAACGCCCTCACCACGGCCGAGGCCGGCGACCGCGTCCCGGTCACCGTCCAGGCCAAGCACGAGACCGCGAGCGCGACCATCGCCCGCGTCACCCTGACCGCCACCTCCGAGAGCGACCCGACCAAGAAGTCCACCGCCACCTGCATCACCGTCGCGCGGTAGACCGTGCGGGGGGCGAAGGTCCGAGGCCTTCGCCCCCTTGCGACTCCCCCGTCTGGTGGTGACCCTGGTGTCAGCAGGTCGGAGAGGGGGGAACGATGAAGGCGATCGTGCATGACCGGTACGGCGAGGCGGACGTGTTGCGGCTCGCGGACGTGCCGAAGCCTGTTGCTCAGGGCAAGCAGGTGCTGGTGCAGGTCCGCGCCGCCGGGGTGGACATCGGGACGTGGCACCTGATGGCCGGGCGGCCGTACATGGTCCGGTTGGCGACCGGGTTACGGGGTCCCCGGCAGCGGATCCGCGGCCGGGACGTGGCTGGGGTGGTGGAGGCTGTCGGTCCGGAGGTCACCCGGTTGCGGCCGGGCGACGAGGTGTACGGGACGTGTGACGGGTCGTTCGCGGAGTACGCCGTGGGGGCGGAGAAGCGGCTGACCCGGAAACCGGCGAACCTCAGCTTCGAGGAGGCGGCCGTGGTCCCGATCTCGGCCGGCACCGCGTACGAGGGGCTGCGCTCCCTCCACTCCGGAGAACGCGCGCTGATCATCGGGGCGGCCGGGGCCGTCGGGTCGTTCGCGGTGCAGCTCGCGAAGGCGCGGGGTGCACATGTCACCGGGGTCTGCAGTACGTCGAAGGTCGAGCTGGTGCGCGAACTCGGGGCCGACAAGGTGATCGACTACACCCGCGAGGAGATCCCGGCCGCGGCGTACGAGTTCGTCCTCGACACCGCCGGGAACCGCTCGCTCAAGGAACTCCGGCGAGCGCTCACGCCACGCGGAACCCTAGTGATCGTCGGCGCCGAGACCGAGGGCAAGCTGTTCGGCGGAATCGACCGTGGGCTGCGGGCGATGCTGCTGTCACCGTTCGTCGGTCAACGGCTGAGTGTGCTGGTCTCGTCGGAGAACTTCCAGGTGTACGACGCGTTGCGCGAGCTGGTCGAGGCGGGGCAGGTCATGCCCGTCATCGATCGCCGCTACTCGCTGGCCGAGGCACCCGACGCCGTCCGCCGTCTCACCGAAACCCATGCCCGCGGCAAGCTCGTGATCACGGTCTGAGGGTCGGTAGTTCCCCGGCGGCGAGAGTGACCAGCTCGTCCGCGGTCCACCCCGCGCGGACGGCCGGCGCGGTCAGGAGGTACGCGGCGATCTGCTCGCTCGACCAGCCGTGCGACTCGCGAAGACCGGTGCCGATCCACCACAGGTAGGTCGCACTGGGAACGGCCGACGGCAAGCTGGACGGATCGGCATGCGTCGCCGTGACCAGGGGAACGCCGTCCTGTTCGCCCAGCAGGGTGAGCGTCTCGTACCGATCCGGACCGAGCACCTGCCGATCGGCCAGCTCGTCGATCGCGGCCGCGATCGAATCCGCGAACTCGCCACCGGGTGGTCGGCGGGTCTCCTGCGCGATGACGTCGGCGAACTGCTCGACCGTCAGCAGATACGAGCGCCCGGCCACCTCCCGCGGTACGCCACGATCGAGCCCGGCGTACCCACCACCCCAGACCAGCGAGGTCCCACTGAAAACCAGCCCACCCTCGCAGCACTCCCCAGCGGATCCGAGCCGTCACGACACCCGTCGTACTCGCGCGCACCACCAGGCGGACGCCCACCGGCCAGGTAGCAGCGGAACCGCTCGAACGCGAGATTGGACCCATAGGCGACGTACCAGACATGGCGCACAGTGCATAAGCTTCCCAGCAAGCGGTTCGCGACAACAGCCCGGCAATCCCGGCGTCAGTGGCAGGTGCCCTTGCCGACGTCGGTGAACTTCTCGTCCGGGACCGGGACGAACTCCCAGGTGTACGTGCCCTGGTCCAGGGTGAGCTTGAGCAGTCCGTACGTCTTCGCCTCGCGGGCCTCGCTGTTCGGTTGGGGTTTGCCGAAGCCGTTGAGGGACGCGCCGCCGGTGCCGACGACGAAGGCGCGGAGCCCGTTCTCGGCCGGGACACGGTCCGGGGTCTGCGGGGCGAAGCGCTCGTAATTGTGGTTGTGCGCGGCAACCACCACGTCGACACCACCGTCGGACAACTCGTCGACCAGCGGGCGCATGAACTCGGCCGGTTCGTGGTGATCGCCCGAGGTGAAGTACGCGTGGTGCCAGTACGCGAGGGCGCACTTCGCCGGGTGCGCGGCCAGGTCCTCGCGGAGCCAGCGAGCCTGGGCCGAGTCGGCTGCGCAGCCGCCGACGTCGTCGCAGTTCGAGTTCAGCACGACCACGTGCCAGCCGCCCAGGTCGTACGAGTAGTAGCCCTTCGACGGATCACCGGCCGCGCTGCCGAAGTACTGGAAGTACGCCTCGGCGCCGTGGGTGTGGTACTCGTGATTGCCTGCCGCGGGCCTGGTCCGATCACGTTGCTTGCCCCAGGACGGTTGGTAGCAACTGCTGAAGTCCTTCGCCGACCCGTCCTCGTACGCGTTGTCCCCAGCGGTGAACACCGTCCCCGGGATCCGGTCGAGCAGTGCCGCCGTCGCCTCGTCCGCGTCCTTGCCGCACAGGCCGATGTCACCCGCCCCGACCAGGACCGCTCCGCTCGCGGCCGTCGTCGGTGAGGTGCTACCGGCCGACGGCGCACCCGCCCGCGCGGGCATGGCGTCATCATTACAGCCGGCGCCGGCCAGGGCGACCGTCAAGGCGATCACGGCGACCCAGGATCGCGACCACTGGCCCGGCCGGGTCGCGCGGTGGTACTCCCCCATACCGTCCACGATAGACCTGCGGAAACCTGCGCATGGGTCTTGTTTCCGGTCAGTTTCGCGCGCTACCGTCCCCGGCGGCGGTCGTTCACGGCGCGTACGTCCGGAGTTCGCGTCGGGGTGCCCGCGCCGCAGTCCAGTTGCTGAACACTTCCTCCGTCCGCCCCCTCGAGGAGATCAGTCATGGCAGAGATCAACCGTCGCCGGTTCCTCCAGCTCGCCGGTGGCAGCGCCGCCTTCGCCGCGATGGCGAGCAGCATCGACCAGGCCGCCGCGATCCCCCCGAACCGCCGCTACGGCGACCTCCGCGACGTCGAACACATCGTCGTGCTGATGCAGGAGAACCGATCCTTCGACCACTACTTCGGCTCGCTGCAGGGCGTCCGCGGCTTCGGCGATCCACGGCCGGCCACGCTGCCCAGCGGCCGCTCGGTCTGGCACCAGGCCGACGGCGACCGCGAGGTACTGCCGTTCCGGCCGGCCGCGGACAACCTCGGTCTGCAGTTCATCCAGGACCTCGCGCACGGCTGGAACGACGGCCACGCCGCGGTCGCCGACGGCCGGTACGACGGCTGGATCCCGGCGAAGACGGCCACCACGATGGCGTACCTGACCCGCGAGGACATCCCGTTCCACTACGCGCTCGCCGACAGGTTCACCTTGTGCGACGCGTACCACTGCTCGTTCGTCGGCTCCACCGACCCGAACCGGTACTACCTGTGGTCCGGGTACACCGGCAACGACGGCACCGGCGGCGGCCCCGTCCTCGGCAACGACGAACTCGGCTACGGCTGGACCACGTACCCCGAGCGGCTCGAGGCGGCCGGGGTGTCGTGGAAGATCTACCAGGACGTCGGCGACGGCCTGGACGCCGACGGTGGGTGGGGCTGGATCGACGACGCCTACCGCGGCAACTACGGCGACAACTCGCTGCTGTACTTCGACAACTACCGCAACGCCACGCCCGGCGACCCGCTGTACGACAAGGCCCGGACCGGGACGAACGCGAAGGCGGGCGAGAACCTCTTCGGGCAGCTACGAGCCGACGTCCGGGCCGGCCGGCTCCCGCAGATCTCCTGGATCGCGGCGCCCGAGGCGTTCACCGAGCACCCGAACTGGCCGGCCAACTACGGCGCCTGGTACATCTCCCAGGTCCTCGACGCGCTCACCTCGGACCCGGACGTGTGGAGCAAGACCGCGTTCCTCATCACCTACGACGAGAACGACGGCTTCTTCGACCACGTGATCCCGCCGTACCCGCCGATGTCGGCCGCTCAGGGACTGTCCACCGTCGACGCCGGCCCCGACCTGTATCCGGGCAGCAGCAGGTACGTGGCCGGGTCGTACGGACTTGGCCAGCGGGTACCGATGCTGGTGGTCTCGCCCTGGAGCACCGGTGGGTACGTCTGCTCGCAGGTCTTCGACCACACCTCGGTGATCCGGTTCATGGAGAAGCGGTTCGGGGTGCACGAGCCGAACATCTCGCCCTGGCGCCGCGCGATCTGCGGCGACCTCACCTCGGCGTTCGACTTCTCCTCCGAGAACAGCAAACCGGCCCGGCTGCCCGACACCTCGGCGTACCGGCCGCCCGACAACAAGCGGCACCCTGACTACGTCCCGACGCCGCCCGCCGTCGGCGAGCTCCCGAGCCAGGAACGAGGATCCCGCCGGACCCGGCCGCTGCCGTACGCGCCTTCAGTCGACGGGCTGGCGGATCCGGCGACGGGCAAGTACCAGCTGACGTTCGCCTCGGGACCGGACGCGGCCGCGCAGTTCCAGGTGATCGCGGCGAACCGGACCGACGGGCCGTGGACCTACACGACCGAGGCGGGCAAATCCCTCAGCGACAGCTGGAACTCGGCGTACTCGCAGGGCAGTTACGACCTCACCGTGTTCGGCCCGAACGGGTTCCTGCGGTCGTTCCGCGGCAAGCCGGTCGCCGGTCCCGAGGTCAAGGCCCGGCACAACGCCCGGACCGGCAACCTGGACCTGACCCTCGCCAACCACGGCAGCACGGACCACCACCTGACCATCACCAACGCGTACGGCGGCCGGCCGAAGCAGCTCAACGTCCGGGCCGGCACGACCGCGAAGTACTCGGTCGAGCTGACGCATCGCTGGTACGACGTCGAGGTGGTCTCGGTGTCCGACGACGCGTTCCGGCGCCGGCTGGCCGGGCACGTGGAGACCGGGGCCGCGGGCGTCACCGATCCGGCGATCCACACCGACTGACCGCTCCGGCCCGCGCGGTCAGGCGAGGACGGCCACGCCCGCCAGGCCGACGTACACCCCGCCGGTCACCTTGGCGATCCAGCGGCGGGTCCGGACCGACCGCCTGACCCTGGTCGCGAAGCCGCCCGCGGCGACGGCGTACGCCGCGTCGCAGGCGGCCGCGAGCAGCACGAAGTAGCCGCCGAGGACGAGGATCTGCAGCGGCCCGGATCCCGGCTGGACGAACTGCGGCAGGAACGCGAGGAAGAACAGCACCGTCTTCGGATTGAGCAGGTCGACGAGGACCCCGTCGCGGAAGATCCGCAGGGACGAACTCGACTCGGCCCGGTGCCGTGGCTGCGACTGCGTGACGTCCCGGCGAAGGAACTGCGCGATCCCCAACCCCAGCAGGTAACACGCGCCCGCCGCCTTGACGCACCCGAACAACCCGGGCGACGACGCGAGCACGGCCCCCACCCCGAACGCCGCACCCACGACGTGCAGCAACGCCCCCGTCTCCAGGCCAAGGACCGACCACAGCCCCGCCTTCCGGCCGTGCTCCAGACTGCACGAGACGACGTAGGCGACCGAGGGACCCGGAATCAGCAGGACCGCGACTGTGGCCAGGCAGAAGGTCAGAAAAGTACTCGGTTCCGGCATGATCCCCCGATCGCGACCCGTCATTCCCCACCCGGAACCGTAGGAGCGGCCGCTGCCGGAACGCTGTCGGCCGAGTACGGGGATCGGGACCGCGGATCGTCGGCGGGATCCGGGTGACTACCGATGCGCCGGTCCCGCTGACAGCCGGATGGTCGGTGCCACGACCTGCTGGGCGACCCGCGGTTCCGCGCCTGGTCCTACCAGTACGCGTGCACCGCGGGCCGCCGGTTGCCGCGGGGCACTAGATGACCGGGGTCTCCGGGGTGGACGCGAGCTTGGCCTCCGCCTTCTCCTCCTCGCCCAGTTCGTCCACCTCGATCCGGTCGGTCCAGCGCTGGTCCGGGTCGGGCTGCGGGATCGAGTCGAGCAGCAGCTTGGTGTACGGGTGCGACGGCTCGTGCATCACGGTGTCGACCGGACCGCGTTCGACGATGACGCCCTTGGTGATGACCATGACGTCGCCGCCGAGGTAGTACACGGTGGACAGGTCGTGGGTGATGAACAGGGTCGTCATCCCGTGGTCGCGCTGGAAGTCGAGCAGGATGTCCAGGAACAGCTTGCGCACCTGGGCGTCCAGCATCGACACCGGCTCGTCGGCGATGATGAAGGCCGGCCGCAACATGTGCACGCGGGCCAGCATCACCCGTTGCCGCTGGCCCCCGGACAGCTGGTGCGGGTACCGGCCGAGGACGCGCTCCGGCTCCAGCTTCACCGCCCGCAGCGACTCCTCGATCAGTGCCAGCCCCGCCTCCCGGGTGGACGCGAGGCCGAACTTCTTCACCGCCTTCCAGAGCACCCGGTCCACCCGGTAGAACGGGTTGAAGATCGCGTACGGGTCCTGGAACACCGGCTGCACGTTGCGGCGGTAGTCGTCGTACTCCGCGCGGCTCAGCTGGAAGATGTCCTTGCCGTTGTAGAGCACGTCGCCCGCGGTCGGCTTCTGCAGGCCGAGCACGTTGCGGGCGATGGTGCTCTTCCCGCTGCCGCTCTGGCCGACCAGGCTGGTCACCTGGGCCGGCTCGGCCGACAGCGTGAAGCTGGCGTCGTCGACCGCGGTCAGGTACCCGCCGGCCGTGCCGCGGGCGTGGAACCGTTGCTGAACGCCCTTGAGTTCGATCGTCTTGGTCATGACGCCCTCCGTCCGACCTGCGGGATGGACTCGATCAGCTGCTGGGTGTACTCGTGCCGCGGGTCCTTGAACACCTGCCGGACGTCGCCGACCTCGACCAGCTTGCCCTCGTACATGACGGCCACCCGGTCCACCAGCTGTGCGTGCACCCCCATGTCGTGGGAGATGACGACGAGCGTGACGCCGAAGTCGCGGCGCAGGTCCGCCAGGCTCTGCAGGATGACCCGCTGGATCGTCACGTCCAGCGCGGTGGTCGGCTCGTCGGCGATCACCAGGTCGGGTTCGAGGGCGACGCAGATCGCCATCAGCACCCGCTGCTTCATCCCGCCGGACAGCTCGTGCGGGTACATCCGGGCCACCCGCGGTTCCAGCCCGACCTGGGCGAGCAACCGCTGGATCAGCTCGGACAGCCCGGCCTTCCGGGCCGGGGCGTGCTCCAGGATCACGTCCCGGAACTGGTCCTCGATCCGCATCACCGGATTGAGCGAGCTCATCGAACCCTGCGGGAGGTACGACAACGCGCTCCAGCGGAGCACCCGCAGTTCCTCGCCGTCGACCTTCAGCAGGTCCACCGGCGACCGGCCCTCGGGGCGGAACATCGCACTCCCCGCGGTCACCTTGCCCGGCGGCTTCAGCAACCGCAGCAACGCGACGGCGAGTGTGCTCTTGCCGCTGCCCGACTCTCCCGCGATGCCGAGGATCTCGCCCCGTCGGACCTCGAGGTCGAGTCCGTCGACCGCGGTGACGTCACCGCGGGTGGTCAGGTACTTCACCTGGAGACCTTTGATCTCCAGCACGGTGTCGTTCACGGTGTCACTCACCGGCCACTCCCCTCAGGCGCGGGTTGTAGACCTCTTCGAGGCCGATGTTGATCATGTTCAGTGCCGCGAACAGCAAGGTCAGCAGGATGATCGGGACGGCGAACATCGGCCAGGCCCCGAGCGTCAGCGCGCCGGTGTTGATCGCGTTGAAGATGATCTGCCCGAGGTCGATCACCCCACCGGGCCCGAGCCCGATGATCTCCAGCCCGACCAGTCCGAAGATCGCGCCGAGCGCCGACGACGCGAACCCGACGCCGATGAACGGCAGCAGGTTCGGCAGCAGCTCGGTGACGATGATCTCCAGGTCCCGGGACTTGCTCACCCTGGCCAGGTCGACGTACGGCCGGGTCCGCAGGCTCAGCACCTGCGAACGGATCGTCTTGGCCGCGAACGGCCAGGCGAAGATCGAGATCATCACGCCGACCTGGAACAGGCTCACGTTCTTCGCGTACGCCGACAACGCGATCAGCAGCGGGAACGTCGGGATGACCAGCAGGACGCCGGTGAAGGTGGACAGCACCCCGTCCACCCAGCCGCCCTTGTACCCGGCGACGAACGCCACGATCACGCCGACGACGGTGGAGATGACACCGGCGATCGCCCCGATCTGCAGGGACACCGCCAGCGCCTTGATCACCATCGCGAACACGTCCCGGCCGAACTGGTCGGTGCCGAGCAGATGCTGTGGCGACGGCACCAGCCACCGCTCGTACGCCGCCAGCTCGACCGGATCGATACCGCCGCCGATCAGCTTCGTGATCAGCGGGCTGAGCACCGCGAGCAGCACCAGCATCCCCAGCGTCACCAGTCCGATCGCCAGCCGCCGGCTGTTCCGGATCGTCCGCAGTACCGCGCTCAGAAGTCTCATCGCGATCACTTCCAGTACTTGACCCGCGGGTCAAGCAACGGCAGCAGGAGGTCCAGGATCAGCACAGCGGTCAGTACCGAGAAGATCGCGATGTTGGTCACCCCAAGGATCGTGTTGAAGTCGAGCTGCTGGATCGCGGTGACCAGCGTCGTGCCGAGACCCGGGTAGTTGAAGAGCTGCTCGACCAGCACGTTGCCGTTGAAGATGAAGCCGAGCGAGATCCCGAACGCGGTGACCTGCGGCAGGTAGCAGTTCCGCAGCGCGTACCGGGTCAGGATCCGGGACCCCTTCAGGCCCTTCGCCTCGGCGTACAGCAGGTAGTCCTCGCCGAGTACCGGGATCATCAGCATCCGGGTGGACAGGATCCAGCTGAACGTCCCGATCAGCACGATCGACAAGCCGGGCAGCAGGCCGTACTTGAGCACGCTGCCGATGAACTCCGGCGTGATCCCCGGCGTGATGCTGGAGTCGTACGCCGAACGGGCCGGCAACATCCCGAGTGAGTACGCGAAGATGTAGACCAGGATCAGCGCGACGAAGAAGTACGGCACGTGCGACAGCGCGATCGACAGGTTGGTCGCGATCCGCGCACCGATCTTCTCCCGCCGCCAGCCCGCGATCGCGCCGATGACGATGCCGAAGATCCAGGACAGCACGGCCGAGATGCCGAGCAGGCCGATCGTCCAGGGCAACGATCGGAGGATGACGTCCTGGGCCGGGGTCGGGTAGCTGATCAGCGACGGGCCCATGTCCCCGTGCAGCACCAGCTTCTCCATGTACTTGAGGTACTGGACGAACAGATTGCCGTCGAGCCCGAACTCGGCCCGGTACCGGGCGATCAGTTCGGTACTGGCCTGCTGGTTGTAGATGTAGTTCTGCTGCAGGGTCTGGATCAGCGTCTGGATCGGGTCACCGGGCATCAGCCGGAAGAAGAAGAACGCGATGGTGAGCGCACCCCAGAGCTCGACCAGGTACAACCCGAACCGGCGGATCGCGTACGCCGCCAGCGGGTGCCGGCCCAGCCACGCGCGGAGAGCGCCCGGCGAGGCGCTCTCCTGCGTTCGCTCGGCGGCCTTCTCCGCGGGCGGCGCCGTTGCCGTCACGCCGGTCCCTTCTGGCCGGTCGCCTTGATCTTGCCGAGCACGAAGATGAAGTGCGGCCACCAGTTCAGCGGCACCTCGTACAGGTCGTCGTCGGTCGGCCAGCCGGTCCAGAACGCGGTGTTGAAGTACGACGGGTACCCGGTCTGGATCACCGACAGCATCGGCAGCTCCTGGAAGTAGATCTCCAGGGCCTGGTCGAGCAGCGGCTTGGCCTCCTCGCTGGTCGGGTCCATCCCGGCCAGCTGCCGCGAGATCTGGTCGAACTTCGGGTTCCGGAACCGCATCTTGTTCTTGTTGGCCGCGTTCTTGCCGATCGGCTGGGCCTTGCTGCTCTCCCAGTCGGTGTAGAGCTGCGCGGGGTCGATGGCGAACCCGGCCCAGTTGGCGTCGATGTCGTACTCGCCACGCTGGAACTTCTCGTCGTGCACGCTGCCGGAGAGGCTGCGCAGGGTGGCCGGGACACCGACCTTGCCCAGCTCGGTCTTCAGCACGTTCGCGATCGCGTACTCACCGCCGTCGACCGGCGAGGCGGTGATGATCTCGAGGTTGACCTCCTTGCCCTTGTACGTCCGCTTGCCGGCCGCGTTCTTCGGCGCGATCTCGTCCAGCAGCTTGATCGCCTTGTCCGGGCTGAACTCGGTCTTGTACTTCTCCGCCAGCTCGTCGTTCTTCCACTTGTCGTTGGTCGGGTAGTCGGCCCACGGGTAGACCGCGGCCGGCACCTCGACCGGCCAGATCGACTTGCCGATCTTCTCCCGGTCGAGGCAGTAGTTGATCGCCTGCCGCATCTTCGGCTCGGAGATCACGCCCCGGGCCGGGTCGCAGTTCAGCCACATCACCCGGGGGTTCGGGTCGTGGAACTGGGTGGTCTGCAGCGCCGAGTACCCGGTGTTGCGCAGCTGCTTGGCGTGCTGCTCGTCGATCGAGCCGACGTCGAACTCGGCCCGCTCGAACGCGAGCGCGGCCTGGTCGGCCTGCTTCGACGTGCTCTGGAAGACGACGTACTGCGGCTGGACGTCGAGCTTGTCCTTGTTCCAGTAGTTCGGGTCCTTCTCCCAGACGAACATCTTCTGGTTCCGGATCGCCTGCTTCAGCTTGTACGGGCCGCTGCGGACCGGCGGGTTGTCCTTGTACTTGGTCGGGTCCTGCGACTTCCAGATGTGCTCGGGCTGGATGTTGATCGGCGCCCCGGAGATCGCGGCGATGAAGTTGTAGTGCAGCCGCGGCGTCGGCTTCAGCAGCTTGACCACCGCGGTCTGCGGGTCCGGAACCTCGACGTCCTTGACGAACTCCTTCAGCTCACCGCCGCCACCGAACAGGTCCGGCCGGTCCTTCAGCCGCATCACGGTGAACTTGAAGTCGTTGGCGGTCAACGGCTTGCCGTCGTTCCAGTGCGCCTTCGGGTCGAATTTCAGGGTCAGCTCGGTGTGGTCGTCGTTGTACTTGTACTCCGTCGCCAGCCATGGCGTCAGCTTGCCGGTGGCGAAGCTGAGGAAGAACAACGGTTCGGTGGCCAGCTCCACGCCCGCACCGCCCGGAGAGCCGTTCGGGATCATTCCGTTGAAGCTGTCGAAGACCGTGTACTCGACCTGGCCGACGATGACCGACTGGTCCCGCGGTGTCGGGATGTTCGCCTTGCCGATCTGCACCGACTTCGTGGCGGCCGGCTTGTCGCCGGCGGGTTTGTCGGAGTACGAGCTGCCGCTGCTCCCCGAGCAGGCGGCGAGCAGACCGGCCAGACCGACGGCGGCACCTCCTCCCATCAGGTTGCGGCGGCTGAGCTGGTACCGCACGACGTCAGCAACGTCTTCGTACTGAGGGCGGGGGGCGTCGTTCATCGTGATTCCCTTTCGGTGGTAAACGGGGCGGCCGCGTCCGGCGCGTCAGGGCGCCCGGCCGGTGTGACGAAAGGCACCTCCGTTTCACTTGCCCGGCAGCCGGCATCACTGCCCGGAAGGTGCCTCGGACTATAAGTAGCGTTGACAACGATGACAAGAGCTTGCTCTCTTGACGATCAGGTCGTTACGAAAGTCGCTGCTCACCGGATATATCAACCTCTGACAACGATGACTTCAGCGAGTAACGGTCCTCGGCGGTCCACTCCGGTTGAAATCAACGGGACCCGCACACCCTCGACCGCGCGCCGGCCCCACGGCCGCGCGTCGATCTCACCGAGGGTGACGCCACACGTGGCCGGTTTCGGTCACGCCGTTCGGCTTCGTCCCGAGCACTGCCGGCATGATCGGGCAGCGCCGGACAACAGCGGGCACGGTGGTAGCAGGCGCGGACCTGGACACGCCAGGCCGCACCGCTCAGCTGCGGCTATTTGGTTGCGTTGCGCAACGAACTGGGTTCAGCCCGCCGACGGGGTGTCGAAGGTGGTGTCGATCAGCAGCTCCGAGGCCCGGGAAGGGTCGCTGAGGACGGCGAGGATGACGTGCCGCTGGGACCACTGCCCCGCGGACCACGCGAGCGCCTTGGCGAGGCCGTTGAAGGTGGCCGCGTGCGGTTCTCCGTTCTCGTCGACCCACCACGACACATCGACGCCGTCCACCAGCAGTTCCTCGTGTTCCCACCAGGTCCGAGGCACCTCGGGGACCAGTTCGCGGACGATCGCCGGGACGTCCGCCGGCGTGCCCTCGGTCTCGATCTTGCCCGCCGCCGCCTCGGTGGCCAGCGGTACCTCGAACAGGTCGCTCAGCCCGTCCGCGGCCGCGCCCGACGCCACGACGAAGCCGCCGAGATCCTCACGCTGCAACCACATCGGCGCATCCGCGACGACCGCGTCGGCGGCCGCGACGACCCTGGTGCGTTCGTCGTCGCCGAGCACCCGGACCGACTCCGGGGCGCTGTCCGGGAACACGGTGAGCGTCCCGAGCTGCGCCCACAGACGCAGGACTGCGCTCTCCTCGACGTCCCTGCCCGGCTCGGCGAGACGGTCCAGCAGGTGCCCGACGCCGTCCACGTCCAGGTCCGCGACCGTCCGGACCAGGCCGACCGCCGTCCGGACCTCGGGATCCAGCCGCGCGGTCCACTCCGGCGCCGGATCCAGGAACGCGGCCAGGATCGGATCCACCTCCGGGTCCGCCCGCCCGGCCAGCGGCTCGCCGTCGTCGAGCAGCACGCGATCGCGGATCCACCAGGCCGCGTACGACGGGACGCCGAGCGCGCGGTCGTCCGGCCCGACCACACGGACCTGACCGACCAGGGCCCGACGTGCGTCGGGCGACGATCCGAAGAGCTCCAGGACCCGCGGCCAGGCGTCCTCGCGGATCCAGTCCAGGTCCCGGATCGCGGCCAGCTCGCCGATCGTCGCGCCGTACCGGGATCCGTCCGGCGCGACGTCGTCCGCCCAGTCCTCGATCCCGTCCAGATCGGCGAGCGCCTCGGGGAGTTCGTCCAGTGCCACGTCCGACGCGGCCACCACGGCGAGTTCGTCGAGCACGCCGACCGCGGTCAACGCCTGCACGCCGTACCGATCGACGAGGGCGCGCTCGATCGGGGCCACCTCGTCCTGGTCCAGGATCGCCTCGGCCGCAGACCCGGGGATCACGAGCGCGTTCGCGGGCACCAGGTCGCCGTCGGCGTCGCGCAGTACGAGGTCGGAGAGCCACCAGAGTCCGTCGGCCTGGGAGGGGTCGACCGCGATCACACCCAGCACCGCCTCGGCGATCACGTCCGGGTCGTCGGCGTCGTTGGAGTGCTCGACGGCGGTCCGGACCGCGCTGTCCTCGAGCAGCGTGCGCGGCGTCGCGGCGAGTGCGCCGAGGCGTTCGAGCGACGGGTGGACCGCGTCGGGGTGCACCACACGCACGCCGTACTCGCCGAAGGTCGCCAGCACGTCGCTCGGCAGCTCGCGCCCGGGCAGCAGGACTCCCCTGGCTCCGCGTACCAACCGGCCGTCGGCGAGCGGCACCGGCAACGTGCCGAGCGACTCGCGGATCAGCGGGTCCGTCACCATCCCGGACAGCGCGGCGTACGTCTCCCGCCACCACTGAGGCGGCCGGTGCTCCGCGACCGCGCCGAGCTGATCGATCAGCTCGGCGAGCTCCAACCGCCTGACCCGCAAGGCGTCCAGGGCCACCCGGTCCTGACGGCGCGACCGCACCAACCCGCCGACGATGGGGGCGAGGACGGCGGTGAAGGCCTCGTCGGCACCTTCGACGACGACGGCATCGCGGGGCCTCAGCAGGGTCCCGTCCTCAACGGAGGTCAGCAACGGCGTCCCCGGCAGCTCGCCGAGGATCGCGTCCCGCAACGCACCGTCCAGCGCGCCGGCCGCCAGCCCGGTCGGTACCAACGGCAAGACGTCGAACCGGACGGCGGCAATGGGCGGCAGATCGGCCGACCGAGGATTGCCGGCCGCGTCCTGCAGGGGTGCTGCGTCGGACTCGGCTCGCAGGCGGAGCAGCTCCGCGTACGCGCGGGCGGCCTCCTGGACCAGGCGATCGGTCAGCGGCCCCTTGGCGACATGCCGCCGGGCCGGGTCCAGCGGAAAAGTTGCCAACAGCAACGCATTGAGCGACAACGGCTCGTCGGTCGGCGTCGGCGCGTGCACCGTCCGCGGAACCTCGGTCCCCGGATCGCGCGGCAAGGCCCAGAGCACCGACCAGGACGGCCGCGCCCGTTCCTCCACCGGACGATCCGCGAGCAACCGCTCCCGCTCCCCCTCGTCGAACGCTCCCCCGACCCGGTGCACGAACCACCGCGACTCCGCGTCCTCGAGGACCCGGACCTCCTCCCCGTCGACCTCGAGCTCGATCCGCGTCAGTCCCGGCAACGCGAGCAACAGCGCATCGTCCGCCTCGGCCAGCAACCGCCGGACCAGCTCGGCCGCGGCGTCGTCGCGCAGCGGCAGGATCACCGCGGTGTCGAATCCCGCCGGCGGCTCCCCCTCCGCCGGGAACGGCAGCCGCAGGACCGGGACCTGACCACCGCGTCGCCGGACCTCGGTGTCCAACCCGGCCGAACCAAGCTCCGCGATCGTCGCCGCCGTGTCGGCCCGGGAGAACCGGACCCCACCGGTCCGCGACAGGATCACCGGCTCGTCGGTCACCGCGAGAACGGCCGAGAACCCGACCCCGAACCGCCCGACCGCGCTCTCCGCCTCGTCCCGCTTCGCCGAGGCGCGCAACGTGGCCAGCGACTCCACGCCGTCGGCCGACAACGGGGTGCCGGTGTTCGCGACCACGAGCGTCCCGTTTCGGTACGAGAACCGCACCCGCCCGGGGACGCCCTCCCGGACCGCGGCGTCGGCCGCGTTCTGCGCCAGCTCGACGACGACGCGGTCGAGGTACCCACCGAGGGCGAGATCCTCCTCGGCGTTCGCGTCCTCCCGGAACCGCACCGGGGCCGCCGCCCATCCGGCGAGAACCCGCTCCCTGACCACCGCAGTCCCGAACACGTCATCCACCCGCCGAGCCTAGTCCGTCCCCGCATTGGCCACCCACCCGGCGACTTCCGGCGACGACACGCCGAGTCCGGGCCGGCCGACGGCGGGGCACTAGGTTGACGAGATGGAGTTCCAGGATGTGGTGCGACGGCGGCGGATGGTGCGGAAGTACGACGTCGAGCGGCCGGTGCCCGAGGAGATCGTCGAGCGGATTCTGGCGAACGCGGTCCGCGCTCCGTCGGCCGGGTTCTCGCAGGGTTTCGGGTACCTGGTGCTCGACAACCAGGACGACATCGCGCGGTTCCGGACCGCGGCGACACCGGAGCAGGACGCGGAGAACTGGCTCGCCGCCAACGTCCAAGCGCCGTTGCTGATCGTGGTGCACTCGAACAAGGACGCCTACCTCGACCGGTACGCCGAGCCCGACAAGGGCTTCACCGACCGGTCCGAGGACTGGTGGCCGGTGCCGTACTGGGACATCGACGCCGGGATGTCGGCCCTGCTGATCCTGCAGACCGCGGTCGACACCGGGCTCGGCGCCTGCTTCTTCGGACTCCCGGTCGACCGCATCCCGGCGTACCGCGAGGCCTTCGAGGTGCCGGACCACTTCAACCCGATCGGCGCCGTCTCGCTCGGGTACTCGGACGAACCGCCCCGCGATCTCACCAAGCGCCGCAAGTCGTCGTCCTCGCTCGTCCACCGCGGCCGCTGGTCCTCCTGAGCACGGGGTGACGCCGCTACGGTTGAGCCTGTGATCTCACCTGGCAGTCGCTATGTCGCTCTCGGCAGCTCGTTCGCCGCGGGACCCGGAATCCAGCCCGTCGTCGATCGCCCCGCGGCCCGGTCCGGTCGCAACTACCCGCACCTGGTCGCCGCCGAGCTCGGGCTCGACCTGGTCGACGTCACGTATTCCGGGGCGACGACGGCCACGATTCTCCGCGACGGCCAGGACGAGGCGCCGCCGCAACTGGAGGCGGTCGGCCCGGAGACCGAGCTGGTCACGATCACGGCCGGCGGCAACGACCTCGAGTACATCGGCTCGCTCACCCGCGGCAGCCTGATGAACACACTCGCGCTCCCGGCTACCGTGTTCGGCCGCCGGGCCGCGAACCGGATCCGGGCCCGGGTCAGCTACCTCAAGGACGAGTCCGCGTACGCCGCGGCGACGGCCGGGCTGGCCGAGATCGTCGAGCGGACCCGCGAGCGTGCCCCGCACTGCCGGGTCCTGCTGGTCGACTACCTCACCGTCATCGGCCCGGCCACCCGCCCGCGCCTCGACGTACCGCTGAACGAGGAGCAGCTGCCCAGCGTCGTCATGATGGCCGAGGGCCTGGCGGCCGCGTTCGCGAAGGCGGCCGCCCAGACGGGCGCCGAACTGGTCACCGCGTCGGCGATCAGCAAGGACCACGCCGTCGGTTCGGCCGAACCGTGGACGACGGGCTTCAGCCTCCGCCCGTCCTTCCTCGGCGGCGGCGCCCCCTACCACCCGACGGCGGCCGGCATGGCCGCGGTCGCCGAGCTCGTCGTCGCCCGGCTCCGCGACCTGCCCTGACCGCGCCCGGCCGCTCCTCAGACCGGCGCGACGCCTTCGGGGTGCACCTCGACCGCCTGGTTCACCGGCCGGCCACCCGGGCCCGGCGTCCTGGAGATCCGGAGCGCGAGGTCCAGCGCCCGCTGCTCGTCGGCGACGTCGACCACCCAGTACCCGGCGAGCACCTCCTTGGTCTCGCTGAACGGGCCGTCGGTGACGATCGGCTCGCCGTCCTCCTGTGCCTGCACCGTCTTCATCTGGTCCGGCCCGCTCAGTCCGCGGGCCTCCACCAGCTCCCCCGAGTCCTGCAGCTCCCGGTTGAGTTCGTGCATGCACTCGACCATCACCTTCAGGTCCTCCTGCGACCAGGTGGTGGGCATCGCGTCCCACGCCAACTTGTTCGCGTGCATCAAGATCATGTACTTCACGGCCGCTCCTTCTGATCCCGGCACCACCCCGGCGCCTGTTTCATCGGCAACGTCGGAGCCGTCCCCGCGTTCTCGACACGGTCCCGGTCAGGAGGCGGGGGTGAACACGTACGGCGTGGTCGTGGTGACGGCGCGGAACCCGAGCCGCTGCAGGATCGGCGAGCTGTCGTCCGACGCGTCGACGTGCAGGTACCGGTAGCCCAGCTCGACCGCGCGCGCGGCGCGGACGGCGACGAGCGCCTTGTAGATCCCCCGGCCCCGCCACTCGGCCAGCGTGGAGCCACCCCAGAGCCCGGTGAACTCGGTGTCCTTCTTGTAGACGGCCCACGCGGCCGAAACTACCTGCCCGTCGGCCTCCGCGACATAGACGTCGGTCAGCCCGGTCTCCTGCCGCCGGACCAGGTCGTCGGCGAGCCAGGACCAGTCCTCACCCCACACCGCGGACTCCATCGCCGCGATCCGCTCGAAGTCGGCGCGCTCCGTGACGAGCCGGAGAGCGATCCCTTCGACCGATTCCCGCCCCTGCAGCCGCTGCACGATGTCGGCGCTCTCGGCGACCAGGACGGTCTCCCGGTCCTCCGGGACGAACCCGGCCGCGCTCAACCGCTCCGGCAGATCCGCCGGCAGGTCGTGCCCGCGCGTCTTCCACTCCACCGACATCCCGCGCTCGGCGAAGAAGTCCCGTTGCCGCGCGATCAGGGCGTCCAGCTCGTCGCCCTCGACCCCGTCGAGCGAGCGATAGCTGACGAACCCCCGCTGCGGGTACTCGACCCGGATCACCGGCCCATCCGTACTCGAAGGCACGGTGGAAGCCTCGGCCCCACCTCGCAGTTGCCCGTCGTACGCCGCCAGCAACTCGGCCGCCCGCCCAGAACCCGTAGTCTCGGTCACGCCCGAACTCTGACACGCGGCCAGATCCCACGCATCACATTTCCCAGCCAACGCGCCTGGTCTTCACCACGGAAGTCGGAGCCAGGTCACGGATCTTGACATCGGCCACGACGGAGCGCCTGTGGTGCTGGGAGCAGGACAGTGCCCCAGCACCACAGGGTCCCAGCCGAGCGGGCAGAGCTCAGGAGGAGAAGGCCGCGTCGAAGGACGCCGTCGGCGGGTCGAACGCGAGGGAGCGGACGAACTGGACCGCCTCGGCCGCGCCCACCAGCCGGTCCATCCCGGCGTCCTCCCACTCGACCGAGATCGGGCCGGTGTAACCGATCGTGTTGAGCATCCGGAAACACGCCTCCCACGGCACGTCACCGTGACCGGTCGAGACGAAGTCCCAGCCCCGGCGCGGGTCGCCCCAGGCCAGGTGCGACCCCATCCGCCCGTTCCGGCCGTTGCCCACCTGGCGTTTCGCGTCCTTGCAGTCGACGTGGTAGATCCGCTCCTTGAAGTCCCACAGGAAGCCGACCGGGTCGAGGTCCTGCCAGACGAAGTGGCTCGGGTCCCAGTTCAGCCCGAACGCCGCGCGATGCCCGATCGCCTCCAGCGTCCGCGCGGTCGACCAGTAGTCGTAGGCGATCTCCGACGGGTGCACCTCGTGCGCGAACCTCACCCCCACCTCGTCGAACACGTCGAGGATCGGGTTCCACCGGTCGGCGAAGTCGGCGTACCCGGCGTCGATCATCGCCGGCGGGACCGGCGGGAACATCGCCACCGTCTTCCAGATCGCCGACCCGGTGAAGCCGACCACCACGTCGACGCCGAGTCGGCGCGCGGCCCGGGCGGTCAGACCCATCTCCTCGGCCGCCCGCCGCCGGACGCCCTCCGGATCGCCGTCGGCCCAGATGTGCGCGGGCAGGATCGCCTGGTGCCGCTGGTCGATCGGGTCGTCGCAGACCGCCTGGCCGAGCAGGTGGTTCGAGATCGTCCAGACCTTCAGGTTGTACTTCGCCAGGATCTCCTGCCGGTTCCGGACGTACGCGTCGTCCTCGGCGGCCCTGCGGACGTCCAGGTGGTCACCCCAGCAGGCGATCTCCAGGCCGTCGTACCCCCACTCGGACGCGAGCCGGGCCACCTCCTCGAACGGCAGGTCGGCCCACTGGCCGGTGAACAGGGTGATCGGTCGAGCCATGACGGTCCACTCCTTCGTCGATCGGTACCACGGTCGCCGGCTGGGGCGGCACGGCCCTGGTACTGCTGTTCAGCTACTGCGGCTCCCGTGCTCTGCCCTGCGCGGGAGGTGGTGCTAACGAACGCCCAGCAGGTGTTCCATCGCCAACTGGTCCAGGCGTTCGAACCCCAGTCCCCGGGCGGCCAGCGCGTCCGGGTCGTACGTCGCAGCGCGCAGGTCGTCGAGCGACTCTCCCGCGGCCAGCGTCGGTTCGCCGAGCTCACCGACCTTCGCCGCGGCCAGCGCCTCGGCGACCTCCGGGTCGGCCCGGAAAGCCCGCGCCTTCTCACGCAGGATCAGATAGTTGCGCATACAGCCCCGCGCGGTCTCCCAGACCCCGTCGAGGTCCTCGGTCCGCGGCGGCTTGTAGTCGAAGTGCACGTACCCGTCGTAGGCCGGCCCGCCGGTCCCGCCGAGCAGCACGTCCACGGTCCAGAACGCTTCGCGCAGGTTGCCGGCGCCGAAGCGCAGGTCCTGGTCGAACCGCGGCCCGTGCTGGCCGTTCAGGTCGATGTGGAACAGCTTGCCGTGCCACAGCGCCTGCGCGATCCCGTGCGCGTAGTTCAGCCCGGCCATCTGCTCGTGGCCGATCTCCGGGTTGATCCCGACCAGCTCCGGGTGCTCCAGATCGTTGATGAACGCGATCGCGTGCCCGATGCTCGGCAGCAGGATGTCGCCACGCGGCTCGTTCGGCTTCGGCTCCAACGCGAACCGCAGGTCGTACCCCTGCTCCCGGACGTACGTGGTGAGCAGGTCCATCGACTCCTTGTACCGGTCGAGGGCGGCGTTCACGTCCTTCGAACCACCGGACTCCGCCCCCTCCCGGCCACCCCAGAGCACGTACGTCTTCGCCCCGAGCTCGGCGGCCAGGTCGACGTTGCGCAACACCTTCGCCAGCGCGTACCGCCGGACCTGCCGGTCGTTCGCTGTCAGGCCGCCGTCCTTGAACACGGGATGCGCGAACAGGTTCGTGGTGGCCATCTCGACCACCATCCCGGTCTCGGCCAGCGCCTTGCCGAACCGCTCCAGCACCTGCTGCCGGCGGCTGTCGTCGGGGACCAGGTCGTCGTCGTGGAAGGACACGGCCGCGGCACCGAGCTCGGCCAGCTTCTCCACCGCGAGCACCGGGTCGAGCGGCGGCCGGACCGCGGTACCGAACACGTCGACACCTTCCCAGCCAACGGTCCACAGCCCGAACGAGAACTTGTCCGCCTTGCTGGGGGTGCGAGCGGTCATCCGGGAATCTCCTGCCATTGACGAGTGGCCGAGCTGTCCTCGACGGCGGCCAGCACACGCTGGACCTGCAGGCCGTCCGCGAACGACGGTGCCGGGTCCTTGCCCTCGGCGATCGCCGCGATCAGGTCGACCACTTGATGGGTGAAACCGTGCTCGTAGCCGAGCAGGTGCCCCGGGGGCCACCAGGCCCCGACGTACGGGTGCACCGGCTCGGTGGCCAGGATCCGCCGGAAGCCGGCCGTCTCCGGGTCCTCGTTCGCGTCGTAGTAGTGCAGCAGGTTCATGTCCTCGAAGTCGAAGGACAGGCTGCTGGCGCTGCCGTTGATCTCGATCCGGATCGCGTTCTTCCGGCCGGTCGCGAACCGGGTCGCCTCGAAGACGCCGACGGCGCCACCGCTGAACCTACTGATGAACACCGCGGCGTCGTCGACGGTGACGGGGCCGCGTTCGGCGCTCGCGGTCCCGGACAGACCGCTGTGCGCCGCCGCCTTGGGCCGCTCCTTGACGAACGTCTCCAGCTGCCCGCTGACCTCGGTGATCCGCTCACCGGTGATGAACTGGGTCAGGTCGACGATGTGCGCGCCGATGTCGCCGAGCGCGCCGGAGCCGGCCTTCTCCTTGTCCAGCCGCCACGACAGCGGCGCCTCCGGATCGGCGATCCAGTCCTGCAGGTACTGCGCGCGGACGTGCCGGATCGTCCCGATCCTGCCGTCGGCCACCAGCTTGCGGGCCAGCCCGATCGCCGGCACCCGGCGGTAGGTGAACCCGACCATCGACCTGATCCCCTTGGCGGCCGCGGCGTCGGCGGCCGCGGTCATCGCCTCGGCCTCCGCGACCGTGTTCGCCAAGGGCTTCTCGCAGAGCACGTGCTTGCCCGCCTCGAGCGCGGCGATCGCGATCTCGGCGTGACTGTCACCCGGCGTACAGACGTCGACGAGATCCACGTCGTCGCGCTGCAGCAGCTTGCGCCAGTCCGTCTCGGTCTCCTTCCAGCCGAGCCGGTCCGCGGCCGCGGTCACCGCCTCGGCGTCGCGGCCGCAGAGCACGTTCAGGTCCGGGTGGAGCGGCAGCTCGAAGAACCGCGGCGCGCTCCGCCAGGCTTGCGAGTGGGCGGCGCCCATGAAGGCGTACCCGATCAGGCCGATGCCCAGATTCGTCATCCGGTGTGTTCCCTTTCCTTTGTCAGCTCTCGAAGGCGGTGGGCAGGTACTGGTCGACGTTGTCCTTGGTGACGACCGGCGCGTACAGCTGGACCGTGCGCGGCACCTCGACCTCCACCAGGTCGCCGAGGGCCTTCTTCTGCACCAGCAGCCGGGCCAGCCGGACCCCGTCCGCGCCCTGGGTGGACGGGTAGATGACGGTCGCCCGCATCAGCGTGTTGCCGGCCTTGATGTCACGCATCACGTTCGCCGAGCCGGCCCCACCGACGACGAAGAACTCCTTGCGGCCCGAGTTCTTGATCGCCGCCATCACGCCGACCCCCTGGTCGTCGTCGTGGTTCCAGATCGCGTCGATCTTAGGGGCCGCCTGCAACAGGTTGGCCGCGGCCTTCTCGCCGGACTCGACGGTGAACTCGGCGGCGACGCGGTTGTTCACCTTCAGGCCGCAGTCGGCCAGCGCCTCCTTGAAGCCCTGGCTGCGGGCCTGGGTCAGCGGCAGCGAGTCGATCCCGGCGATCTCGGCGATCACCGCGTCCTTCTTGCCCTTCATCTCCTGGCAGACATAGGTGCCGGCCGAGATGCCCATGCCCTTGTTGTCACCGAGGATCGTGGTCCGGGCGGCGAACGTGCTGTCGAACTCGCGGTCGACGTTCACCACCGGGATGCCGGCCTCCATCGCCTTGGTGGCGACCGGGGTGAGCGCCGCGCCGTCGAACGGCAGCAGCACGATCGCGTCGACCTTCTGGTTGATGAAGGTCTCCACCTGGCTGATCTGCAGGTTCACGTCGTTGGTGCCCTCGGCCACCACCAGCTCGACGTCGGGGTACTTCTTCGCCTCGGCCTGGGTGGCCTTGGTGATGGCCCCCATCCAGCCGTGGTCGGCGGCCGGCGCGGAGAACCCGATCTTGACCTTCTGGCCGGGTTCGTCGTTGCCGCCACCGGCACCTCCGGCGGCCTGCGAGGTGGCCGGCTCGGACTTCTCCGCCTCCGGGGTGTTGCTGGTACAGGCGATCAGGGCCAGCGAGGTCAGGCCGACCAGGCCGGCGGCTTTCAGGAACCGGGCGGGACGTGCGGACATGGTGTCCTCCAATGTGCTTTCGCTGTTCGACAACTACGGAGTGGTGGCGCGGGCGGCCAGGCGTTGCTGGAGGAGGACCGCGATCACGATGATCAGGCCCTTCGCCACCGACTGGGCGGAGATGGACAGGTTGTTGAGGGTGAAGACGTTGTTCAGCGTGGTGAAGATCAGCACGCCGAAGACGGTGCCGACGATCGTTCCGCGGCCGCCGGACAGCAGCGTGCCGCCGATCACGACGGCCGCGATCGCGTCCAGCTCGTACAGCTGGCCGTGGGTCGAGCTACCGGTGGTGGTGCGGGCCATCAGCATGACGGCCGCGATCCCGCAGCACAGCCCGGCGAGGACGTACAGCGCGACGGTGTGCCGCTGGACCTTGATCCCGGCCAGCCGCGCCGCCTCGGCGTTGCCGCCGACCGCGAACGTCCGGCGGCCGAACGTGGTCCGGTTGAGCAGCACCCAGCCGAGCGCCGCCACGATCACGAACATCCACACCAGCACCGGGACCCCTAGAAACGAGCCGCCGAAGAAGTCGCCGAAGGAGTTGACCGTGATGATCTGGGTCTTCCGGTCGGAGATGATCTCGGCCAGACCGCGGGCCGCGGCCAGCATCGCGAGGGTGGCGATGAACGGCACGACCTTGCCGTAGGCAATCAGCAGGCCGTTCACCAGCCCACACGCGGCACCCACCAGCAGCGCCGTACTGACCATCAGGATCCAGTGGAAGTCGGCCGCCATCTGCTGGGTCGCCAGCGTGGTCGCCCAGACGCTCGCCAGCGCGACCATCGCGCCGACCGACAGGTCGATCCCGCCGCCGGTGATGACGAACGTCATCCCGATGCTGACCACCCCGATGACGGCGGCCAGCCGCAGGATCGTCAGCACGTTGGCCCCGGTCGCGAACGTGTCCCCGGCCGTGATCACGCCGACCAGGCAGAGCAGCACCAACGCGACCACCAGGCCGAGGTTGCGGCCCATCCCGGTGCGGAGCAGCCCGGCCACGCCGCTCGCGCGTCCGGGCGCCGCGCCCGGTTGGCGGGTGGTCGCCTGGGTCGAGGCGGTGCCCGACTCCGGCGTCGCCGAGGGCTCGGATCGTGCGACATCCTCACTCATCACACGGCACTTCCTTCCATCACCAGGTCCAGGACCCGGTGTTCGTCGATCTCCTGCGCGGGACCGGTGTGCACGGCCCGCCCCTCCCGCATCACCACGACCCGGTCGGCCAGACCGAGCACCTCCTCGACCTCGCTGGACACCAGGACGATCGCGACCCCGTTCGCGGCCAGCTTGCGCACCAGCGCGTAGATCTCGGACCGCGCGCCCACATCGACGCCACGGGTCGGCTCGTCCAGCAGCAGGACCCGGCAGTCACGCAACAACCACCGCGCCAGGACTACCTTCTGCTGGTTGCCGCCGGACAGGTTCCGGACCGGGTGCTCGACACCGGCCGGCCGGACGTCGAGGGCCTTGGTGAGTTCCTCGGCGGCGTCCTTCTCGGCCCGGCCGCGAAGGAATCCACCACTCGCGAACCGCTGCATCGTGGACACGGTGATGTTCTTGTAGACGGCCTCGTCGAGCAACAACGCCTGGCTCTTGCGTTCCTCCGGCGCGAGTCCGACCCCGGCCCGAACGGCCGCCTGGACCCGACCGGGCTTCAGCGGTACGCCGTCGACCGTGACCGATCCGGTGGCCGCCTTGCGTGCGCCGTACACGGTCTCGAGGATCTCCGACCGGCCGGATCCGACCAGCCCGGCGAGCCCGACGATCTCGCCCGCGCGGACCGCGAACGAGATGTCCGCGAACTCGCCCGGCCGGGTCAGGTCCTGGACGTCGAGCACGGTCGGCGCCGTGGTCGGGATCTCGGCCCGGCGCGGGAACACGTACTCGATCGAGCGCCCGGTCATCAACCGGATCAGCTCGGCCGTCGGTGTCTCCCGCGCGTCCAGGCCGGTCGCGACGGTGGCGCCGTCCTTGAGCACGGTGACCCGGTCGCCGATCTCGCGGATCTCCTCCAGCCGGTGCGAGATGTAGACGACGGCGACACCACGGGAGGTGAGGTCCCGGATCACCCGGAACAGGTTCGCCACCTCCTCGGGATCGAGCACGGCCGACGGTTCGTCCATCACGATCAGCTGGGCGTCGCGGGACAACGCCCGCGCCATGCTGACGACCTGCTGACCCGCGGCCGGCAACAGCCCGACCGCACGACCGGCCGGGATCTCGCCGTGCCCGAGACCGGTGAGCAGGGCCCGCGCCTTCGCGGTCGTCTCGTGCCGCCGGCTGAAACCGAACCGGGCCGGCTCGTGGCCGAGGAACACGTTCTCGGCGACGGTGAGATCCGGGACCAGGTCGAGTTCCTGGTAGATCGCCGCGATGCCGAGATTGATCGCGGCGGTCGGGCTGGCCAGGCGCACCTCGTGGCCATTCACAACGATCGTGCCGCTGTCCGGCTGATGGGCGCCGGTGAGCACCCGGATCAGCGTGGACTTGCCGGCCCCGTTCTGGCCGAGCAGGCAGTGCACCTCGCCCCGGCGGACGTCCAGGTCCACCCCGTCGAGCGCCCGGACCCCCGGGAACTCCTTGACGATGCCGCTCATCCGCAGCAGTTCGTCGTTCGTCACACCGCCACCCCTCCCGCGTTGCTCGCTCACCGCGTCCTGCCTTCGGTCACTGCGCCACTCCGCTCGTGTCCCGGCCGATCAAGGTCGGGTCGTGGAACACCTGGTCCAGCGAGATCTGCGCCCCGCCCCGGACCGCCGCGGCGAACCCGAGCGTCGACTGCACCACCCGGCACCCGCCACCCTCGGGCGCGATCACGCGGTCCCGGATCGCGTTCTCCAGCGGTTCCTTGAGCCACGGCCCGAGCACCGCGAAGTACCCGCCGAGAACCAGCACGTCGGGGTTGAGGACGTTCACCAGGATCGCGCCGCCGATGCCGAGCCAGGTCCCGACGTCGGCGAGCGCGCGCAACGTCCGTGACGCCCCGGCCTCGGCTCGCCGGGTGATCTCGGCCAGCCGCTGCTCGACGTCGAGGGACGGATCGCGGACCGGGTCGTCCGGGTCGGTCGCCTTGTTGAGCAACGCGGTCAGGCCGACCACGGTCTCCCAGCACCCGGTCCGGCCGCAACCGCAGATCCCGCCCGACGGCGCGACCGGCATGTGCCCGACCTCGCCGCTGAACCCGTGCCCACCGCGCAGAAGGTGGCCGCCGGCAACCATCCCGCCGCCGACGCCGATCGCCCCGGTGAGCAACATGATGTCGTCGGCCTTGGTGTCCGCGTCCTTCTTCAGTTCCGAGTACGCCGCGAGCGCGGCCAGGTTCGCCTCGTTGTCCACCCGGACCGGGTACGCCGGGGCGCCGAGGCGGGCGCGCATCTCGTCGACCACCGGGACCTCGGACCAGCCCAGGTTCGGGGCCAGCTTCAACGATCCCGTCGTACTCTGCACCAGGCCCGGGACGGCGAGCGTGACCCCGGCGGTCAGGCCGTTGCGCTCGGCAACGGCGGCGACGGCCGCACGGATCAGCTCGGCGAGTTGGTCGAGGGTGACGGCCGGGTCGAGGTGGGCCACGTCGAGCGGGACCCGGCGTTCGGTGACCACGTCGCCGCTCAGGTCGAGGGCGGCCACGGCCAGGTAGTCCACGTTGATCTCGGCGCCGACTCCGCAGACCCGGGTGCCGTCGAGCTCGACGAGCTGACCGGGCCGGCCGAGGGTGCCGCGCTCGGACTCGGCCTGGCCCTCGCGGAGCAGGCCGCGCTCGACGAGTTCGGCGACCAGGCTGGACACGGTGGCCTTGTTGAGCCCGGTCTCGGCGGCGATCCGGGCCCGCGATCTCGGGCCGGCGGCGCGGACGTGACGAAGGACGACGGAGAGGTTGTTGCGCCGCAGCGAGACGTGGTCGGCGGCACCCGTTCCGGTGCCCGGCCGACGGCCCTCGGTCAGCATCCAGCCCACCCCCTTCTCCCCCGCCCGGAGAACGGTCCCGTCGCACAGAAAGTGAAAGAGGGACCACTATGTGATGCCAGTCACAGACTTCGTCTGTTGAGCCAACAAACTAAGTAAGCCCCCACCGGCCGTCAAGACGTCGCGACCAAGTTTCTTCAGCAGGACCAGGCCGATTGCGACGGCCACGGCATCGGCTACCAGCCATGCGTGATCGCGGGAATCTGGGGTCCGCTCATCGACGGCTCGGTGAGCCGATGTGGCGGGCTGGTGCACCGCAGGGGTTTGAGATCCGCGCGCTCGACGGGGACGGCACGGCGTGCTCGTCGGGATACTTGCTTCGGGTGACGAGCGACGGCGGCCGGATGTTGTCGCCGGTCACCGACGTCCGCCCCGCCGCGCCGAGCTTCGGGTCAGAGCACCTCGAGGCTGTCGGACGCCAGGGTGATGACGGCGCCGTCCAGGTGCAGCCGGCAAGCGATCGCGTGCCCGGAACACGTCAGCAACGCCGGTCCCGCGACGTCGACCACCTTGTAGGCAACGGGTTGCGTACACCGCTCGATCGGACCGGCGTACTGCTGGTAGCACCCGAGCACGTGGCAGGTCACGGTCTCACCGGCGTTCATCAGGGTGAGACCGTGCTCGGGGCAGATCCCCCAGACCACCGAGCACCTCTGCTCCTCCGCGGCCGCCAACCGGATCAGGTTCCCGGCCGTCGACTCGAGCTCACCGGCCAACGCACGAATGGTCTCCGCGGCAACATCAAGCTCCCGCCGGAACTGCTGCGACTCCACCGAGGTCGAGAGTTCCTTCGTCGTGGCGGCGAGGTCGTCGGACAACGCCCGAGCCGCGACGGCGATCTCGTCGACCTTGACCGGCATCCCGAACCCAGCGGGCTGCACAGGCTGACTGGACCGAGCCCGCCCGACGCTGAACTGCTCGAACCGCGCGGCAGCCTCCCGAGCCCAGATCCCAGCCTCGGACTCGTCTTCCGCCGACGTGTCGGCGTCCTTCGCTCCCTGCTGCTGCGACGGGTTCCCGGCGTTTGCCTCCGCCGCCGATCCAGCAGCTGCGCCGCCCACTGCGGCGCGCCCCTGCCCAGCGGGAACTTTGCGTCCGTTCGAGCCGAGCGCACCAGCCCGCGGGGTACCGGCGCCGCGTTGACTACCGGTGCCGCGTTGACCGCCGGCGGGGGCTGGTTGCCAGCGGATCTCGCCGACCGGTTCGCCGTCGCGCCAGCCGGCGTCGTCCGCCTGCCGGTCATCCGCTGCGGCACCGCGCTTGTCTTCCGCCGCGTCGGTTGCCGCATCCGTCGCGGCCTCGTCGGTAACGCCGTTCTGCGTGGCGCCGTTGTCGGTCGCGTCGTTCTGCGTGGCGTCGGTTGCCGGCTGTGTGTCGCCGGACCTCTCGTCCTCGCTGAGCGGGCGGCGTTCGGTGCCCTGGATCTGCGGGACCCCGTTCTGGCCGTGCCATCCGGTCGGTCCACCAGGCAGACCGTGCGGCACGGGTTCGGGATGGGGATCGGTGTTCTGCGCTTGCAAGCCGTTCGGTCCGATCTGGCCGTGTGGTCCGGAGTGACCGTTCGTGCCGGTAGCGTGATGGTCGGGTGGCACGTCGGCGCGTCGGCCGGCGGTATCCGGTCCCGGTCCTTCGACCGTCCCGTTCACCGGCACCTGCGACGCATCCGTGCCGTCGCGATGGTTCGCCCGTTTGGCTTTCGCCATTCGTCGCCCCCTGATGACGTTTCCCCGGTGGCCGATCGTGCCATGCCCGCAGGGGGTGCGACCAGAGTGAACCTCCGCAGGTCACGCCGGGCCGCACGATTTTCGCGCAGCGCAATCATCCTCTCTCCGTTTCGTCACTTAGCGTGCCTGACGACCCGGGTCACGGATCACTCTCAGCGAATTTCCGAACGCTCCCTTAACACTCACCCACCAACAGCACCCACCCGACTCCACACCGCAAACACCGACCGGTCAGTAACCACGGCCGGGCCCCAAACCTCAACCCCTCAACACGAAACCCGGAACTACACCAGCAGAATTCACACGCTTGAATGACACCTGCGGAACCCAAATCCCCCGGGCCCACCCAACCACCCCGATGGTGCAACCGAGAAGATCGAACAAGTAACGCAGAGTACGCAAACCGGCTACCCGCTACGCATCCCGGATACCCGCCAACCAACCCCGCGCCCCGGACCAGGTGCCTTCGGTACCGCGCTTCTTGCTGGTTGGGTGGGTTCGGGTACCACGGGTTGGGGGTTGGGTGGGGAAGGTGTGCTGGAGGTTGCAGCTATTGACATCGGTTCGGGGCTTTTTCTGTCGGGCGGTTCTGACATACTCCCGCCGACACCATGTCACTCTGAGACCCTGGGGGGGTCGTTTTGTCTGTCCGCCCGTCCTATCTACTGAAGCTGGGCCTGCCCGCGGCGTTGGTCGCGGCCGGCTTGGTGACGGTCGTGGGTTCTTCCGTTTCGGCGGCTGAGCCCGGGCCGTACCGGAATGCTTTCCCGGTCGAGGCTCGCAAGAGCCCGACGGCCGCGAAGGTTGCCGACGCCTACGATCCGCACACCGTGCTGGTGAAGTTCTCCGCGAAGGCTTCTGCCGCCGCGCGGAGCACCGTGCTCGCGAAGCACAACAGCCGGCAGGCCGCGACGCTCGCGACCAGCGACTACGTCACCGTGAGCAGCAACGACAACGCGCCCGACCTGCTGAAGAAGTTGCGGGCCGAGCCGAGCGTCGAGCTTGCCTCGCTCAACTATGTCCGCAAGGCGGCCGCGACGCCGAACGACGAGTACTACCGCGTCGACCAGGGGTACCTGTCGACGATCCGGATGCCGCAGGCCTGGGACCTGTCCAAGACGGCCGGGGCGCAGACGGTCGCGGTGCTCGACACCGGCGTCGACGGCGGTCACCCGGAGCTCAGCGGTCGCGTCTACACGGGGTACAACGCGTTCAACGGCTCCACCAACGCGAACGACGACCGCGGTCACGGCACCATGGTGGCCGGTATCATCGCCGCGAACACCAACAACGCCCGCGGGATCGCCGGCGTCGCCTGGAACGCCAAGATCCTGCCGGTCAAGGTCCTCGACGACCACGGCCGGGGCAGCGACTCCAGCGTCGTCGCCGGGATCAACTGGGCCGCGTCGCACGGTGCCCGGGTGATCAACATGTCGCTCGGCGGCGCCTCGTACAACGCGGTCATGCACGACGCGGTGAAGAAGGCCGTTGCCAAGGGCATCGTCGTGGTCGCGTCCTCCGGCAACGACTACGACAGCACGCCGAACTACCCGGCGGCGTTCCCGGAGACGATCTCGGTCGGCGCGACCGACAACAACGGCGCGCTGACGACGTTCAGCTCGTGGGGCGACACCGTCGACATCGCCGCGCCCGGCTGGAACATCCTCTCCACCGGTCCGCGCGCGCTCACCGACCCCGACTACCTCCCGTACTGGGGTGGCAGCGGCACCTCGTTCTCGGCGCCGATGGTCGCCGGCGTGGCCGCGATGCTGCGGAACAAGTACCCGAGCTGGACGCCCGCGCAGGTCGAGGCGCAGCTCAAGGCGACCGCCCGGGACGCGGGTCCGCGGGGTGCCGACCTGTACTACGGCGCCGGCATCCTCGACGCCGCGAACGCACTCGGCGCGACCTGGGCGCCCGAGTTCTGGGCGGCCGGGCCCGACGGCAACGACGTCCCCGCCCGCGCGACCGCGATGGCGAGCCTGTCGATCACGGGCGCGATCGGCACCGAGGGCGAGGAGGACTGGTACTCCGCGTACTCCCCCGCCGCGCGCAACGTCGTGATCACGCTGACGCCGCCCACGTACGACGACGCGAACAGGGCACAGAACGTCGACCCTGTGCTCCGGGTGTACGACGGCCAGCTGAAGCTGATCGCGTTCGCCGACGACGGTTTCGGTACCGAGCGGGCCCAGCTCACGCTGCCCGCCGGGACCTCGTACTTCAAGGTGACCAACTACAACGGCTCCCGCGACAGCCGGCCGTACACGCTGGCCGTCGCCAACACCGGCGCCGGTGGTTCGCTGTCCGGTGACCGCTACTGGGTCCGCGACACCGCTCCGGCCGACCTCGCGTCGGGAGTGGCGCAGACCGCGTCGCCGTCGGTGACGTTCGAGCGGGACCTCGACCCGGCCAGCGTGACCACCTCGACGGTCCGGCTGCTGCACGGCAAGACCGGCGCCGTCGTCCCGAGCGCGCCGAGCTATGACGCCGCGACGAAGAAGCTCACCGTCGACCCGACCGCGACGCTGCAGGACAACACGCCGTACCGCGTGGTCGTCGGTGCGGTGAAGGACACGACCGGCGCGACCATGCCGGGCTCGTACCTCGTCTTCTTCCGGACCGTCGACGCCGCGCCGGCGCCGATCACCAACTTCACCGTCGCCGGTCAGTACGGGACCGCGACGATGAAGTGGACACTGCCGGGGATCACCGATCTCGACCAGGTCGTCGTCCGCCGCAACGCCGGTACCACCCCGCCGTCCGCGCCGAACACCGGCACCTCGGTGTACGGCGGCACGGCGTCGAGCGCGACCGCGACCGGTCTCGCGAACGCCACGAGCTACGCGGTCCGCGCGTGGGTCAAGGACCGCAGCGGCAAGTGGAGCTCGTCGGTCCAGGCGCAGCTGACCGGCACGTACCCGACGATGACGGCCAACGCGACCGCGCTGAACTACGGCGGCAAGGTCACGCTCACCGGCAGCGTCGTCCGCGTGGACACCAAGGAACCGCTCGGCGGTGTCCTGGTCTCGCTGTACGGCCGCAACAAGAACAGCTCGACCTGGCGTGAGATCACCCGCGTCACGACGACCGCCGGCGGCACCTACAGCGTGACCTACCAGCCGCTGTACTCCACGGTGTTCGCGTGGGGCTACAACGGTTCGCCGCAGTTGCTGGGCTCGCGCACCGGCAACTGGACGGTGGACGTCCGCCCGACGCTCACGGCCAACCTCACCGCGACCGCGATCAAGCTCGGCCAGTCCACCACCTTCTACGGCTACGTCCGCCCGCAGCACGCCGGCTCCACGGTGTACCTGCAGCGGTCGACCGGTTCGACCTGGACGACGATCACGTCGACCAAGCTGAACTCGACGGGCAACTACGGCTTCGCCATCAAGCCCACGGCCCGCGCGAGCTACACCTACCGGGTGGTCTTCCAGGACGACGGCGACCACGCCACGGGCGTCAGCCCCGCCAAGGCCTTCACGGTCAGCTGACGCTCGAACCTTCACAGGGGTCCCCGGTTCCTTCAGGAGCCGGGGACCCCTCTTTTTGATGCCCTGCGCCGGTACGGGCTCCGGTACGGGCAGTGCCGCGACGCAGCCGTCAGGACGCTGGTAAAGGACCGCAGGTCACTCGCTCGTTCCGGTCTTCGACAAGGAGAGGTGAGTTCTGTGCTGGTACCGAGATGGCTGAGATCCTCACGACAGCGACGATTGGCTGTCCTGACAAGCAGTCTTGTCACCGTCGCCGCGCTGGGGGCGACGGTGTCTTCGCCGGCCGCGACAGCGGCTCCAGAGGAACCGGCAGCAGAGATCGCTGGACCGGCCGACTGCAAGGCCGGACTGACGTTCACCGACCCCTATCGGGTCGCGTCGAACAACACGGTCCGGGCCGGCTTCCGGTTGACGTCCAACTGCGGCGGCAAGGCCTCCATCGGATTCTGGGTGGAGGGACCTGTCGCCAACGCCTGGGAGGAGTTCCGGAACTTCCCGCCGGGTGGTGGTGGCTACGGCGTGAACTACAAGGTCGGGAGATGCCGCCCCGGTACGTATCGGGCGTACGCCACCGTCCTCTTTTCGGCCGCGGACGGGACAGCGGTGGAGCTCAGGCGCAACAGCAACAAGGTCAAGATCAGCTGCTGACCCGACGTCCGAAGGAGAGCTGACATGCACAACGCAGAATCACGCAGCCGCCGAGTACGTCGAGACACACTGGCCGTCGCCGGAGCCCTGCTGCTCTCGGTCGGCCTGGGAGCTCCTCCCGCCGGCGCGAGCGAATCCTCGCCGACGACCACAAGTGAGATTGCCGCCGCCCCGCGGACATCGCCACCGAGCGGCGCAGTGCTGAGCACCGTGTCGAAGCCGGTACCCGGTGGCGTCCTAGAAGTCACCGAGTACGAGAACGCGGTCGAAGTGGTGGGGAGGATCGCGAGTTGCGACATCAAGGGGACGGCGAGCAAGCCCTCGCTCATCAGTGGCCGCCGACTGCAGTCAGTGGTGACGTGGGACGTGAAAGGGTGCGCCAACAAGGTGACGCTGACCCACATCATCGGTGACGTCAGGTTCGGCACCAGGCTCGACCTGGCCCGGTGGGACGGCACCAGGAAAGCACCGACCCATCAAGCGCACACCCTCAGTCGGGGCTGCGCCAAGGGCTCGATCGTCAGCGCGCTGACGATCTCACTCAGCCGCTACGACTACAGCTACTACCAGAGCAAGCCGCTGAAGATCTCCAAGTGCTGATGTCGGCGAGGGCCACCTTCTGAGTCCCCGGCGCTCCGCCCTGACGCCGGGGACTCACCCCTTTCCAGCGAGTTTCGCCAAGTGTGGTGAGGCTTTCCGCCTCTAGGCTGCTGCCATGCCGGGATCTGCAACTCGCTACCTCTATCTCGCTCGACATGGCGAGGCGACGCCGGACGAGAGCGCCTTGTCCGAGAACGGTCGTCAGCAGGCCGGCTTCCTCGGTGATCGACTCCGCGACGTCCCGTTGTCGGCGATCTCTCACGGTCCGCTGCCACGCGCAGCACAGACCGCGCAGCTGATTGCCGACCGACTCGAAGGCGTTCCGGTTCGCTCAGCGGAAGCTGCTGGCGACTACATTCCTTGTCTGCCGCAGGAACACGAGCTTCCGCCCGAGTCAGCTGAGTACCTGCTGGCGTGGCTCGATCGCGTCCCCCCGGACGAGCTGGAATCCGGGGCTGGACTGGCTCGCGAAGCCATGGAGCTGTTCACCGGTCCTGTACCCGGCGACCTACCCGACCATCAGCTCGTCGTCACGCACAACTTCCTCATCGCGTGGCTCGTCCGCGCCGCGCTCGACGGTCCCAGGTGGCGGTGGCTGGGTCTTGCCCACTGCAATGCCGCCCTGACCGTGATCCGCTATCCGCCGGATCAACCTGCCGGTGTGCTCGTGTACAACGACATGACTCACTTGCCTGAGCAGCTGCGTTGGACGGGGTTCCCAGCTGAGCTCCGGGTCTGACCAATTCGTCAAGCCCTGTTGTCGCTGTCAGGGAGGCGATCCATGGGGGTCTTCTCGATGCGGGTCCAGCCTTTCCAGCCCCGTTGTTCGAGGATGTCGAGCAGTCGCTTGGCGTTGGGGGCGGCTTCGAGCATGGCGGCGTCCAGGAGGGCGACCACCTTGTCGTCGAGGTCGCTGGCACCTGTCGCGCCGGCTTCGACGGCCGCGATCATCAGGCGTTCGACAATGTCCGCGGCCTCGACGATTCTTGGGTCGTCCGGAGGTGCGTCGAGTGCTTCGTTGACGAGCCCGTAGAGCTTCACCATGTCCGGATGCCGCAGGCCTTCGTGCTTCAACGCGATCACCTCGTCGACGAGGTGCGGGACCTGGGCCGCGACCATGATCCAGGCGTCGCGCTCCATCTCGATGTAGCGCTCCTGCAGGCCGAGGTCGCGCAGCCGGTCCAGATAACCCACGACACTCGGCGGCAGCGCGAGCTGCTCCCCGGCGACGAGTCGGGCGAGTCGTCGCCGGGTGTCCTGCAGCCGCCGGACCTCGGCGCGAAGTGCCTTGTCGATCTCTTGGACGCCGTCCGCGAACTCCTCGGGGGTCGCGTCGAGGAGCTCGTGGACGCGGGCCAGCGGTACGCCGGCCGCCGCCAGGGTGTGGATCCGGATCAGCCGGACGACGGCGGCGGCGTTGTACACCCGGTAGCCGGAGTGATCGCGGTCGGGCTCGGGCAGCAGGCCGATCTTGTGGTAGTGCCGCACGGCTCGCACCGTCACTCCGGCGTAGGACGCCAACTGGCTGATGGTGAGCATGGGTCCTAGCTTGCTTCAGGCAATCTTGCGGCGATAGGTCAGCATCGCCACACCGTAGGCCACGACGAGCAGGCCGACGCACCACGCGAGGGCGGTCCAGACCCCGGCGCCGACCGGTTCCTGCGCGAACAGGTTGCGGATCGTGTCGACGATGGACGTCACCGGCTGGTTCTCGGCGAACCACCGCACCGGACCCGGCATCGTCTGCGTCGGAACGAACGCCGAGCTGACGAACGGCAGGAAGAGGAGCGGATACCCGAACGCGCCCGCACCCTCGACCGACGACGCGGTGAGTCCGGGAATCACCGCGAGCCAGGTCAGCGCCAAGGTGAACAGCAGCAGGATGCCGCCGACCGCGAGCCAGTTCAGCAGGCCCGCTCCCGAGCGGAACCCCATGATCAGCGCGACCCCGACCACGACGAGCAGCGCGATCAGATTCGCGACCAACGAGGTGATCACGTGGGCCCACAGCACGCCCGACCGCGCGATCGGCATCGACTGGAACCGCTCGAAGATCCCGCTCTGCATGTCCATGAAGAGCCGGAACGCCGTGTACGCGATGCCGGACGCGACCGTGATGAGCAGGATGCCGGGCAGCATGTAGTTCACGTAGGCCGTCGACCCGGTGTCGATCGCGCCGCCGAACACGTAGACGAACATCAGCATCATCGCGATCGGTGTGAGCACGGTCGTGATGATGGTGTCCGGGCTGCGGGTGACGTGGCGCAGGGTCCGTGCGGTGAGCGCGCCGGTGTCACCGAGGAAGTTCGCGGTCATCGTGCCCCCTGGGCGTGGGTCTCGTCGCCGATGACCGCGAGGAAGATCTCCTCGAGGGTCGGCTGCTTCTCGACGTACTCGATCTGCGCGGGCGGAAGGAGTTCCTTGAGCTCGGCGAGGGTGCCGTTCGCGATGATGCGGCCCTGATGCAGGATCGCGATCCGGTCGGCCAGCTGTTCGGCTTCTTCCAGGTACTGGGTCGTGAGCAGCACCGTCGTCCCGGAACCGGCGAGCTCCTTGACCAGGTGCCAGACCTCGATGCGTGCCTCGGGGTCGAGCCCCGCGGTCGGCTCGTCGAGGAAGACGACCGCGGAGTTCCCGATCAGGCTCATCGCGATGTCGAGACGCCGGCGCATGCCGCCCGAGTACGTCGAGACCCTGCGCGTAGCCGCGTCGGTCAGCGAGAACCGGGCCAGCAGGTCGTCCGCCGTCCCACCCGGATCGTCGAGGTGCCGCAGCTTGGCGAGGAGGACGAGGTTCTCCCGGCCGCTGAGAATGCCGTCGACGGCCGCGAACTGTCCGGTCAGGCTGATGGATTCCCGCACCTGGCCGGGCTGCGTCGTGACGTCGAACCCGTTGACTTCGGCCGTTCCCGCATCGGCCCGCAGCAGCGTTGCGAGGATCTTGATGGTGGTGGTCTTCCCGGCGCCGTTGGAGCCGAGTAGCGCGAAGATGCTGCCCCGCGCCACCTCGAAGTCGACCCCGCGCAGTACCGCTTGTTGTCCGTACGCCTTCTCCAGGCCCCGCACCCGGATCGCCGGGCGGGCGGCTGTCTCTGCTCTCATGGCGATCAGGATGGAGGGTTGACCTAGCGTCAAGGTCAAACAGCAGCTTCACGGGTTGTAGTGCTGGACCGCCCCTTCTCTGCTGAGGTCGACGAGGGTGTGGGCCACCGCTTGGGCTTCGGCCAGGATCTCGGCGAGATTCGCCTTGGTGAGTTGGCGATTGCGGACCACCACCTCGCCGTCGACGACCACGTGGGTGACGTCGGAGGCACGAACCGAGTAGACGAGGGCCGCGAGGGGGTTGTGGAGGGGCTGGTTGTGGGGTTGGGAGAGGTCGAGGAGGGCCAGGTCGGCGCGGCGTCCTGGCTCCAGGGCTCCGGTTCGGTCGGTGAGGTTGGCGGCTGCGGCGCCTCCTCGGGTGGCCAGCCGGAGGACCTCGGAGAGGGGCAGCTGTTCGGCGTTCTGATGGGCCTGTTTCTCGGTGAGAGCCACCAGGCGGAGGGACTCCCAGACGTCGAGGGTGTTGTGGACCGCCGCGCCGTCGGTGCCGATGCCGATCCGGATGCCTGCGGCTCGGAGTTCGGCGATCGGGGTGGTCGTGCCCATCGCGAGTTTCAGGTAGACCTTCGGGCAGGTGGCGAGGGTGGTGCGCGGGGCGTGGACCTCGAGCAGTGCGAGGTCCTCGTCGAGGATTCCGCAGCCGTGGGCGATGAGGGCGCCGGCGTCGAGGATGCCGGTGCGTTCGAGGACCTGGATCGGGGTGACGCCGAGGCGGGCCTTCGAGGAGTGCGTCTGGTCGAGGGTTTCGGCGGCGTGCAGGTGGACGCGGAAGCCCTCCTCCCTCGCGACCTCGGCGGTCCGGGCGAGGTCTTCGTCGGTGACGGTGTACGGCGCGTGCGGGCCGAGGCTCGCGGTGATCCGGGGCGGCGGCGCCAGACCGGGCCGCGCCAGACCGGGCCGCGCCAGGTCCGACGCGGTGCCAGGTTGCGCGGTGCCAGGATGCGCGGTGGCGGAAGGTCCGGGCGCGGAAGGTCCGGGCGCGGAAGGTCCGGGCGCGGAAGGGGCTGGGTGGGTCGGGCCGGAGGCGGCTTCGTGGCCGAGCATCTGGATCCGGCGGGCGGTTTCGAAGGCGGCTTCCCGGGCCTCGGGCCCGGTGGACGAGAAGAAGGTCGGCGCCAGGTCCGCGCGGATGCCGAGCTCCACCGCGGCCAGAGCGATCTGGTCGGCGTGGAAGTAGTGGTCGACGAACGTGGTGACGCCGGCGAGCAACATCTCGGCACAAGCCAGGCGGGCACCGATGCGGACCCGCTCCGGCGTCAGGTTCATCTCCATCGGCCAGATCTTCTGGTTGAACCAGACATCGATCGGCACGTCCTCGGCCGCGCCACGCATCATCACCATCGGGCTGTGCGTGTGCGAGTTCGTCAGGCCCGGCACGGCGAGCAGCCCGGACGCCTCGAGCTCCTCGGCCCTCTCCCCCACCTGGTCCGGCTCGCCCTCCAGAGGGGTGCCCGTCGGAGTGATGCCGGTGATGGCGCCGTCGGCGATGTGGATGTCCTGGTCTTCGTCGATGCGGCACTCCCCGGTCTCGGGGACGACCAGGACCGAGCAGTTCTTGATCACCAAACGCGCCATGCTGCCTCCAACCCCTGCGGACGGACTCCCGGAAGTCTGTCCCATCGCCGGGTCGTCCGGGCCTCTCCCCGCACTCCTGTCACACCAGCACCAAACATTTCGGCGCGGCGCTGACCTGCGGGATCGAGGGGAACATTTGTTCGAATCTCGGGTAAAGTGATCGGCATGGGTGCTGACCTCCAGGCGTCCTTGTTGGATGCGTTCGCGGATCCGGAGCTCGGCTCGCTGGCCGGGATCCGGCGGACCGAGCTGAGCCGGGGTGCGTGGATCGACGTGTTGCCGGGCTGGTTGGCGGGTGCCGACCAGGTGTTCGAGCGGCTCGCGGCCGACGTGCCGTGGCGCGAGGAGCGACGGCAGATGTACGACCGGGTGGTCGACGTGCCGCGGCTGCTCTGCTTCTACGGCGAGAGCGACGACCTGCCGTTGCCGATCCTCGACGAGGCCCGCGACCTGTTGAGCGAGCACTACGCCGACGAGTTGGGCGAGCCGTTCCGGACGGCCGGGTTGTGCTACTACCGCGACGGGCGGGACAGCGTCGCGTGGCACGGTGACAAGCTCGGGCGCGGCGGCCATGAGGACACGATGGTGGCCATCCTCTCCGTCGGGGAGCCACGAGTCCTGGCGCTGCGGCCGAAGCCGGGCAGCGCGACCGGGCCGGTCAGCTCGACGATCCGGCACCCGCTCGGACACGGCGACCTGATCGTGATGGGCGGGTCGTGCCAGCGCACCTGGGAGCACGCGATTCCCAAGGCGTCCGGGCGGATCGGGCCGCGGATCAGCATTCAGTTCCGCCCTCGCGGGGTGCGCTGACACGATCATCAGGCCGCCGCCGGCGCTTCCGCGGCGGGCAGGTCGACGCGTTCGACCGTGCTCCGCGAAGCCACGTAGAAGCCGAGCAGGCGGATGCCCAGCACCCGGCAGACCTGCACCGAGGCCTCGAGCCACGCGGCGTCGGACGCGGTGATCCCCATTGGGCCGACCCGCGCCAGGGCCAGGATGAGGGCGCCTTCCGGGTAGACGCTCAGCGGGTCCACGACCGGCTTCAGCGCCTCGGTCATGCCGCGCGGGTCGAGGTCCGGGGACAGCTCGGACAGGTCGACGGCGATGGCGCCGCGGAAGCGTTCCTCCTCGTCACAGATCACCACCATCAGGCTGCCGCGCCGGCGGTCGCCGACGGTGCAGTACAGGTCGATCACATCGGCAGCGAGCACGGGATCGGACAGCGGCTGCCGGCGCCAGTCCTTGGGGAGTCGAGTGAAGGTCATGCCTAGAACATGCCGTCGAAAGCCACCCCGATCGGCCCTGTCCACAGGCCGAAGTGGCCCAAATTTCTGCACCGAAAGTGGACCGCATCCATGGGCCGAACCGGCCCTAGCTTGGAACCATGACCAGCACAGCGACCGACCGCAGCCTCTCCAAGGACCGCGCCGGCAAGCTCCTGCCGCCACCCGGAGCACCCCGCGACCTCGCGTTCGCCCAGCTCGCGAACTCGGTCGGCGACGGAGCGTTCATCGTCACCTCGGCGCTGTTCTTCACCCGCGTCGTCGGCCTCTCCACAGCGCAGGTCGGCCTCGGCCTGACGATCGCCTGGCTGATCGGCTTCCTGACCGGCGTCCCACTGGGTCACCTGGCTGACCGGAAGGGCCCGCGGGTCGTCGCGATCCTGCTGGCATTGTCGACCGCGTTCTCGGTCGCGTCCTTCCTCTTCATCCGCAGCTTCCCGCTCTTCCTCGTCGCCGCGATCGCGTACGCCAGCAGCCAGACCGGCCTCACCGCCGCGCGTCAGGCGCTGCTCGCCGGCCTGGTCGAGCCGGCCGAACGGACCAGGATCCGCGCGTTCCTCCAGGCCACGGCGAACGCCGGTCTCGCCGTAGGTGCGACCCTCGGCGGACTGGCCCTGAGCGTCGACACCAGCGCCGCGTACCTGACCGTGTTCGCGATCGACGCGGCAAGCTTCCTGGTCGCGGCCGCGCTTATCCACCGCGTTCCCTCGGTCGCCCGAGTCACTCTGCGCGTCGCCGGTCAGCCCCGATTGGCCGTACTCCGCGACCGCCCGTACGCCGTCCTCACGCTACTCAACGCGGTGATGCTGCTCTTCATGCCGCTGCTGAGCCTGGTCGCGCCGCTGTGGATCGTGGAGCGCACCAACGCACCCGAGTGGGTGGTGGCGTCGCTGCTGGTCGTGAACACGCTCGGCGTCACGCTCTTCCAGGTCCGGATCGCGCGCAGCGTCACGAACCTGCGGACCGCGACCCGCTCGGTCCGGTTCGCAGGGATCGCAATGCTCGCCGCGTGCGCCGTCTTCGCCTTGTCCGCAAGGGATTCGAGCCCGATCGTCGCCGCCGTCGTCCTGGTCGGCGCCGCCGCGCTGCTCACGTTCGGCGAGATGAAGCTGGCGTCCGGGGCCTGGGAGATCAGCTTCGGTCTGGCGCCGGCCGAGCAGCAGGGCCAGTACCAGGGGTTCTTCGGCACCGGTCCCGCGATCGCCCGGATGGTGGGTCCGGCGATGCTCACGACGCTGGTCCTCGGCTGGGGCCCGATCGGCTGGATCGTCCTCGGTGCGGTGTTCCTGGGGACCAGTTGCGCGACTGGTCCCGCCGTACGATGGGCAGCGCGGTCGAGGTCCGCCGGCCAGGTGGTCCAGCCGTCGCTGGTAGAGGAGTGCGCCGCCTGATGGAGATTTCCGGACTGGTCGAGATCACCACCTACGACGAGTTGCGCGAGGTCGTCCCCGAGCCGCTCGCGCATGCGGCCGACAAGACCCGCAAGGAGCTGCACGAGCTGGACAAGCAGTGGCTCGCCGCCTCCCCCTTCTGCCTGATCTCGACCTCGGCCGCGGACGGTTCCTGCGACGTCTCTCCCAAGGGCGACCCGGCCGGCTTCACGCTGGTGCTCGACGACTCCACGATCGCGATCCCCGAACGCGCCGGGAACCGCCGGGTCGACGGCTTCACCAACATCGTCAGCAATCCGCACGTCGGGCTGATCTACCTGATCCCCGGCCGGGGTGACACCTTGCGGATCAACGGCCGGGCCCGGATCGTCAAGGACGCGCCGTTCTTCGACGAGATGATCGTCAAGGGCAACCGGCCGCAGCTCGCCCTGCTGGTGGAGATCGAGGAGATCTTCCACCACTGCTCCAAGGCGTTCCTGCGATCGAAGGTGTGGCAGCCGGAGACCTGGGAGCTGGACGCGGTGCCGAGCCGGGCCAAGATCGCCAAGGCGCTGGACCGGCCGAACGACGACCTGGCCGAGCTGGAGACGTACTACGGCCCGAACTACGAGGCCGGGATCTACAACGTCAAGTACTGAGGTACGGGGTCAGGCCCGCGGTGTACCTCGCAAGGAGCATCGCGAAGTACTCCGTACGGTCGATGACACCGGAACCCCTCGACCTCTACCGTTCCTAGGGTGAGCACGACCGAACCGACCCCGACCCTCGGGTCCCACCTCCAGCGGGCCGCCCTGCCCACGGTGGTCTCCATCGTCTCCGTGGTCGGGTCCATCGGCGCGTCGCAGAACCAGGACGACCGCCGCCCCGCCGACTGGTTCATGGTGGTGCTGCTGCTGATCGGTTCGGTCTCGCTGTACTGGCTGCGGACCCGGCCGGTCGCGGTGCTGTGGGCAACAGCCTTGTCGACGCTCACCTACATGCTGATGCAGTACCCGTACGGCCCGGTGATCTTCACCTTCGTGATCGCCGTGTTCTCCACGATCCGGGCCGGGCACCGGGTGGCGGGCTGGGCCGCGATCGCCGCGCTGTACCTCGGGCACGTCCTCGGCCGGCTCATCCTGGGGATCAACGAGCAGGGCGTGTACCAGGTGCTGCTGCTCGGCACGTGTTTCGTGGTGCTCGGCTTCCTCGCCGAGTTGTTCCGCGGGCACCGTGATCGGGTCGCCGCGGCCAACCAGACCCGGCGGGAGGAAGAGCTCCGCAGAGCCGGTGAGGAGCGGCTACGGATCGCGCAGGAGCTCCATGACGTGGTCGCGCACCACATCTCGCTCATCAACGTGCAGGCCTCGACCGCGCTGCACCTCGTAGATCGGCAGCCCGAGCAAGCCGGGCCGGCGCTGTCCGCGATCAAGGACGCGAGCAAGGAGGCGCTGGTCGAGCTGCGGTCGATCGTGGGCATCCTGCGGCAGACGGACGAGTCAGCGCCACGTCAGCCGGTGGCCGGGCTGGAGCGGCTCGAGCATCTGGTCACCCGCACCTCGCGCGCCGGGTTGGAGGTGCACACGATCGTGCACGGCGATCCGCGGCCGCTGCCGACCGGGCTGGACCGGGCCGCGTTCCGGATCATCCAGGAGTCACTGACCAACATCGTCCGGCACGCGAAGGCGACCGCGGCCACCGTGCGGATCCAGTACGGCGAGGAGACGCTGGTGCTGCAGGTGGACGACGACGGCAGCTCGCTCACCGGTCCACCGGACGAGGGCAACGGCATCATCGGCATGCGTGAGCGTGCCACCGCACTCGGCGGCACGCTCACCGCGAACCGGACACCGACAGGAGGCCTGCGGATCGTGGCCCAGCTACCGCTGTAAGGATCAGGGCAGGCGGACGTGGGACGGGTTGAGCTCCTCGACCGTGGAGACACCGAGCAGCGCCATCGTCCGGCGGACCTCCTTGGTGAGGATCTCGGCCGCCTTCGCGACACCGCGCTGCCCACCCGCCATCAGACCGTACAGGTACGCCCGGCCGACCAGGCAGGCATCAGCGCCGAGAGCGATGGAGGCGACCACGTCGGCACCGCTCATGATGCCCGTGTCGAGGTAGATCTCCGCATCCGTGCCGATCGCCTTGCGGACGTCCGGGAGGATCCGCAACGGAGTGGGCGCCCGGTCGAGCTGACGGCCACCGTGATTCGACAGGACGATCGCGTCCGCACCCGCATCGACCACGCGCCGGGCGTCGTCGACGGTCTGGATGCCCTTGACGATCAACGGGCCGTCCCAGATCGACCGCAGCCAGTTCAGGTCGTCGATCGTCATCGTCGGGTCGAACAGCTTGTCCAGCAGCTCGGCCACGGTGCCGTCCCAGGTCGACAGCGAGGCAAAGGTCAACGGTCGGGTGGTGAGCAGGTTCGCCCACCAGGCCGGGTGCATCGACGCGTCCAGCACCGTCTTCGCAGTGAGCGACGGCGGGATCGTGAAGCCGTTCCGCACGTCCCGCAGGCGGGCGCCGGCGACCGGGACGTCCACGGTCAGCATCAGCGCCTCGTACCCCGCAGCGGCGGACCGCTTGACCAGGTCCTCCCCCGCGTCGCGGTCCTTCCACACGTACAGCTGGAACCACTTCCGCGCGTCCGGGGCGGCGAGCGCGACGTCCTCGATCGAGGTGGTGCCCATGGTGGAGAGCGCGTACGGGATGCCGAGCTGCTCGGCGACCTGGACGACAGCGCTCTCGCCCTCGTGGTTCATCATCCGGGTGAAGCCGGTCGGCGCGAACGCGAACGGCAGCTCGGAGCGCTTGCCGAGGATGTCGGTGCCGAGGTCGAGCTCGGACACGTTCCGCAGGATCGACGGCTGCAGCTCCATCTCGGCGAACAACCGGCGCGCGCGACGCAGGCTGATCTCGGCCTCGGCCGCGCCGTCGGTGTAGTCGAACACCGACCGCGGTGTCCGGCGCCGGGCGATCGCGCGCAGGTCGGCGATGGTGAGCGCCTTGTCCAGCCGGCGCTCCGTCGGGTTCAGCGTCACCGGCTTCGGTCGCAGCAGCGGCTTGAGCTCGGACCAGCGCGGCATCTGGCGATCGGTCATCGGAAGCATCCTCGGAACGGGGCGTCGGTGTGGTCGGACCACAGCATAGCCTGTGGTCCGACCACACAGCTACACTCACCGCTGTGAAGAACTACGAGCTGGTCCTGCGCCGGGTCGAGGCCGATCTCGCGGCGGGCCGGCTGCGGTTGGGCGAGCGCCTGCCGGGCGAGCGCACCCTGGCCGAACAGCTCGCGATCAGCCGGCCGTCGGTCCGCGAGGCGGTGCGGGTGCTCGAGGCGATGGGCGTGGTGCGGACCGCGACCGGCTCGGGACCGGAGGCGGGCGCGGTCATCGTCGCCGAACCGGCGTCCCCGCTGACCGCCCTGCTGCGGCTGCACCTGGCGACGAACCACCTGCCGATGGGCGACATCGTCCAGACCCGTGTCCTGCTGGAGTCCTGGGCCGCCCACCAGGCCGCGACCCGGTACCTCAGCGACGACGTCGAGTTCAAGGAGCTGGTCGCGTCCGCCGAGGGCCTGCTGGATCGGATGGACGATCCCGGATTGTCGCCGGAGGACTTCCACCTCCTCGACGCCGAGTTCCACGTCGCGTTGTCAGGGCTGGCGGGGAACGTCCTGATCGCCGCGGTGATGTCGTCGTTGCGGTCGGCCATCCACGGGTACGTCCTGGCCGCCGTGCCGAACCTGCCCGACTGGGACGCGACCGTGGTGGGGCTGCGCACGGAACACCGCGGCATTCTCGCCGCGATCCGCGCGGGCTCGGCCGATGACGCCGCCCGCTTGATCACTGAGCACATCGAGGGCTTCTACCGAGCCGCACGCCTTTCCACACCGAGCTGAACCGACCCCGAACCGAGCTGGTCAGGTGGTGGCCGTCCCCGCGATGAAGGGTGACGAGAGCTGCCGGCGAAGACCCTGAAACCGCTCCAGCTCGACCGTACGGAAGCCGGCCTCCTCGATGGTGCGATCGGTTGCCCGGGTCGGGTTGCAGCCGCGGTCGAAGCGCCGGGTCAACGGCGAGAGCACCCGTTGCAACCGCCGCAACCCCGTCCCTTCCGGCGCGCCGATATGTTCCACGAAGACGAAGCGGCCGCCCGGCCGGAGCACCCGCCGTACCTCGGCGAGGACGGCTTCCGGATCGGTGACCGAACAGAGCACGACGGTACACAGCACCGCGTCGACGCTTGCTGTGGGCAACGGGATGTGTTCGGCCGGAGCGTCGAGGACACGGTGGGTCCGGACCTGGCCGGCCGCCGTCCGGGCGAGGATGCGACGGCTGGCGTCGTGCGGTTCGAGGCCGATCCAGTCGATGTCCGGCGCGAGGTACCCGAAGTTGGCGCCGCGGCCCGCGCCGAGCTCCAGCACGGTGCCGCTCAGACCCCTGATCAGATTCCGCTTCACGGCCAGGTAGTCCGCCCAGCTGGTCAAGCGGCGTGGCTCCTGGACCATGAGCACTCCCCCTCTCGCCGGCTCGACCTGGTGGTGGACCGGGCGCGCCTGGGACGCGGCATCGAGATCACCGGTTTCCGAGCCTAGTGCCGCGCGGCACTAGTCGCAGCGGACCGGGGACGAGGTCCGCCGGAGGCCGAGGATGACGACCGCGCCCACGATGACGTGCAGGGCGGCGAGGCCGAGCTTCGAGCCGGCGCCGATTCCGCTGTTCAGTGGGCTGCCGAGCGACGTGGTGCAGACGATCGCCGCGACGACCGTCCAGGTGTCACGAGGGTTGCGCTTGCCGCGGCGTTCGAGGAGGGCGAGGAGACCCCAGCCCAGGAAGGCCATCGCCAGCGAGGCGAACCCGACCGAGACGGCGCCGACCTCGATCGTGCCGCCCTGCTGCGCCTTCAGGTCGATCCCAGCGACCTGGGTGAGCACAACCCAGAGCGCTTCGGCGGCCACGGCGGTCGCGCCGACGACGGCCAGCCGGCTTCGGCCGGGAACGCGGTGCGGGTTGCTGGTCCGAGTGTTCTGCTCGACGGTACTCACGGCATCTACCTCCGGGTGCGGGCTCGGATCCTCGGTGCGAGATCCGGTGGCTTGGTGCGACCAAGCTTCGCGAGCAGGCACGGTCCGGGGCATCGGCCGCGCGGCTGCAGCGCCCTCGCCCGAAGTCGGCAGACCCTCGACTTTGGTCGGTGGTGACGGATCACCGACCGGTTCTAGGCTCGGTGGCATGGATGACCTCTGCGCCCGGAGGGCCCGCTCCCGGCGGGCCGATCTCGTGGCCATGACCGCGATCGGCATCGTCTCCGCGGCCACGATCGTCGGGCGGCACGTCAACGGCGAGAGCAGCTGGTTGCTCGTCCTCGACATCGCGGTCGGGCTGGCCGCGGTCGGCCTGATCCCGTTTCTCGGCGCGCGCCCGGTCCACGGCGCCGTCGCGCTGGGAGTACTCGCCGCGCTCTCCCCGGCCGCCACCCCGCCCTCGAACGTCGGCACCCTGACCATCGCGCACCGGCGGCCGTTGCGGATCGCCCTGTTCGGGACGTCGGCCGCCGTCCTCGGCCACTTCGTCCAGAACCTCTGGCGGCCGATCCAGGGGCTCGACCTGCTCTGGTTCGTCGTGCTCGACGTCGCGGTCCACGCTGCCCTGCTCGGCTGGGGCCAGTGGAATCAGGCAAGGCAGGCGCTGCTCGATTCGCTCCGAGAGCGTGCGCTCCGGGCCGAGAACGAGCAAGGCCGCCGGGTCGCCGAGGCGCGGGCGTTGGAGCGGACCAAGATGGCCCGCGAGATGCACGACGTACTGGCGCACCGCCTCTCCCTGCTCGCCACGTACGCGGGCGCGCTGGAGTACCGGCCGGACTCGTCGCCGGAGAAGCTCGCGAAGGCCGCGGGCGTGATTCGTGGCGGGGTGCACCAGGCCCTGGACGAACTGCGCGAGGTGATCGGCGTCCTCCGGGACGGCGAGATCGACGAGCTGCCGAGCGGCCGGCCGCAGCCGACGTTCGCGGACCTCTCCTCGCTGGTGACCGAGTCCCGCGACGCCGGCACGGTGATCCGGTACGACCAGGTGGTGAGCGCGGCAGAGTCGTTGCCACCAGCAACGGGGCGGACGGCGTACCGGGTGGTGCAGGAAGGGCTCACCAACGCCCGCAAGCACGCGGCCGGGCGACCGGTCACCCTCAAGGTGCAGGGCGAACCCGGGACCGGGCTGCAGATCGTGCTCACGAATCCCGGCGGGGACGGGGTCCCGCTGACCCCCGGGAGCGGGACCGGGCTCGTCGGCCTGACCGAGCGGGTCCAGCTGGCCGGTGGGACGCTCGACCACGGACAGGGAGGCGATGGCGAGTTCCGGCTGCGGGCCTCGCTACCGTGGCCCGCATGAGCGAAACCGAGAGCATCCGGGTCCTCGTGGTCGACGACGACGCACTGGTCCGGGCCAGCCTGGAGATGATGCTCGACGGCGCGCACGGGATCGCGGTGGTCGGCCAGGCCGCCGACGGGGACGAGGTACCGGCCGCGGTGGACGCGCACTTCCCCGACCTGGTGCTGATGGATCTGCGGATGCCGCGCGTCGACGGGATCACCGCGACGCGGCGGTTGCGAGCCCGGAAGAACCCGCCCGAGATCGTCGTCCTCACCACGTTCGACACCGACGAGAACGTGCTGCACGCGTTGCGGGCCGGGGCCAGCGGGTTCCTGCTGAAGGACACGCCGCCGGCGCAGATCGTCGAGGCGGTCCGGCGGGTCGCGTCCGGTGATCCGATCCTGTCGCCGGCGATCACGCGGCGACTGATGGACCGGGCCGCCACGCAGGCGGACGCCCACACGAAGGCCCAGGACGCGCTGTCCCGGCTCAGCCCGCGGGAGTACGACGTGATGCTGGCCGTCGCCCAGGGCAAGGCGAACGCCGACATCGCCACCGAGCTGTACATGAGCGTCGCCACGGTCAAGGCGCACATCTCGCACATCCTCACCAAGCTCGAACTCGGCAACCGGACCCAGATCGCGCTGCTCGCCCACGACGCCGGGCTGGCCTGACCACAGGTCGATGGCCAAGGTTCGATGACGGCGCCATTGACCGCGGCATGGCTTAGCGTTGGCGCATGATTCGGGTGTTGCTGGCCGACGACCAGGCGCTGGTACGCGCGGGCTTCCGTTCCCTGCTGAACGCCGAGGACGACATCACCGTGATCGGCGAGGTGTCCGACGGGGCCGAGGCGGTCGAGGTCGCGCGGGCGGAGAAACCGGACGTCGTGCTGATGGACATCCGGATGCCCGGCACCGACGGGCTGGAGGCAACCCGCCAGATCGGGGCCGACGAGACGCTCTGCGACGTGCACGTGGTGATCCTGACGACGTTCGACCTGGACGAGTACGTGTTCGAGGCGTTGCGGGTCGGGGCGAGCGGGTTCCTGGTCAAGGACACCGAGCCGGTGGAACTGCTGCAGGCCGTCCGCGTGGTGGCCCGGGGTGACGCGCTGTTGTCGCCCGGGGTGACGCGGCGGCTGGTGGCCGAGTTCGCGTCCCGGAGCCGGCAGCCGCATGCGAGCAAGGAGCTCGACGTGCTGACGGACCGGGAGAAGGAGATCGTCGCGCTCGTCGGCGAAGGCCTGTCGAACGACGAGATCGCCGAGCGGCTGGTGCTCAGCCCGGCGACCGCGAAGACGCACGTCAGCCGCGCGATGGTGAAGCTCGGCGTCCGCGACCGCGCCCAGCTCGTCGTGGTCGCGTACCAGACCGGCCTCGTCCGCCCGGGCTGGCTGGGCTGACCTCGGGCCATCCGGCGTACTCCCCCGGCGGTAGCTGAGGTCACTCCCCCGAGCCGACGCGACGGAGCGTGCCCGGACGGCACTGTCGGGGTATGACCAAGACAGCGGAGCCTCTGGTGCGGGTCACCGGGCTGACCAAGCAATACGGCGACACCCTCGCGGTCGACGGCGTCGATCTGACGGTGCGACCGGGTGAGGTGTACGGATTCCTCGGGCCGAACGGCGCCGGGAAGACCACGACCCTGCGGATCCTGACCGGCCTGATCTCGCCGACCAGCGGAACCGTCCGGGTCCTCGGCGGTGCGCCGGGACAGGCCCAGGTGCTCGCGCGGACCGGGTCGATGATCGAGTCGCCCGCGTTCTACCCGTACCTGTCCGGCCTCGACAACCTCCGGCTGCTCGCCGAGTACGCCGCGGTGCCGCGGCGCCGGATCGAGGAGGTGCTCACCCTCGTCGATCTCGCGGACCGCGCCAAGGACCGGTTCTCGACGTACTCCCTCGGGATGAAGCAGCGGCTCGGCGTGGCGGCCGCGTTGCTCAAGGATCCGGAGCTGGTGATCCTCGACGAGCCGACGAACGGGCTGGACCCGGCCGGGATGCGCGACATGCGGCAACTGATCCGCGAGCTCGGCACCGAAGGCCGGACCGTGGTGCTGTCGAGCCACCTGCTCGGCGAGGTCCAGCAGATCTGCGACCGGGTCGGCATCATCAGCGCCGGCCGGATGGTCGCCGAGCACGATGTCGACGACCTCCGCAACGACCGCGAACTGGTGATCCAGGCCAGGCCCCTGGACCGCGCGCATTCCGTCCTCCGGGGTGCCAGGCGGTCAGGTTCGGCGGGTCGACGACGACGCCGCGGTCCACGTCGATCGGGCCGGGCGCCGCGATGCCCACACCGACCACGCGCTGCCGGGGTGCGCCCGCCTCCTCGATGACCTCTTCGACCGTCGCGGCGATCCCCGCGATCAGCTCGTCGGGATCGTCCGAGGCCGGCGTCTCACCGCTGCGCCGGGCGACCACCTCGCCGGTCAGGTCGAGCACGACCACGGTGACGACGGCGGGGTCCAGGTGCACGCCCACGGCGTACTGGCCGGTGGGTTCGAGCTCGAGCAGGGTGCGCGGCTTGCCGATCCCGGTGCCCTTCTGCCGGCCGGCCTCGCGGACCAGGCCGGCGTCGAGCAGGCGGCGGGTGATGTTGGAGATCGCCTGGCCGGACAGGCCGGTCGCGGCCGCCAGCTCGACCCGGCTCAGCCGCTGGTCGGCCCGCCGGATCGCGTCCAGTACGACGGTGTCGTTGAACCCGCCGACGCGGTCGAGGTTGGTCCCCCGGCGCACGACGGCAGGCCGCTGCTCCGTGCTCACCGCTCCCCCTGTCCTGGCTTCACGGTCACTCAGCCCGCGGCCGGATCCGCGCCCCACGGCAGCGACCAGTCGTAGTGGACGGTGCCGCTCGTGGTCCGCCAGTCGGTCGGCGTGGTGTTCACCAGCCAGTCGAGCGGCTCGATCGTGTCACCCCCACTGAGTGCCAACCGTATCCCGTCGCCGAGGTCCTGATCGGTCTGCTCGGTCCGGGCGGCCGGGTCCACGGACACGAAGAGCGCGCTTCCTGAACGGGCCACCAGGTCGAGGAACTTGCGGTTCAGCTCCCACGGCGTCTGCGGCGTACAGGCTACGCAGTCGGCGTCCAGGGTGAAGAACCGCTGGTGCTGCGGCAGCCGGAACGCGAGCGAGTTGACGCCCATCTTCCGGGTCCGCTCCCAGTCCCGGCCGGAGGTGTCGTCACCGGTCCGCTGCACGTCGACCAGGCCGGCCGCGAGGTGGCCGACGGTGTTGCACCCGATCAGGACCAGGCCGTCGCCCGCCGCCCGGATCTCCCGGTAGAGGTCGAGCACGATCTCGGCCGTCGTCCGGGCCGGATCGTGGAACTGCCAGCCTCCACCGGTCAGCCGGGCCCCCATCGCCGGACCGAACCGGCCGAACAGGTCGTAGCTGCTGAAGTCATGCTTGACCAGTTCGAACCCCCAGTCGCGGAACCGGGCCAGATCCGCCCGGACCAGGTCCAGCACCTCGGGGTACGTCGGGTCGAGGGCACGCCCGGGTCCGTCCGCACGACCGGCCCGGCCCCACGGACCACTCTCGCGGGACAGCAACGGGCGGAACCACAGACCAGGACGGGCACCGAGCTCCTTGATCGCGGCGGCGGTCCCGGCCAGGTCGTCGAAGAGTCCGGGGATGCCGCTGTCCCACGGGCCACCGGAGCCGTTGCCGCCCGGGTTCCAGCCGTCGTCGACGACGCTGAACGGCTTGACCGGATGCCCGTCGGCCAGCTCGACGATCGTGGCCGCGTCCTGGAGGACGGCCTTCTCGTCGAAGTTCTCGCCGTACGCGTAGTACCAGTTGTTCGCGCCGACCACCGGAGTCGGATCCGGACGCGACGAAAGGCGCGAGCTCATCGCCTCGACGGCGGCGTTCAGCGTCAGCCACGGCGTCCCGGCGTCCTCGAACTGCCGGACGACGGCCGCGGTCAGGGTGCGCCCGCCCAACCGGGTCGGGCCGCCGCCGTTGCGCAGGTCGAGCCAGAGCGTGATGCCGTCGGGGTCGACGGTCCAGGAGCAGAACGCGCTCGGCTGGACGTCCACGCCCATCCCGGTCGTGGTCCCACTCGCGCGGTCGTGGGCGAGGAAATACCACGGGAGGAAGCGATCGGGTTGCAGGTGACGCCACTGCAGATCGCCGTACGACCGCTCCCACGCGTCGCCGAGGACGAGGGTCTCCGGGGAGACCCGCTCGTCCCAGCGCACCGCGACCCGGGAGACGTCGCCGGCCGCACCGACACCGATCTCACCATCGGCCGACCAGGTGACCTCGACGCCGGCCGTGGTCCAGCGGTGACCGGCGGGGACGGCCGGGACCAGGCGGTCGGCGGGACCGGCCTGGACGAAGACCTTGCTGGGCTCTCTCACGCGGACTCTCCTCCACCTGGCCGTCCTGCGCTGCCTGCACCGAGGGCGGGACGAACCGGCGCTCGGGCGACGAGGACGATTTACCCCACAGACTTTAGTTATTGCTTCGAAGCAGGGTCAAGATGCTTTGACGGACCGCCGCGCGCTGCGATAGACAAAGGTCCGACCGTTGATGGTAAACGCTTCCCCCGCCTGGAGGACCCATGCCCCCGTACCGCGTCGCGATCGTCGGGGCCGGCGGCATCGCCTCGGCCCACGCCAACGCCCTGACCGGTGCCCGGGATTCCGCCGGTGGCGCCCGGGCCGAGCTGGTCGCCGCGGTCGACGTGGACCTGGCCCGGGCGAAGGAGTTCGCCGAGACCTGGTCGATGCCGCTGGCCACCACGAGCCTGGCCGAGGCGCTCGCGGCCGGCGAGGGGATCGACCTGGTCCACATCTGCACGCCACCCGGGAGCCACGTCGCCCTGGCGAAGGAAGCCCTGGCCGCCGGCGCGACCGCGGTGGTGGAGAAGCCGCTGGCCGTGTCGCTCGCGGCGGTGGACGAGTTGCTCGCGGCCGAAGCGGACTCCCCCGGGTTCGTGGCGGTGGTCTCGCAGCACCGATTCGGGTCGGGCGCACGCCGGTTGCGCGGCATCGTCGAGTCGGAGGCGTTCGGGCGGCCGTTGATCGCGACCTGCCACACCCAGTGGTACCGGGACGCGGCGTACTTCGCGGTGCCGTGGCGCGGGTCGTTCGAGATCGAGGGCGGCGGGCCGACGATGGGTCACGGCATCCACCAGATGGACCTGCTGCTGGCGACGCTCGGCGAGTGGTCCGAGGTGACCGCGATCGCGGCCCGGACGTCCCGCGACACCGGGACCGAGGACGTGTCGATGGCGCTGGTCCGCTTCGGGTCCGGGGTGCTCGCGAGCGTCGTGAACTCGGTCGTCTCCCCGCGCGAGACCTCGACGCTGCGGTTCGACTTCGAGCACGCGACCGTCGAGCTCGAGCACCTGTACGGGTACTCGGACGACGATTTCACCGTGACGGCCGCGCCCGGGTTCGAGGACGAGGTCGCGGCCACCTGGGCCGAAGGACCGAGCGGTCAGCCGAGTGGCCACAGTCCGCAGGTGAGCGCCGCCCTGGACGCGCTGGACTCCGGCCAGGCGCCGCCGGTGACGCTGGCGGCGGCCCGGGTGACGTTGGAGCTGGTGGCCGCGATCTACAAGTCCGCGTTCACGGCTCGGCCGGTCCGCCGGGGCGAGATCACCGCCGACGACCCGTTCTGGGCCCGGATGGACGGCACCGGGGTGCCGTGGGCGGTCAGGAGCTGAGGTCCTGGACCGCCTCGACCAGGCGGTCCACGTCGGCCTGGTTCGTGTACGGGGCGAGCCCGGCGCGGACGGCCCCGGTGTCGCCCAGACCGAGGTGCCGTGACGGCTCGATCGCGTAGAAGGCGCCGGCCGGTGCGTTGATGCCACGCTCGGCGAGTTTCGCGGCGACCTCGGCGGACTCGTACCCGGCGACGGAGAACAACAGGGTCGGCGTCCGGTGCCGCGCGTGGCCGTAGAGGGTGACCGCGTCGATCGCGGCGAGCCGTGATTCGAGGTCGGCGCGCAGCACGTCCTCGTACGCCTCCAGCAGCTCGAGCGAACTCCGCAACCGCGCTCTCGTGGTGTCCCCGTCGCCCCCGAGTCCGGCGATGAACTCGACGGCCGCGGTCGTCCCGGCGAGGAGTTCGTACGGGAGGGTGCCGAGCTCGAAGCGTTCCGGGACGACGTCGGTCGACGGGAGGAGCTTGTCCGGCCGAAGGGTCTCCAGCAACGCCGGCGCGGCAGCGAGTACGCCGCAGTGCGGGCCGAAGAACTTGTACGGCGAGCAGAGGTAGAAGTCGCCGACCGTGGCGTCGACCGGCGCGTGGGCGGTGAGGTGGACGCCGTCGACATAGAAGAGCGCGCCGGCATCGCGGACGAGCGGGGCGAGACTCTCCAGGTCGGGCCGGGTGCCGAGCAGGTTGGAGGCGGCGGTCACGGCGACGAGCCTCGTCCGGTCGGACAGCAGCGGGGCCAGGTCGTCGAGCTCGGAGGTCTCCGGGTCGAACCCGAGCCGGCGAACCGTCGCGCCGGTGGCCTCGGCGGCCTGGACCCACGGGCGGACGTTCGCGTCGTGGTCGAGCCGGGTGACGACGACCTCGTCGCCCGGGCGCCAGGTCTTGGCAAGGGTGCGGGCGAAGTCGTACGTCAGTTGGGTCATGCTGCGGCCGAAGACGATGCCGCGGGGATCCGCGCCGAGCAGGTCCGCCATCGCCTGGCGGGCGGTCAGCACGATCTCGTCCGCCAGGCGCTCGGCCGGGGTGAGCCGGCCCCGGTTCGCGAGCGCCGACACCATCGTCCGGGCCACCGTGTCGGCGACCACCTGCGGCGTCTGCGAGCCACCGGGCCCGTCGAAATGCGCCGCACCCTCCGCCAGTCCCGGGAACTGCTTCCGGACGGCCTCGACCTCGAATGTACCCATGCCGGTCATCCTCTCCCACCGGTCCGACAGCAGACAGAGGCCGGTCCGGATTCGGATATCGGGACGCGAAATGTCGGGATCGTGGTGCAGGATGTCAGGAGTGAGCACACTGACGACTCCTGACAGGCCCCCGGTCCGGGCCTGGCTTCCCACCATGCTGACCCTGGCCGCGATCTGGGGCTGCTCGTTCCTGTTCATCTCGGTCGGGGTGCGGGAACTGCATCCGATGTACCTCGCCCTCGGCCGCGTCCTCTGCGGGTCGCTCGCGCTGCTGGTGATCCTGGCGATCAAGCGGGAGTCGTTGCCCCGGGAGCCGCGGATCTGGGCGCACACGTTCGTGCTCGGCGCGATCGGTTCGGCGATCCCGTGGACCCTGTTCGGGTACGGCGAACAGCGGGTGCCGTCGTTGCTCGCCGGGATCTGGAACGGGATCACCCCGTTGATCGTGCTGCCGGTGGCGGTGCTGGTGTTCCGGACCGAGAAGTTCACCGTCCAGCGGGTGCTCGGTCTGCTGGTCGGGTTCGCCGGGATGATGGTCGTGCTCGGCGCCTGGAACCTGGAGGGCGGCGCCGACCTGACCGGCCAGCTGCTGTGCATGACGGCCGCCTTCTTCTACGGCATCGCGGTCCCGTACCAGAAGAAGTTCGTCGCCGGCAGCCAGCTCTCCGGGACCGCGCTCTCGGCGGGCCTGCTGCTCTGCGCGACGGTTCAGCTCGCCGTGGTCGCGCCGATCGTGACCGGGACGGCCCCGCCGGCGCCGTGGTCGTTGTCCGCCGAGGTGATCGGCAGCGTGGTCGCGCTGGGAGCGCTCGGCAGCGGGATCGCCTTCGTGCTCAGCCTGCGCAACATCCGGCTGATCGGCGCGAGCATGGCCTCGATGGTCACCTACCTGATGCCGATCTTCGCGATCGCCGTCGGCGTCGCGGTGCTGGACGAGCACCTCACCTGGTACCAGCCGGTCGGGGCGTTGATCGTGCTCACCGGCGTCGCGGTCTCGCAGGGGGTGCTGCGCTCGTTCCGGCTGCGACGGCCGAAAACCCCGCTACCGGTCGAGGCCACTCCGGTACCGTGAGCTGAGTGGCGCCGTGGCAGCCGGGGGGAGAAGGCCGGCCACGACGCGGTGCCGCGCTCGTCAGCAGCGCACAACACACCAGCGCTCAGCATCAGGGGGAAGCATGAACGCAAGCGCACAACCGGATACGCACAAGATGGTCGTAGTGCATCGGGTGTTCCGGCGGGAGTTCCGGATCCTGCCGGACCTGATCACGCAGGTGCCGGAGGGGGACACACAGCGGGCGAAGCTGCTCGCCGGGCACCTCGCCGACATCGTCACCGCGTTGCACCACCACCACGAGGCCGAGGACGAGCTGCTCTGGCCGCCGTTGCTGGAGCGGGCGCAACCGCACCAGGAACTGGTGCACCGGATGGAGAAGCAGCACGCGGCGCTGTCCGACGCGCTCGGCCGGATCGAGAAGCTGGGGCCGATCTGGGCCGCGACCGCGCGGAAGAACGACGGGGAGCGGCTCGCGTCGGCGCTTCGGGACGCCTCGGCGGTGCTGGACCAGCACATGGCCGAGGAGGAGGCCGAGATCCTGCCGATCGTGCGGGAGAACCTCACCGTCGCCGAGTGGGAGGCGATCGGAGAACGGGCGGCGACCCAGCTCAAGGACAAGCGTAAGCAGCTGCTCCTGCTCGGCGCCTTGCTGGAGGAGGCCACGCCTGAGGAGGAGCGGGTCTTCCTGGCTGACCTGCCGACTCCGGTCCGGGTGCTGTGGAAGATCGCGGGGCGCCGGCAGTACGCCGCGTACGCCCGTGTCGTGCGGACCGCCTGACCTACTCCCCGCCTCCGCCGTCGTCAGCCGCGGCGGAGGTTGGGGATGGCGGCGACCACCACCGCGATCAGGGCCAGCAGGGTGCCGGCGACGACGGCCGCCGTGACCTCGTTGGTCCCAGCAGGCAGGAACAGGTCGATGAAGAGGCTGGCGATCAGCTGGCCCGCGATCGTGCCGAGGCCGAGGACGAACACGCCCACCACCCGGACCACGGCGGCCGCCAGGCTGATGAAGGCGACCCCGCACGCGCCGCCGACGTACAGCCACGGTTCGGTGGGCAGCGGTCGCGGTGCGCCGCGGAACCCGAGGTCGATCAGGAACACGATCGCGAGCGCGGTGGTGCCGACCAGGAAGTTGATGACGGCCGCAGCGACCGCACCGTATGCGTCAGGCGACGCAGTACGGGCTACCCGTCCGTTGATGGCCTGCTGGACCGCGGTGCCGATACCGGCGAGGGCGGGCAGTACCGCGAGAAGCAGGCCCGACGGGTGGCTCAGCCGGTCGGACACGGCGAGCACCACCGCGACCAGGGCGACGACGGCACCGACGATGCGCAGCGGGGTGTACGGCTGAGGTCCCGCGGGGCCGAAGCCCAGCCGGTCGACCACGAGGCTGCTGACGGCCTGACCCGCAACCACGGCGACCGTGAACACGGCCACGCCGATCACCGCGACCGTGATGGACTGCGTCGCGACCAGGAACGCGCCCGCGATCCCACCGATGCACTGCCACCAGCGCAGCTCGCCGATGGCCTTCGCGGACGGCGTCCGGATCGTGCTCCATACCCGGCCGAGCGACGTCCGGATCCGCGGCACGACCGCGCAGGCGATCAGCAGCAGGACCAGGCCGGAGCCGAACGAGATCAGCGCGGCCGGGATGCCGTCCCCGAGGCGGTTGCCGAGATCGCCGTTCACGCGGGACTGGATCGCGACCAGGACGCCGATCCCGAAAGCGGCCGAGAGCCCGAGGAGCTGATGGTGCTGGGCGCTGCGGACGGGGCGGGGTGCGGTCGTGGTCACCCCTCCATCATGACCGTCGGACGGCTTGCGCCTGACATCAGGTCCGCAGTACGAACACTCACGTCCGCCGGATCAGGGCCAGGTACATCGCGTCCGTGCCGTGCAGGTGCGGCCACAGCTGCACATCCGGCCCGTCACCCAGCGACGGTACGCCGGGGAACAACGGCCGCGCGTCCTCCAGTACGGCATCACCCCGGCGGCCGAGGACGGCGTCGACCACCTCGCGCGTCTCGTGCGGATGCGGCGAGCACGTGACGTACGCGACCAGGCCGCCCGGCCGGACGGAGGTGATCGCGGATCCGAGCAGCGCCTCCTGGAGCGGACGCAGCTCGGTCACGTCCTCCGGAGTACGCCGCCACCGTGCCTCCGGTCGACGGCGCAGCGCACCGAGTCCGGTACACGGCACGTCCGCGAGGACCCGGTCGTACCACCCGGAGGGCCACGTCGGCTTCGTTCCGTCGCCCACGAGCACACGATGGTCACCCGGTACGGCGCGGAGGTTGGAGCGGACCAGCTCGGCACGGTGCTTCAGCGGCTCGACCGCGGTGAGCTCCCCCTCGCGCTCGGTCACCAGTGCAGCCAGCAACGCCGACTTACCGCCTGGTCCCGCACAGAGGTCGAGCCACTTGGTGTCGCTGCCCTCCAACGGCGCCGTGGCGAGCGCAGTCGCCACCAGCTGCGACCCCTCGTCCTGGACGCCCGCACGACCCGTGGCAACGGCACTGATCCTCCCCGGGTCTCCCCCGCCCTGCAGCACCGCCCCGTATGGCGACCAGCGGGCGCGGGTGGCTCCGGCCTCGATCAGCTCGTCCACGTCGGCCAGGCCCGGTCGCGCGACCAGAGTGACGCGTGGTGGTTCGTTGTCGGCGTCGAGCAGCTCGTCCAGGGCCTGACCGGAGCCCAGCACGTCAGCGAACGCGTCGATCACCCAGCGCGGGTGCGCCTTCGCGATCGAGAGATGACCGAGCCGGTCCTCGTCCTCAGAAGGGGCGACCGCGTCGATCCAGTGGTCGAAGGAGCGCTGGCTGATCTTGCGCAGCACCGCGTTGACCAGGCCGCTGCGCTTCTGACCGACCTCGGACCGGGTCAGGGTGACCATCTCGTTGACCGCGGCGTACGAGTCGACGCGCATCCGGAGCAGCTGGTGCGTGCCGAGCCGGAGCAGGTCGAGCAGCTCGGGATCCAGCTCGCCGAGCGGGCGGGACACGCTGCGCGCGAGGAACGCGTCGTACGTGCCCTGCCAGCGGAGCGTGCCGTGGACGAGCTCGGTGGCGAACGCGGCGTCGCGGCCACCGAGCCGCTGGTCGCGCAGGGCCTTGTTGAGGGCGAGGTTCGCGTACCCGTCGTCGCCGTTGACCTGGCGGATCACCCGGTACGCGAGCTGGCGGACCTTGTCGGGACGGCGGTGCGGGGCACGGTTGCGTGGAGAGCGGTCACTCACGACCCGGACTGCTCCCCCGCGTCGGCGACAGGACCGAGCCGGTCCTCGTCGGTGATCCGGACACCGCGGGCCCAGTCGGCCGCGAGCATCGGCTTCTTGCCCTGCGGCTGGACCGTGAGCAACCGGACCGCCTTGCTGCCGGTGCCGACCGTGACGGTGGACTTGGTGGTCCGGAGCTCGCCCGGCGCCAGCTCCTCGTCGGTCAGCTCGGTCTCCAGGACCTTCAGCCGCTCACCGCGGAACGTCGTCCACGCACCAGGTGCCGGGTTGCAGCCGCGGACGAGCCGGTCAACCCGGTGCGCCGGGGCGTGCAGATCGAGCTCGGCGTCCTCGACGTTGAGCTTCGGCGCGATCGAGATCCCGTCGGCCGGCTGCTCCCGGGCCTCGAGGACTCCGGCCGCGACACCGTCCAGGGTGTCGACCAGGAGCTTCGCACCCGACTCGGCCAGCCGGGTGAGCAGGACGCCGGCGGTGTCGTGCGGGCCGATCCGCTCGGTCAGCACCCCGAACACCGGCCCCGCGTCGAGCGCCTTGACGATGCGGAAGGTGCTCGCCCCGGTCACGTCGTCCCCGGCGATGATCGCGTGCTGCACAGGCGCGGCACCCCGCCAGGCCGGCAGGACCGAGAAGTGCAGGTTGATCCAGCCGTGCTCTGGGATGTCGAGCGCGGCCTGCGGGAGGAGCCCACCGTACGCGACCACGGGGCAGGCGTCCGGCGCGAGCTCGCGGAGCCGCTCGAGGAACTCGGGGTCACTGGGCTTGACCGGCTTGAGCACCTCCACGCCCAGCTGCTCGGCGTACTCCGCGACGGGTGACGCGACCAGCTTGCGGCCACGGCCGGCCGGTGCGTCCGGGCGGGTCACGACGGCGACCAGCTCGTGGCCGCTGGCAACGATCGCGGCGAGCGCGGTGACGGCGACCTCGGGGGTGCCGGCGAAGACGAGTCTCACAGTCCGAATCCGTTCGTCGGGTGCGGCGACACCTTGATCCGCGGCGGACCGGCCAGGCCGGACCACTCCGCCTCCCGGATCGCCTTCATCGCCAGCTTGCGGGTGTCGGTGTCCAGCCGGTCGACGAACAGCACCCCGTCCAGGTGGTCGGTCTCGTGCTGGATGCACCGGGCCAGCAGGTCGGAGCCCTCGATCACCACCGGCTCGCCGTACATGTCGAAGCCCCTGGCGACGACCTGCTCGGCGCGGCGGCAGTCGAAGGTCAGGCCGGGGATCGACAGGCAGCCCTCGGGGCCGAACTGGTCCTCGGCCGACAACGTCAGCTCCGGGTTCACCAGATGACCGAACTCGCCGTCGACGTGGTACGTGAACACCCGCAGCCCGACGCCGATCTGCGGCGCGGCCAGGCCGATCCCCGGCGCCGTCCGCATCGTGTCGGTGAGATCCGCGACCAGCCGCCGGAGCTCGGCGTCGAAGTCGACGACCGGTTCGGCCCTGGTGGTGAGGACGGGATCGCCGAACAGGCGGATGGGTTGGACCGACACACAGACTCCGAACACCGAGGCGAACCAGGACCCGCCAAGTCTAGTGCGGCGCACTAGGCCGCGACGGCCGGGACCTCACCGCCGGCCATCGATCGGGCCCGGGCCTCCCGTTTGTTGCCGCGAGCACGTACTGTGGTCTCAGGCGTACCTACAGTCACACCAGCCACACGCCCAACGGGAGACCACCATGCCCACAGCGACACGGGGGGCAGCCGCAGTGATCCTCCTGGGTGCCTTGCTCGCCCAGGCTCCGTCGGCCGCCGCATATGAACCGCGAGAACCATCCGGCCCGTACGTCCCGCCCGCCGCACCCGGCGGACCGGTCGTTCCGGCCACCACACCCAGCACCGCGCCGGACGACCAGGCCGGGCCCGAAACGGATCCGACCGCCGGCCCGACGCCGACCGTCGCGCCTGAGCCGGATCCGGCTGCGCTGCCGGCCGCGCGGTCCTGGAGCGAGGTCGCCCAGCAGGTCGCCGAGACCTCGCCCGGCGACATCTCGCTCCGGTCGGCCGACGTCGCCCAGCAGTCCACGCAGGTGATGCGCTGCTTCAAGCTGGAGGACGAGAACTACTGCCTCGGACTCGGCTTCGTCGACAAGGTGCCGAGTGGCGCTCAGCTGAGCGAGGCCGTCAGCGCGCCGGCCGTGTCCGCGCAGGACCGGGCCGCCGACGGCTCGGTGGTCGAGCAGGACATCGCGACCGGGGCGCAGAGCCCGGCCGCGTTCGTGAGCGAGCGGGCGGCGATGCCGAAGACCGCGCGCGTCAACGCGGAGCTCGAGGAGATGCAGAGCGCCTGGGACGGCCGCGACAAGGCCCGCGCCCTCCGCCTCCTCGACGACAACGGCAATCCCCCACCGGCCCAGCCGACGTCCCCGACTCCGACGCCCTCGACCCCGACGCCCTCGACCCCGACTGCCACGCCTTCGACTGGCACGCCTTCGACCGGCACGCCGTCGACGCAGTCGCGGGAGGCCGAGCCGCGGGCGGACGGGACGGTCCCGCCGCCGACCCCGCCGACCGGCAAGCCTTCCCCGCCGCCGGTGAACCCGCCGGCCGCGGTCAAGACGCTGCCCGCCTCGAAATACATCATGAAGGGCTTCCAGACCTCGCAGGAAAAGGGGTACTGGTGTGGCCCGGCGACGTTCCAGTCGATCGACTGGGCCGACGACAACCAGAAGGACACCCAGGCGTCCTGGGCCAAGGACCTCGGTGCGACCACGTCCGGTACCGCGATCTCCGCGATGGTCAAACAGACCAACCTGAAGACGAACTGGGACATCGCGGCCGGCACGTACATCGTGCAGAACGTCGGCCACTGGACCACCCAGAAGTTCTTCCAGGTGCACCAGAACCACCTCGGTGACGGCGCCCCGGCCCCGGTGATCGAGCACGTCCAGCTGCTCAAGCGGTACTTCCCGTACCTCGCGTTCAACCACAGCGGGCACTACCAGGTCGGCCGCGGGTACGACCGGAACGCGGGCACGATCGGGATCTTCGAGGTGTTCAACGAGCGCCGCTTCAACAGCCGCGGCAACGTCACCGACGGCCCGAAGAACATCCCCGCGTCGGCGCTGTTCAACGCCACCCTGGCGAACCAGTTCAAGAACATCGGCCTGTAGGCGGATGCGTCCCACCACCGCTCCGAGGACGTCCGGACTGCTCGCCGGCGCCCTCACGGTCACCCTGCTCGCCACCGCGTGCTCGGGGTCGGACTCCAGAAGTCCGTCCACCTCGCCGACGTCGCCTGCTTCCCCGACAAGCTCAGGTACGCCGACGACCCCGTCGCCCGGTTCGTCGGCGAAACCGGCGACGTGGTCGCGGATCCTGCGGCAACCCGTCGACGGTCAGCACGTGGTCACCCAGCAACGCAAGTACCTCGTCACCCGCGCCAGCGACGAGGCCGGGACCACCACGATCACCGAACGCGCGGGCGGCCGTACCGTGGTCCGGCACCTGCCGCCGGCCGGGTTCGTGGCTCAGTCGCCGGTGGTGATCGACGACCGGTGGGCCCTGGTCGAGGACATTCGCTCCGACGGGCCGAATCCGGAGATCCGCGCGTACCGGTACGACCTCGGGACCGGCCGGAGGACGGACCTCGCCTCGCAGCAGGGACTCCCCCGGATCTCCGAGCCGGAGATCGGTGCCTACAACGGGCTGTTCGCGTACAGCAGTACGGACAGCAGGCGCCGGTCCTGCCTCGTCGTCGCCGCGCTCGACACCCTCAAGGCGAGCACGGTCAGCTGCGTCGCGGACCCGGGGTACGTCGCTGATCCGGTGGTCTCGGCCGACTCGGTCACGTTCAGCGAGATCACGGCGCCGCAGACCGCGCAACGGTGCAAGCGCCTGCTGACCGCGTCGTTGTCCGGTGGACCGGCCCGCGAGATCCCGGCGAGCCGCAAGTGCCTGCAGTGGAGTGGCGCCTCGTTGCGCGGGGCAACGGTCTGGTCCGAGGTGGGCGCCGCCGACCCGGACCAGTACCAGAGCAGCGCCTACCTCCGCGAGTCACCGGACGCCGCGGCCCGGTCCCTCGGCCGCGTCGTCACCGACACGATCATTGCGTGCGGCAACTGGATCCACTGGGAGGTCCGCGCCGTCAAGAACGGCGCCGAGACGTACCAGCTGCACCGCTGGCAACCAGGGCAGCCGCGCCCCCAGATCGTCTACGCCGGCCCGCCGGACACCGCGATCACGGCTCCGGCCTGCCAGGACGACCAGGTCATCATCGAAGCCGCCCACCTCGGCGCCGGCACCAAGTACACCGAAGCGCTCGCCCTGCCTGCCACCTGACGCCGCCGGGTCAGGAGCTGATCGGGAGACCGCGCTTGTGCAGGTGAGCGCGGAGGGTGGGGGCCGAGGTGTACAGCTCGGCGTCGAGGCCGGCGGTCCGGGCCCCGTCGATGTTGTGCTGGACGTCGTCGGTGTAGAACGTGCGGGCCGGGTCGAGGTCGAAGCGCTCGATCAGGATCCGGTAGATCTTCTCGCCCGGCTTGACGGTCTGCTCACGCCCGGAGACCACCTCACCGTCGAACGTCGTCAGCACCGGGAACGCGTCCTTGGCGACCTCCCACTTCTCGTCGGAGAAGTTGGTCAGCGCGTACGTCGGGATCCCGGCCTGCTGCAGCTCGGTCAGCACGGCGACCGTGTCGTCGAACAACCCCTGCACCATCTTGAGCCAGCCCGTGTCGTACGCCTCGATCCACTCGGCGTGCTCGGGGTGGAGCGCGGACAGCTCGGCGACCGCCTCGGACCACGGGCGGCCGCGGTCCTGCTCGAGGTTCCAGGCGGACGTGGTGACCGTGGTGAGGAAGTGCCGCCTCTGCGCCTCGTCCGGGATCAGCTCGGCGTAGAGGTAGTCCGGGTTCCAGTCCAGCAGTACTCCCCCGATGTCGAAGACGACAGTGTCGACAGTCCGCTCGCTCATGGCGCAACCCTACGTGGCGGCCTCGGCGGAGGCGGTACCAGCGGCGCGAGCGTGCAATGCGGGCGCGAGGGCGAGCTGGCCCGCGAAGAGGACGACGCCGAGGACGCCGCAGGCAAGCCAGGTGGTGGTCGCGCCCAGGTGTTCGAGCGAGTTGGTGCCGACGATCGGGCCGATCACCGAGCCGAGCCCGAACGACATGCTGCCGGCCAGCCCGAGGTACCCGCCGCGCAGATCGACCGGCGCGAGATCCGCGAACACGGCGCCGATCACGGCCGCGAACCCGATCTCCCCGACGGTCCAGACGACGACGGACAGCGCATACCCCCACCAGGTGGAGACCACCGCGCCGACCCCGAAGCCCAGGCCGACGATCAGCATCGAGGTCGCGAGCAGCTTCGGCCGGTCCAGCTTCGTCAGGTACCGGCTGACGAACGGCTGGACCACGACGATGACGAGCCCGTTCAACGCGATCACCAGGCCGTACGTCGAGTTCGGCAGCCCGTCGCCGGACATCGCCAGCGGCAGCGTGGAGTAGCCCTGGAAGTAGATCGTCGCGTAGCCGATCTGGAGCAGGATCATCAGCAGGAACGTCGTGTCCCGCAACGCCACCGGCAGCAACGGCCGCCGGGACGCCTGCTCGACCACCGGGCGGGTCTCCGGGACCATCGACCAGATCACCAGCGCGGCCACGACCGAGGTCCCGGCGTTGATCCAGAACAGCAGGCCGAACCCGATGTTCGCCAGTACGCCGGCGCTGACGGTCGAGACCGAGAAGCCGAGGTTGATCGCCCAGAACAGCAGCCCGTACGCGCGGACCCGCTCCCCCGGCTGGAGCAGATCGGCGACCGTCGCCTGGACCGCGGGCCGGAACAGGTCGCCCATCAACCCGACGGTGAACGCGGCCACCCAGATCAGCTCCATCGACCGGGCCGAGCCGAGCAGGATCAGCGCGGCCGCGGTCCCGAAGAAGCCGACCAGCATCGTCCGGCGCCGCCCGACCCGGTCCGACAGCCAGCCGCCGACCAGCTGTGACACGACCGAACCGGCCCCGACCGCGGCAGCGACGGCACCCGCGGTCCCGGCGGAGAGGCCACGGCCCTGGGTGAGGTACAGGACGAGGAACGGCTGGACAAAGCTGCCGAGCCGGTTGACCAACTGGCAGACCCAGAGCGCCCAGAACGCGCGAGGAAGCCGCGAGGAGCTCTCGCGAACAGGGGTGACGACCGTCATGCGACCAGCATCCGGGCGGTGTCCCGGGCGTGTCGAAGATTAGGCAGAGGACTAATCCTCGCTCGTACGGTGGTCGTCCGCTTAAGGTGTGGACGTGATCAGGATCAGGCTCAAACCGGACGACGTGGGCCGGATCCGGTTCGCGTTCTCGCCGGTCTGGGAAGCGGTCACCAGTGTCCGCGCGCTCAGCAACAATTCGCTCGGCAGCGTGCACGGACCGTGGTTGCGCCGGGTCGCCCCGCTCACGGCCGGCGACGACATGCAGTTGCTCAAAGCCCTCATCCCGTCGTTCGGGTACATCCCCGACTTCATCACCCCGGCCCCACCCCGCCGCTCGACCAGCCTCGAATCCGGCCTGGCCGCGATCGAGGCGACCCCACTCGACCTGGTCCGTGACGAGCTGGGCCGGCTCAACCGCGGGAACCCGCACCCGGTGATCCCCGAACTGATCGCCGACCCCGAAGCCGCACTGGTCCGCATCACCGACGCCCTGCGCACGTACTGGCACCGCGCCCTCGAACCGGACTGGCGCCGAATGCGTGCGCTGCTGCAGGAGGACCTGGCGTTCCGGCTGGACGAATTGGCCAGCGGCGGCCTGGACCGGCTCTTCCGCAACCTCCACCCGTCGGTCCGCTTCGCCGGCGACCGCATCGAGATCGACCGCCCCTTCGTCTGCCCCGACGGCGAACCCCAAGCAGGCCAAGGAGTCCTCCTCGTCCCCTGCGTCTTCACCTGGCCTGTGGCGTTGCCCGTAACCGGTGCCCCGCACGTCCCGACGATCACGTATCCGCCACGCGGCCTGGGGCGTTTGTGGGTCAGCCAACAAGACACCAACGACTCGGCGCTCGCCGACCTGGTGGGGCGTACAAGAGCCGCCATCGTGAGCCACCTAGACCTCCCGATGTCCACGACCCACCTGGCGCACCAACTGGACCTCTCGGCCCCAACCCTGAGCGTCCACCTCGCAATCCTCCGCAACGCAGGAGTAGTCGACTCCCACCGAGACGGCAGAACAGTCCTCTACTACAGAACGCCCCTCGGCAACCACCTCCTCACAGCAGCCGGAGTAAACCCCCTAGCCACCACAGCCTGAACCGCACCCAATAGACGCGGGGTGCGGCAGGTGAGTACGCGGCTGCGGGATGCAGCGGACTTCAGCTTGAACCAACAGCATCAGCCCAACGCAGGAACCGAAGCTAACCGAACGTCGCGGGGTCGACCTGGACTCGGAGGGGGCCTGGGACCTTCTTGGTGCTGCGGGACGACTGGGCTTCCTTCAGGATCCGCGCCAGCGCCGACCCGTACGTCCGCGGTGTACGCACCACCGCGCGGACCGTCTCGTCGTCGGTAGGCACCGGCCCAAGAACCTCCAGCCCGGACGACGAATCGGTCAGCTGGCGGATCCTGGTGATCAGGTCCGCGACCGCTTCCGCCGAGCCGGTGATTTCGGCGAGTTTGGCTGCCGGAGCCAACCGGGCCGCACGACGTTCCTCGAGCTCGCGAGTCGCGTACCCCTCCGGGCTCCACCGCACGACCGCCTGCAACGGAGTTGCCGACGGCTCGCCCATCATGATCACCGCACCACCGTCACGCGCCGACCGGACCAGCGCCGCCGCGTTGAACCAGCGCCGTACCGCCTCCTCCGGCGCCCGCAGATCCGGCCGCGCCAGCAGCAACCACGTGTCCAGCAACAACGCAGCGCTGTACCCACCTTCCGCAACCGGCTCGGCGCCCGGAGTGCTCACGATCAACGCGGGCTCCGACGACACCGCGTCCAGGATCTTGTCCCCGCCCGAAGTCCGCACGAGCACACCCGCGAACGCTCTCCCCAACTCCTCCGCCGTCCGACGCGCACCGACCACGGCAGCACGCATCCGCGGATCCCCACACTCCGGGCACCGGTGATCCGCGGCCGGCCGACCGCAGACCGCGCAACTCGCCGGACCAGTCGAACCCGTATGCCGCAGCGGACCACCACATGCCGTGCACCGCGACGGAGTACGGCATGTCTGACAGACCAAGCTCGGCAAGTACCCCGCCCGTGGTACCTGGACCAGCACCGGCCCGGTCTTCAGCCCTTCGCGCGCGACCTCGAACGCGCGGTGCGGCAACCTGGCTGCCCGAGCCGCCGGGTCGCGGGCGAGATCGCGGTCCGACTCCCCCGCGATGTGGACCGCCGGTGCCGCGGCCCGGATCACCGTGCGATCCGCGATCAGCTCGGCCGCCCATCCGGATTCGAGCAGGGCCGCCGTTTCCGCCGACCGTGCGAACCCGCCGACCACCATCGCGCACTGCTGCCGGTACGCCCGGAGGAGCAGCACCTCTCGCGCATGCGGATACGGCGCGCGTGGTTCGGCATACGAGTCGTCGCCGTCGTCCCACAACGCGACCAGCCCGAGATCGGCGACCGGCGCGAAGGCGGCTGCCCGCGTCCCGATGACGACGCGGGTGCAGCCACGAAGGGCGGAGAGGAAGGCGCGGTACCGGGCGGTCGGGCCGAGGTCGGCGGAGAGCGTGACGAACCCACGCTCGCCCAGCACCGCGGTACACGCGGCCGCCAAGCGCTCCAGGTCGCGCGCATCGGGTGCGAGCAGGAGCGCGCCGCGGCCGGTCGATGCGCAGACGGCGGCGGCCTGGGCGAAGGCGACGGCCCAGTCGGCACCCGGTACGGCGGTCCAGATCGCGCGGGGCGCCTCGCCTCGGCGGACGGCGTCGAGGAAGCCGTTGGCGTGCTGGTACGGCGACCACTCGGACAGCGAGGTGGACACGACCGGCGGGCCCGGCTGGTTGCAGCGGAGCGGCTCGCCCTCGACCTTCGCGTGCCGGGGTGGGACCGCGAGCCGCGTGACGTCGGCGAAGACCCCCGCGTACCGATCGGCGACCGCGCGGCACAGGTCGGCCACCTCGGGCGTCAGCACCTGCTCGGCGGAGACGACCTTGCGGATCCGGGCCAACTTGCCGTCGTGCTCGGACGCCTCCAACCGCTCCAGGACGAACCCGTCCACGTCCTTGCCGGCGAACCGGACCTTCACCCGGACCCCGGGCTGCGCCGCCTCGGCGAGGTCGTCGGGCACCAGGTAGTCGAACGGCCGGTCGAGGTGCGGCAGCGAGACGTCGACCGCGACCCGGGCGATCGGCAGCGACGAGGTGATCCCGGCCGGCTCCTTCGTCCGCGACCGGCGCACGGTGTCGCGCAGCAGGGTCAGCTGCTCTGGGGAGTCCGATGCCACTCGGGAACTCTAGTCCGCCCGCCCGACAACCACCGGGAGGCCTGTGGACAGACACACGGAAGCCCGCCACCCCGAGGGGCGGCGGGCATCCGGAGACTGCGGTCGTTACTTGGTCGCGGCGGCCTTGAGGGCGTCGACGCGGTCCAGGCGCTCCCAGGTGAAGTCGTCACCGGTGCGGCCGAAGTGGCCGTTCGCGGCGGTCTGGGTGTAGATCGGCCGGAGCAGGTCCAGGTCGCGGATGATCGCGGCCGGACGCAGGTCGAAGACCTCGAGCACGGCCTCGGTGATCTTGTCGACCGGCACGGTCTCGGTGCCGAACGTGTCGACGTAGAAACCGACCGGGGCGGCCTTGCCGATCGCGTACGCGACCTGGCACTCGGCGCGCGCGGCCAGGCCGGCGGCGACGATGTGCTTGGCGACCCAGCGCATCGCGTACGCGGCCGAGCGGTCCACCTTCGACGGGTCCTTGCCCGAGAAGGCGCCGCCACCGTGCCGGGCCATGCCGCCGTAGGTGTCGATGATGATCTTGCGGCCGGTCAGACCCGCGTCGCCCATCGGGCCGCCGATCTCGAAGCGGCCGGTCGGGTTCACCAGCAGCTTGTAGTCGCTGGAGTCGATCTCGAACTGCTCGAGGATCGGGTCGACGACGTGCTTCTTCACGTCCGGCGTCAGCATCGAGTCGAGGCTGATGTCGGCGGCGTGCTGGCTGGACACCACGACGGTGTCGATCCGGACCGCCTGGTCACCGTCGTACTCGACCGTGACCTGGGTTTTGCCGTCCGGGCGCAGGTACGCCATCGTGCCGTCCTTGCGGACCTCGGACAGCCGCTCGGACAGCCGGTGCGCGATCGTGATCGGCAGCGGCATCAGCTCCGGGGTCTCGTTCGACGCGTAGCCGAACATCAGGCCCTGGTCGCCCGCGCCCTGCAGGTCGAGCGCGTCGGTGGAGGAGTCGGCGCGGCTCTCGTACGCCGTGTTGACGCCCTGCGCGATGTCCGGCGACTGGCTGCCGATCGCGACCTGGACACCACAGGAGGCGCCGTCGAAGCCCTTCAGCGACGAGTCGTAGCCGATCTCCAGGATCCGGTTCCGGACGATGCCGGGGATGTCCACGTACGCCGTCGTGGTGACCTCGCCGGCCACGACGACCAGGCCGGTCGTGATCAGGGTCTCCACCGCGACGCGGCTCTTCGGGTCCTCGGCCAGAAGGGCGTCGAGGATGGAGTCGCTGATCTGGTCAGCGATCTTGTCCGGGTGACCTTCCGTCACCGACTCGGACGTGAAAAGGCGCCGTGCCACGGTTCTCCCTCAGGTATTCGGTCTGCCATCTACGACGGAGCTCACACCCCGTCCGTCGCACCGGCTTCAGCGATGCACCTCGGCAGTATGCCAGCAGTTCAGCCCAACGCCACCGCCAGACGGCCGATCTGTCCACATCGCAGGATCACCGGCTCACATGTCGGACAATCTGTACTGAAATGGTAGATTTTAACGGGCCGCAGACAAGCCTCCTCGCCCGACGCATACTGCCTTCATGGACGACTGCTGTGATCCTCGCGGCTATCGCGCCACCTTCGGCGCGGGGTTCGCGCGGCGCGTCGCCGGCCGGTACCGCAAGCGCGGCCTGACCCGGACCCAGCGGCGCCTGGTGTCCTTCTTGGAACAGCGGGAGGTACGAGGCGCCACGGTGCTCGAGATCGGCGGCGGAGTGGGCGAGCTCCAGGTCGAGCTGCTCCGCCGGGGCGCCGACCGGGCGACGAACCTGGAACTCTCTACCGGTTACGAGGACGAAGCGGCCGAGTTGCTCGAACAGTCCGGGCTGACCGGGCGGGTGGCCAGGCGGTTCGTGGACATCGCGACAGTGCCGGACGAGGTCGAGCCGGCGGACATCGTGGTGCTGCATCGAGTCGTCTGCTGCTATCCGGACTACCAGAAGCTGCTCACGGCGGCCGGTGGCCATGCGCGGCGACTCCTGGTGTTCTCGCATCCGCCACGCAACCCCCTGATCACCGGCGGCCTCTGGTGCGACAGCCTGTTGCGTCGCCTGCGCGGCAACTCGTTCCGGGCCTTCGCCCATCCACCGGACGCCATGATCGAGGTACTGAGGGCGCAGGGCCTGACCGTCAGCTACCGGCATCGCGGTCTGGCCTGGACCGTCGTCGGACTGGAGCGCTGACCAAGAATCCGCGGGCCGAGTCAGGCGTGCGGCCCGACGGTGATCTCGCCGATGGTCAGGTCGGGCTTGGCGTCCTGGATCTCGGCCAGGCGGGTGACCTCGTCGTCCAGTGCTCGGCGACGGGCGGCGGTGAGGCGGCCGAGTGGTTCGACGGTCACGGAGAGCTTCCGGCCGGAGCGGCGTTGGTGCCAGACCCCGGCGACGATGCCGTCGATCAGCATGACCGGGAAGTTGCCCGCCTGTCCCCCGGCCAACGCGCGCGTCCACGCCTTGCCCGGGAAGAGCAGGTCGCGCGGGTGCGATCCGACGGCGTACGCGTCGAAGTACGGCAGCAGGCGGACGCCGCTCGCGGACGCGTCCGGCAGCTCGGTGTCGCCACGGACGAGCCAGGCCTGGTTGCCGTTCAACTCCACCTCGGCCAGGTCGCTGCGCTCGAACACGCGGGCCATGAACGCGGGCGACGTACTGAGCCACTTCGCGACCTGCTGCGGCGTCGCCGGTCCGTAGGAGTAGAGGTACCGCCGGACGATCTCGGTCAGCGCCTTCTCGCCGTCCTCGGGCTCGAACGGCGGCGCGAAGCGATGCGGGTTCGTGTACGTCGTCAGCCTGCCCCGGTTCGGGCCGTAACAGAGCACGCCCGCACACGCGGCGGCCGGGATCACCTGGCGCCAGCGCGGCCACATCACCTGGAACGCGGGCATCACCAGGTCCCCCGCCCACGATCCGGCCCGCGCGACCACCTCCTCGGTCAGTTCGTCGATGGTGAGGTCGTCGGCGGCGAGGGCGTCCCCGATCGCCGCGATCACCGCCGCGGTCTGCTCGTCCGTCATCCGCGCCTCGGGCACGGGCGAACCGCCGGACCACGGCAGCGCCGACAACGCACCAGTCCACAGCGGCAGGTCCTCGGTCGGCAGGAGGTGCACGGTCCCCCGCGGCCCGAACGTCTTCACCAGCGTCCGATCCACCCAGAGCGCCGTCTGCACGTCGGCCCGGGTGGCACCGTCGATCCGCAGCGCGACCGACACCTCAGCCGCGGACAGGATCTGCGCATGCGCCCCGCACATCGCCCGGACAACGTCCGCCGGACTACTCGCGGCGGGAGTCTGCAGCTGATGCCGAGCCATCCGCCGAGCCACCACGGACGACCACTCGAGTTCGCTCATACCGAGAACGCTAGGGGACAAAGAGGACAACTCCTGACCTCTTCGCCACCCGATGTGTCCTGTGACGGCTGATGCTTGACAGTCGCGTGCCAGCTGATGGTTGTCACCGGCATGACCGCGCGGAACGCGGCATGTCAGCGTGTCCTCTGGCGGCCGGTCTCGTAGACGAAACGCCCCTCAAGTTCGCAGCTTTGAAGCGCGTCTGCGACGGCCTGGGCTGCATCTGCCGGGCATGAAAGCGCCATGAGTTTGGCGCTGTACGCCTCGACCAGGCATCCCATCCCACCGAACTCGGTGAGGATCTGACGTATCTGATCCGAGTCGCCATGCTCGAGCCAGATCCGGAACGTATAGTTGCGGCTGTCCTTCGAGATACCCGTCGCCACCAGGGATCCCTCCGCAGAGGCCAGGACTGCAACCTCGTCGCCGTAGTTCAGGTCGTAGGCGAACATTGGGATGGCTCGAATCTCAACCCTGTCTTGGCTAGCCAGTCGCTTGGCGACCAAGACCTCCCATGTCTGGCCGCTTTCGCCATGTTCGGGCAACCCGAGCAACACCGTGACATCGGCCTCAAGCGAGTCCGGCACGGGGACGAGTTGCCCATCAATCAGCGAGCACGTCACCGTGGGGTGTTCCTTGTACTGGTGATCCACCCTGTGACCCTATTCGTAGGCCGACCGAACACCCGTACACCGGCCGCTGAGCGTACGAGCGTCGTCCCCTCAGTCTCCTAGACCAGGGTGTCAACCATCAGCTGGCACGGAAACGTCAGACATCAGGTGGCACACGACATCCGCCGCCCGATGCGTGTGCTCCTTCGACCAGGAACTCAGGCCGGCTTCCGTCGGCTGACCAGCTGGTAGGCCTTGCAGCCCAAGCACAGCCCGGTGGATGCGTTGAGGGCTGCCACGGCGAAGGCGAGAGCGGTCAGGCCGTAGCCGGCCGCATCGGCGCCGAGTACAAAGGCGGTCAGCGCCACCGCTGTGAACGCGAAGCCCACGAACTGAGCGAATCTCGGCGGCCGGGTATCCTCCAACCCGGCCGGCGCTCCGATCCGCGGCCAGATGAAACGGGCGAAGAGCTGCGCCCACACCGACCACTGAAAACTCACGAAGGCGGTGAACGCGAACACGGCGACCTGGGAGGCGAGCAGGCCGAGACCCAACGGTCGAGCAGCACCGACGACGAGCAGCACGACGGCGAGCACGCAGGCTGTGGCCGCGGCGCTGAAGCGCAGGAGGCGCGGATCGACCTGGGCGCGGAGCGGGCACGCGCCACCACTGGTGCTGCGCATAGGCTTCTCCAGACAGTGAGATGCCGACCGGCCGCTCCCCATCAGGGTAACCGGCCGACACCTCCGGCTGTTCGGACCGAACCTGGCCTCAGGACCAGCGGGTGGCGACCAGGTTCCAGATGACGCCGGCCAGGGCGTCCTTGCTGCCGGACGGGACCGGGAGGGCGGTGCCTTCGCGGTCCAGGATGACCGCCTCGTTCAGGTCGCTGCCGAAGACCTTGCCGCCGGAGACGTCGTTCACCACCAGCAGGTCGCAGCCCTTGCGCTCCAGCTTGGCCCGGCCGAGCTCGAGCACGCTGTGCTCCGCGTCGCCGGTCTCGGCCGCGAACCCGACGATGACCTGGTCGGTGCGCTGCCGGTCGTGCGAGATCGTCGCCAGGATGTCCGGGTTCTGCACCAGGCTGACCGCGGGGACCGACCCGTCGGCGGTCTTCTTGATCTTGTGCTCGGCGACGTCGGCCGGGCGGAAGTCGGCCGGGGCCGCCGCCATCACGATCGCGTCCGCGTCCACGGCCCGGCCGGTGATCTCGTCGTACAGGTCACGGGTCGAGGTGACCGGGACGACCTGGACGCCGGCCGGGTCGGGCAGCTCGGAGTTCGCCGCGACCAGGGTGACCTTCGCACCCCGGGCGGCCGCGATCCGGGCCAGCGCGTAGCCCTGCTTGCCGGACGAGGAGTTGCCGAGGTACCGGACCGGGTCGAGGTGCTCGCGGGTCCCACCGGCGCTGATCAGCACGTGCTTGCCGGTCAGGTCGGCCACCGCCTCGCCGGCCGCGCGGGCCGCCTCGTCGGCGAGCATCAGCTGGCTGATCGCGAAGATCTCGGACGGCTCGGGCAGCCGGCCGCGGCCGGTGTCGGCACCGGTCAGCCGGCCGACCGCGGGGTCGAGCACGGTGATCCCACGGGACCGCAGAGTGGCGACGTTCGCCTGGGTGGCCGGGTGCTCCCACATCTCGGTGTGCATCGCGGCCGCGAACAGGATCGGGCAGCGCGCGGTGAGCAGCGTGTTGGTGAGCAGGTCGTCGGCCAGGCCATGGGCCGCCTTGGCGATCAGGTTCGCCGTGGCGGGCGCGACGACGACGAGGTCCGCGCCCTTGCCGATCCGGACGTGCGGGACCTCCTCGACGGCGTCGAAGGGGTCCGGCGTCACCGGCTGGCCGGACAGCGCCGCCCAGGTGGCGGCGCCGACGAACTCCAGCGCGGCAGCGGTCGGGACCACCCGGACGCGGTGCCCGGACTCGGTCAGCCGGCGGAGCAGGTCGCAGACCTTGTAGGCCGCGATGCCACCGCCGACCCCCAGAACGACCGACGGCCGCTTCGGCGGCTCGCCGGAAGCGGCGGCGCCGGAAGCGGCGTGGTCCGGTGAGGTGTCCCCGGTCGAGGTCATCGACGCGTGGTTACTCCGCTGCGGACTTCTCCGCAGCGGCCGCGGCGGCCTCCGCCTCGGCCTCGGGGTCGATGTCGGTGCAGGTCAGCACGCCCTCGTTGATCTCGCGCATCGCGATCGAGAGCGGCTTCTCCTGGACGTGGGTCTCGACCAGGGGGCCGACGTACTCCAGCAGGCCCTCGCCGAGCTGGGAGTAGTACGCGTTGATCTGCCGCGCCCGCTTGGCCGAGTACAGGACCAGCTTGTACTTGGAGTCGGTACGGGTGAGCAGGTCGTCGATCGGCGGAGAGGTGATGCCGATGGCGACAGGCTGGTTGCCAGACAAGTTCAGCTCTTTCCAGAAGGAAGGGGTGATCGGATCAACTTTACCAACTGATCGGCCGCCTCCCGAACCGAGGCGTTCACGATCGTCACGTCGAACTCCTTCTCGGCCGCCAGCTCGAGCACCGCGGTCTCCAGCCGGCGCTCCCGCTCCTCGGCCGTTTCGGTGCCCCGGAAGACCAGTCGGCGGACCAGTTCGTCCCAGCTCGGCGGGGCGAGGAAGACGAACTGAGCCTCCGGCATCGTCTCCCGGACCTGGCGGGCACCCTGCAGGTCGATCTCCAGCAGCGCGGGCCGGCCCTCGGCCAGCTTGTCGATCACCGGCTGCTTCGGCGTGCCGTAGCGAGCCGCCTTGTGCACGACCGCCCACTCCAGCAGCTCGCCGTCGGCGATCATCCGGTCGAACTCCTCGTCCGACACGAACAGGTAGTGCACGCCGTGGATCTCGCCCGGCCGCGCCTTGCGGGTGGTCGCGGAAACCGAGATCCAGACGTCCTCGAACCGCTCCCGGATGTCGGCCGCGACCGTGCCCTTGCCCACCGCGGTCGGCCCGGCCAGCACCGTCAGCCTCGCGCCGCCGGTCCCGAGCCCCGCTGTCTCCCGCACGTCCGTCTTCCCGTCGTCCGTCCGCTCCATGGTCATCTTCACATCAGTGTCCAACGAGCCGGAAAGGACTTCGGTCCGGCTCACTCGGCGAATTCGCGCTCGAGCGCGGCGATCTGGTTCGAACCCAGCCCACGGACGCGCCGGGTCTCGGAGATGCCGGCGCGCTGCATGATCTGCTGCGCGCGCACCTTGCCGACGCCGGGGATGCACTGCAGCAGCGCGCTCACCCGCATCTTGCCGATCACGTCGTTCGTCTGTCCCTCGTGGAGCACCTCGGTCGGAGACGCCCCCGAGTGCCGGATCCGGTTCTTGATCTCAGCGCGCTCCCGGCGGGCGGCCGCGGCCTTGTCCAGCGCAGCGGCCCGCTGCTCCGGGGTCAAAGTAGGAAGTGGCACCGTTTCACCTGTCCCGTTGTGTGGCTTCGCCGCTGAACCTAACACGGGACGGGCGGCGCTCAGGTCAGCGCGGGGACGTCGACCTTGCAGGAATCCTTCGCGTGTGTCGCGATCGACTTGTACGCCGACGTCACGGCGCCGGTCTGCTTGCTCAGCCGAGCCAGCTCGACACGGTCCGTACCCGCCTTCTGTGCCTGCTCCGCGAACGACACCACGGTCCCCCAGTCGTCCTTCACCTCGGCGGGCGCGCTCTCCTGCAGCTTCTTCGCGTCGCCGAGGATCTTGGTGTAGTCGGCCGGGTTCTGCGGGTCCACGTCGGCCGCGGAGGCGGCGTACCCGGCCAGGTCGACACAGTACGCCTGCTCCTCGGTGCAGGCGGTGAGCGCGGTGGCTCCGGCGATCAGGGTCGCGGTCAGCAGCGCGGTACGCATCGCGGTGTCCATCCTCGGGGGTCGGGAGGGTCGGTCCTCGGGGGTGTTGGCGACGAAGCTACCGGGGGTGACCAAGGAAACGGGAAACCCCGCTTTTCGCCGCCTGCCGACCCGCCGGTCCGGAGCGCGGTGGTCGCCGAGAGCGACGGAACGACGACAACGGCGGCGCCCCGCAGTGGGGTGCCGCCGTTGTGACGTCTTGGATCAGGAGTTCTCGAGGTCCACCTTGCAGGTGTCCTTGGCGTGCTTGGCGATCGCCTCGGAGGCCGGGCCGACCTTGGCGCCGTCACCCTTGGCCAGCTCGGCCAGCTTGTTGGTGTCGCCGTCGGCTTCCTTGGCCTTCTCGGTGTAGTCGAGAATGACCTTCCAGTCGTCCTTCAGGTCGTCCGGAGCCGACTTCGACAGCTTCTCCGCCTCGCCGCGCATCTTGTCGACGGCGTCCTTGTCCTTGATGTCGAGGCCCTTGGCCGCCTCGGCATAGCTCTTCAGGTCGCCGCAGTAGTCGCCGCCCGAACACGCCGTCAAAGCACCGACGCTGATTGTCACTACCGCCGCGAGGGCCGCAACCTTACGCATTCCAGTCCTAACTGTCGCCGCGGGGAGTCTTTCGCTTCCCGTCCTCCGCGACTCTTCCGAATCACAGGGTCACCGACCCCCGCGAGCGGCCCGTGAAGAACCTCGCAGGCCGGAAGTGGAACCTCGCCGTGACGTCGCGCGTCGGCAGCGTTGCCGTCAGCAAGCAGTTGACCGGTCAGGTACCCGGCCGGCGGCAGTTGCCGACAGCAACACCGCGGCGGCGAAGCAGTACCGAGCGCTGCGCGGCTCAGGTCGTGGCGCCCGCTCCGCACTGCTGTTGCCCGTGCGCGTCGATCGCCCGTCCGGCCTCGGTGACGGCCTCCGGGTCGGCCGGCCTGAGCTGTGCGAGCTTCTGCGGATCGCCGTCCGCCGACCTCAGCAGGCCGAGATAGTCCGCGAGGACCCGCCAGTCGTCGCGCAATTCCTCCGGCGCCGACTCGGACAGGTTGTCGGCCTGATCGACCAACTGGTCGAGCGCTGCCGTGTCCGTGGGACCCGCGAAGCTCTGGAGAGCGGTGTAGTAGCTCTGCAGCCCGGTGCAGTAGTCCTCGTCCTGCCCGTCCTGCGCCGGCAGCGACAGCGCGACCAGGCCGAGCGCCACCGCGAGGACCAGCACCGCGGCGGCGATTGTGCTCCGGCGTCGCATCAGTAACCGAGCACAGTCCGGAAGGCGTCGTTCGTCCGCGCCGCCGCGTCCTGCAGAGCGACCACGTCCGGGCCGGCGCCGAGGATCTCCCGGGAGCTCGACGGGACCACGTTGCGGACGGCGGGACCGAAGACGTCCACCAGGCTCTCCGCGGTCGCGCCCTGGGCACCCAGGCCCGGCGCCAGCAACGGTCCGTGGATGTCGAGGTTCTCGGTGGTCTTGGCGATGGTGGCACCGACGACCGCGCCGAAGGAGCCGAGGTCTTCGGCGTCGGCGTTCAGCTCGCGCAACCCGTCGAGGACCGCGCCCGCCACCGTCGGACCTGCCGCAGTCCGGGCGGACTGGAACTGCGGGCCCTCCGGGTTCGACGTCAGGGCGAGGACGAACAAGCCGGCACCCGACTCCCGCGCCACGTCGATCGTGGGCTGGAGGGAGCCGAACCCGAGGTACGGGCTCACCGTGAGCGCGTCGCAGGCGAGCGGCGCCTTCTCGGCCAGGTAGGCCGCGGCGTACCCGGCCATGGTGGAGCCGATGTCGCCGCGCTTGGCGTCGATGATGACCAGCGCACCCGCTTCGCGGAGCCGGATCGTGGCCTGCTCGAGCACCGCGATCCCGGCCGAGCCGAACCGCTCGAAGAACGCGGACTGCGGCTTGAACACGGCGACCCGGTCGGCCAGCGCGTCGACCACGCCGTACGTGAAGGTGGCCAGGCCCTCGGCGGTGTCGGGCAGGCCCCACCCGTCGAGGAGGTGGGCGTGCGGGTCGATCCCGACGCAGAGCGGGCCGCGCTGGTCCATGACGGCGCGGAGCCGGGTTCCGAAGGGCTGGTTGCTCATAGGGACGTCACGCACTCTCATCAAGGTCCTCAGTGGGGTCGGAGTGATCGGCGAGCAGCCGGTTCGTCCGGCGGACCAGACCCGGGCCGCGGTAGATCAGGCCGGTGTACAGCTGGACGAGGCTCGCACCCGCGTCGAACAGGCGGGCCGCGTCCGAGGGCTCCAGGACGCCGCCGACACCGATGATCGGCAGCGCTCCCCCGGTCTCGCCATGGATGTGGGCCACCGTCTTGGCGGAGGTCTCGGTCAGCGGTCGGCCGGACAAACCACCAGCCTCGGCCGCGAGGGCCTGGTCGGCGGGTGCCAGACCCGACCGGCCGATGGTCGTGTTGGTCGCGATGATGCCCGCGACACCGACCTCGGTGCAGACGCCGAGCAACTCGTCGATCGCCTGCTCGGTCAGGTCGGGGGCGATCTTCACCAGGATCGGCTTGCCGGCCCGGCCACCAGAACTCATCCCGGCGGCCTCGGTGTGCAACGCGGCCAGCAGCTCGCGGAGGTGGCCCGCGTCCTGCAGGCTGCGCAGGCCCGGCGTGTTCGGCGAACTCACGTTGACCGCGAAGTAGTCGCCGTACCGGTAGAGCCGGCGCAGCGACGTCACGTAGTCCTCGACGGCGTCCGCCAGCGGCGTCACCTTGGACTTTCCGATGCTGATGCCGAGCGGGTACCCGAGGTCGCCGTAGCCGGCCAGCCGTTCGGCCAGCGCGGCCGAGCCGAGGTTGTTGAAGCCCATCCGGTTGATCACGGCCTCGCTCTCGACCAACCGGAACAGCCGCGGCTTCTCGTTCCCCGGCTGCGGCTGGGCCGTGACGGTACCGACCTCGACGAAGCCGAAGCCGAGGGCCCGCCAGGCCGGCAGGGCGACACCGTTCTTGTCCATCCCGGCGGCCAGCCCGACCGGGCTCGGGAAGCGGACGCCGAAGACGGTCCGCCCGAGCCCGGCCGGGAGGGCGCCGTACGTCCGCGAGAGCGCGCCGACCGTGCCGGGGACCCGGCTCAGCCGCCGCAACCCGTGCAACGTCTGCTCGTGCGCGACCTCGGCGTCCCCGCGCCCCAGCCGGTACAGCACCGGCCTGACCACCCGGCGGTACACCTGGCTCAACCCTCCACCACGGCGCCGGTCTCGGTCCCGCGGATCCGGCCGACCCAGTCCTGCAGGGACCGGACGCCGATGTCGCCGGCCCGCTGCGCCTCGATCCCCTGGACCGCGGCCGCCAGACCCTGGACCGTGGTGATGCACGGGATGTTCCGGGCCACGGCCACGCTGCGGATCTCGTACCCGTCGATGCGCGGCGACCCGCCCTGGGTGATCCCGATCGGGGTGTTGACGATCAGGTTCAGCTCACCGTCCTGGACCATCTGGACGATCGTCGGCTCCCCGTTCGGGCCCGGTCCCTGGCTGCTCTTGCGGACCGTGACCGCCTCGACCCCGTTACGCCGCAGGACGTCGGCGGTGCCCTCGGTCGCGTAGATCTGGAAGCCGAGGTCGGCCAGCCGCTTGACCGGGAAGATCATGTGCCGCTTGTCCCGGTTCGCGACCGAGACGAAGACCTTGCCCGACCCCGGCAACGGCTGCGACGCGCCACCCTGCGACTTGGCGAACGCCGTGCCGAAGGTGTCGTCGATGCCCATCACCTCACCGGTCGACTTCATCTCCGGGCCGAGCACGGTGTCGACCGACGAGCCGTCCAGGGTGCGGAACCGGTTGAACGGCATCACGGCCTCCTTGACCGCGATCGGCGTCGAGGGCGGCAACGTCCCGCCGTCCCCGGTCGCCGGCAGCATCCCCTCGGCCCGCAGCGAGGCGATCGACGCCCCGAGCATCACCCGGGCGGCCGCCTTCGCCAGCGGCGTCGCCGTCGCCTTGGAGACGAACGGCACCGTCCGCGAGGCCCGCGGGTTGGCCTCCAGCACGTACAGCACGTCGCCGGCCAGCGCGTACTGGACGTTCAGCAGCCCGCGGACGCCGACGCCCCGCGCGATCGCCTCGGTCGACTGCCGGATCTTCTCGATGTCGGCGTTGCCCAAGGTGATCGGCGGCAGCGCGCAGGACGAGTCGCCGGAGTGCACCCCGGCCTCCTCGATGTGCTCCATCACGCCACCGAGGAACAGCTCCTCGCCGTCGAACAGCCCGTCCACGTCGATCTCGACCGCGTCGTCGAGGAACCGGTCGATCAGCACCGGGTGCTCCCACGAACCGGCGCCACCGCTCAACCGGCCGAGCGCGGCGGTCAGCTCCGCCTCGCTGTACACGATCTCCATCCCGCGGCCACCGAGCACGTACGACGGCCGGACGAGCACCGGGAACCCGATCTCGGCCGCGACCGCGTGCGCCTCGGCGGCGGACATGGCGGTGCCGTGCTTCGGCGCCGGCAGCGAGGCGTCCGCGAGCACCTTGCCGAACGCGCCCCGCTCCTCGGCCAGGTGAATGGCCTCCGGCGACGTGCCGACGATCGGTACGCCCGCGTCGGCCAGGCGCTGCGCGAGCCCCAGCGGGGTCTGCCCACCGAGTTGCACGATGACCCCGGCGACCGGGCCCGCCTGCATCTCGGCGTACACGATCTCGAGCACGTCCTCGCAGGTGAGCGGCTCGAAGTAGAGCCGGTCGGAGGTGTCGTAGTCGGTCGAGACGGTCTCCGGGTTGCAGTTCACCATCACGGTGCAGTACCCCGCGTCGCGCAGCGCCATCGACGCGTGCACGCAGGAGTAGTCGAACTCGATGCCCTGGCCGATCCGGTTCGGGCCGGAGCCCAGGATCAGGACGGCCGGGGTCTCGCGCGGTGCGACCTCGGTCTCCTCGTCGTAGGAGGAGTAGTGGTACGGCGTGGTCGCGGCGAACTCGGCCGCGCAGGTGTCGACGGTCTTGTACACCGGCCGGATCCCGAGCGCCTGCCGCACCCCGCGGACGACGTCCTCGGTCAGCTGGCGGATCTCGGCCAGCTGCAGGTCCGAGAACCCGTGCCGCTTCGCCAGCCGCAGGATCTCCGGGGTCAGCCGGGGCGCGGCCGCGACCTGGAGCGCGGTCTCGTGGATCAGGAACAGCTGGTCCACGAACCACGGGTCGATCTTGGTCGCGGCGAAGATCTGCTCGGCCGTCGCCCCGGCCCGGATCGCGTCCATGACGGTCCGCAGCCGGCCGTCGTGCGGCGTCCTGATCGCCTCCAGCAGCGGCTCCAGCTCGGTCGCCGGCGAGCCCGCCCAGGAGAACCGGGCCTCGGGCTTCTCCAGCGAGCGCAGCGCCTTCTGCAGCGCCTCGGTGTAGTTGCGCCCGATCGCCATCGCCTCGCCGACGCTCTTCATGTGCGTCGTCAGGGTGGCGTCCGCGGCCGGGAACTTCTCGAACGCGAACCGCGGCACCTTCACCACCACGTAGTCCAGCGTCGGCTCGAAGCTGGCCGGGGTCTGCTGGGTGATGTCGTTGGGGATCTCGTCCAGGGTGTACCCGATCGCGACCTTGGCGGCGATCTTGGCGATCGGGAACCCGGTCGCCTTCGACGCCAGCGCGGACGAGCGGGACACCCGCGGGTTCATCTCGATCACGATCAGCCGGCCGTCCGCCGGGTTCACCGCGAACTGGATGTTGCAGCCACCGGTGTCCACCCCGACCTCGCGGATGATGCCGATCGCGAGGTCCCGCATCACCTGGTACTCGCGGTCGGTCAGCGTCATCGCCGGCGCCACCGTGACCGAGTCACCGGTGTGCACGCCCATCGGGTCGACGTTCTCGATCGAGCAGATGATCACGACGTTGTCGGCCTTGTCGCGCATCACCTCCAGCTCGTACTCCTTCCACCCGACGATCGACTCCTCGATCAGCACCTCGGTGGTCGGGCTCGCGTGCAGGCCCGCCCCGGCGATCCGGCGCAGGTCGGCCTCGTCGTAGGCCATCCCGGAGCCGACGCCGCCCATCGTGAACGAGGGCCGCACGACCAGCGGGTACCCGAGCTGGGCCGCGGCGCCGAGGACGTCGTCGAGCGAGTGGCAGATCACCGAGCGGGCGACCGAGGCGCCGAGCTTCTCGACGATCTGCTTGAAGGACTCCCGGTTCTCGCCGCGCTGGATCGCGTCCACCGAGGCGCCGATCAGCTCGACGCCGTACTTGTCCAGCACCCCGTTGTCGTGCAGGGCGATGGCGGCGTTCAGCGCGGTCTGGCCGCCGAGGGTGGCGAGCAGGACGTTCGGACGCTCCTTCTCGATCACCTTCTCGACGAACTCCGGCGTGATCGGCTCGACGTACGTCGCGTCGGCGAACTCCGGGTCGGTCATGATCGTGGCCGGGTTGGAGTTGACCAGGATGACCCTGAACCCCTCCTCCTTGAGCACCCGGCAGGCCTGGGTCCCGGAGTAGTCGAACTCGCAGGCCTGGCCGATCACGATCGGGCCGGAGCCGATCACCAGGACCGAGTCGATGTCTGTACGGCGGGGCATCAGCGGCGACCTTCCATGAGCTCTACGAACCGGTCGAACAGGTACGCCGAGTCGTGCGGACCGGCCGCCGCCTCGGGGTGGTACTGCACCGAGAAGGCCAGCACCCGGCCGTCCTTCCCGGTCAGCCGGAGCCCTTCGACCACGTTGTCGTTGAGCGAGACGTGACTGACCTCGGCGGTCCCGTACGGCGTCTCGACGGCCTCCTCGATCGGCGCGTCCACGGCGAACCCGTGGTTCTGCGCGGTGATCTCGACCTTGCCGGTGGCCCGGTCGAGCACCGGCTGGTTGATGCCGCGGTGGCCGTACTTCAGCTTGAACGTGCCCAGACCGAGCGCGCGGCCGAAGACCTGGTTGCCGAAGCAGATGCCGAAGTACGGCTTGTCCCGCTCCAGCAGCGCCTTCAGCAGCGTGGTCGGGTGCTCGGTGGTCTCCGGGTCGCCCGGGCCGTTGCTCATGAAGATGCCGTCCGGGTCGCGCGCGAGGATCTCCTCCAGCGTCGCGGTGGCCGGCAGCACATGCACCTCGATGCCGCGCTCGGCCATCCGCTTCGGCGTCATCGTCTTGATGCCGAGGTCGAGCGCGACCACGGTGAACCGCTTCGCCCCCTCGGCCGGCACCACGTACGGCTCGAAGGTGGTCACCTCGGTGGCCAGGTCGGCGCCGGTCATCGGCGGCTGTTCGAGCACCTTCGCCAGCAGCTCGGCCGGGTCCAGGATCTCGGTGGAGATGCCGGCCCGCATCGCGCCGCGCTCGCGCAGGTGCCGGGTCAGCGCGCGGGTGTCGATCCCGGCGATGCCGACGATGCCCTGGGCCTGGAGCTGGTCGTCCAGGGAGCGGGTGGCGCGCCAGTTCGACGGCACCCGGGCGGGGTCGCGGACGACGTACCCCGCGACCCAGATCTTCTGCGACTCGTCGTCCTCGTCGTTCACCCCGGTGTTGCCGATGTGCGGGGCGGTCTGGGTGACGATCTGGCGGTGGTACGAGGGGTCGGTCAGGGTCTCCTGGTAGCCGGTCATCCCGGTGCTGAAGACGGCCTCGCCGAAGGTCTCGCCGGTCGCTCCGTAGGACGTGCCGGCGAACGCGCGGCCGTCCTCGAGGACCAGCAGTGCAGGCTGACTCAACGCTCTGCTCCGATCAGGGTGGCAATGGATTCGGTCAAGGGGGCCGTGTCGGCCTTGCGGCGCGGGCGGAACCCGGTGTCGAGTTCGCGGCCGTCGTGCCGCCAGCTCACCACCACCAGCCCGGACGCCTCCGCGGTCACCTTGCCGGCGATACCGCGGTCGGTCCGGACGCCGGTCAGGTGGTCCGCGGGGATGAACACGTCCGCGGCGCCCTGGCGGTGGAAGGTCAGGCCGGCGTCACTGACGGCCAGGTCGGCGGTGCTGCGGACGCCGAGCTCGTGCACGGCGATCCGGTCCATCCAGTCGCCCGCGGTCGTGGTCGCGACGTACACGCCCTCGATCCCGCGGAGGGTGCCGGTCGCCGGGACCGCGGGCAGCGGTGCCAGGCCGGACTGACGGTGCTGCCGGTTCCGCCAGCCGCGGTACATCCCGAAGTACGCGACGGCGATGATCAACAGCGTCCCGGCGATCCCCAGGAAGGTCCTCACTCGCCTGGATTCCTTCCCCGCCCCGCCGCCCCGGTCGTGAGCTTCCCGTCAAGGACAGTCGGTGTCCCGTGCAGGAAGGTGGCGACCACGCGGCCCGGCAGTGTCATGCCCTCGAACGGCGTGTTCCGCGAGAGCGAGGTCGACTCGTCCGGGACCACGACCCGCTCGACCGCCGGGTCGACGAGCACCAGGTTCGCGGGGGCGCCGGCCTCCAGCCGGCGGCCGTGCTCGCTCGCCTGCCCGATCGCGGCCGGGCGGTAGCTCATCCGGTCGGCCACGTCGGCCCAGGTCAGCAGCTTGGTGTCCACCATCGTGTGCTGGACGACGCTGAGCGCGGTCTCCAGGCCGGTCATCCCGAACGCGGCCGCGCTCCACTCGCAGTCCTTGTCCTCGACCGGGTGCGGCGCGTGGTCGGTGGCGACGATGTCGATGGTGCCGTCGGCCAGGCCCTCGCGGACCGCCTCGACGTCGGCCTTGGTCCGCAGCGGCGGGTTCACCTTGTAGACCGGGTTGTACGACGTGGCCAGGTCCTCGGTCAGCAGCAGGTGGTGCGGGGTGACCTCGGCAGTGACCTCGAATCCGCGCCGCTTCGCCGCCCGGACGATCTCCACCGAGCCCTTGGTGGACAGGTGGCAGATGTGCAGCTTGGACCCGACGTGCGCGTTCAGCAGGATGTCGCGGGCGATGATCGCCTCCTCGGCGACACTCGGCCAGCCGGTCAGGCCGAGCACCCCGGACAGCGCGCCCTCGTTCATCTGCGCGCCCTCGGTCAGTCGCGGCTCCTGGGCGTGCTGGGCGATCACGCCGTCGAACGCCTTCACGTACTCGAGCGCGCGCCGCATCAGCGCCGCGTCCCAGACACAGTCGCCGTCGTCGGAGAACACCCGGACCCGGGCCGCCGAGTCCGCCATCGCGCCGAGCTCGGCCAGCTGGGTCCCCTTCCGGCCGACCGTGACCGCGCCGATCGGGTACACCTCGGCGTACCCGGCCTCGCGCCCGAGCCGCCAGACCTGCTCGACCACGCCGGCGGTGTCCGCGACCGGGTCGGTGTTGGCCATCGCGTACACCGCGGTGAACCCGCCCATCGCGGCGGCGCGGGTCCCGGTGAGGACCGTCTCGGCGTCCTCCCGGCCCGGCTCGCGCAGGTGGGTGTGCAGGTCGACCAGGCCGGGCAACGCGATCAGGCCGCGGGCGTCGACCGTCTCGGCCCCCTCGGGCTTGGCCAGGTTCGGGCCGACGGCAACGATCTCGCCGTTGTCGACGAGCAGGTCGGCCGCGTCACCGCCCAGGATCTCGGCGCCGGTGATGAAGTACGCGGTCATGCGGTCTGCTCCTCGGTAGTGGTCTCGTTGCTTCCGGACAACAGCAGGTAGAGGACGGCCATCCGGATCGCGACGCCGTTGGTGACCTGCTCGACGATGACCGAGCGGGTGGAGTCGGCGACCTGCGCGCTGATCTCGACGCCGCGGTTCATCGGGCCGGGGTGCAGCACGATCGCCTCGTCGGGCAGCTGCGCCATCCGGTGCACGTCCAGCCCGTACCGCCGGGTGTACTCGCGGGCGCTCGGGAAGTACGCGTCGTTCATCCGCTCACGCTGGACCCGCAGCATCATCACGGCGTCGCTCTTCGGCAGCACGGCGTCCAGGTCGTAGGACGTGACGCACGGCCAGTTGGTCATGTCGACCGGCAGCAGCGTCGGCGGGGCGACCACGGTGACCTCGGCGCCGAGCGTGGACAGCAGCAGCACGTTCGACCGGGCCACCCGGCTGTGCAGGACGTCGCCGACGATCGTGATCCGGCGGCCCTCGAGCGACCCGAGGTGGCGGCGCATCGTGAAGGCGTCCAGCAGCGCCTGGGTCGGGTGCTCGTGGGTCCCGTCGCCCGCGTTCACCACCGAGCCGCGGAGCCAGCCCGAGTTCGCCAGGACGTGTGGGGCGCCGGACGAGCCGTGCCGGCAGACGACGCCGTCGGCGCCCATCGCCTGCAGGGTCAGCGCGGTGTCCTTCAGGCTCTCGCCCTTGCTCACGCTGGAGCCCTTGGCGGAGAAGTTGATCACGTCGGCCGACAACCGCTTGGCCGCCGCCTCGAACGAGATCCGGGTCCGGGTGGAGTCCTCGAAGAACAGGTTCACCACGGTCCGGCCGCGCAGGGCGGGCAGCTTCTTGATCGGCCGGTCCGCCAGCGAGCGCATCTCCTCGGCGGTGTCCAGGATCAGGTGGGCGTCGTCGCGGGACAGGTCGCCCGCGCTCAACAGGTGGCGCATCACGCGGTGGCTCCCTTGGCGGCCGGCTTGTCGGCGATCACGACGGCGTCGGACCCGTCGTACTCGGTCAGGTGGACGGTGACCCGCTCGACCAGCGAGGTGGGCAGGTTCTTGCCGACGTAGTCGGCGCGGATCGGCAGTTCGCGGTGGCCGCGGTCGACCAGGACGGCGAGCTGGACCGCCCTCGGCCGGCCGATGTCGCCGATCGCGTCCAGCGCGGCCCGGATGGTCCGGCCGGAGAACAGCACGTCGTCGACCAGGACGACGACCTTGCCGTCGATCCCGCCGGCCGGGATGGCGGTGTGCTCCAGGGCGCGGGCCGGTTTGAGGCCGATGTCGTCGCGGTACATGGTCACGTCGAGTGACCCTGTCGGTACGCTCTGCCCCTCGACCGCGGCGATCCGCTCCGAGATCCGGGCGGCGAGACCGACGCCGCGGGTGGGAATGCCGAGGAGTACGACGGGGTCGGCGCCCCGGTTGCGCTCGAGGATCTCGTGCGCGATCCGGGTCAGCGCCCGGGAAATGTCGGATGCATCCAGCACTGTGCGCGGTGCCGCGTGTGAGTCGGTCGACTCCGGCATCGAGGCAGGGCTCATCGCAACCGTTCCTCCTTTCCCGCCTCACGGGACGGGTCTTTAAAGGACGTTCGGACTACTTGACATGCTATCGGAAGTGACACGCCGTCTTGACGCTGGCCTCCGCTCCGGAATATTGTTACTCTGTGTAACCGTGGGGGGTTTCACCCAACGGCCCCGGTCAAACCGTTGACCGGAGCCACAAGGTATCGATCAAAGTCGGAGGGAAGTACCAGCGTGCCTAGCGAATACGCGAAGACACTGGGCGGCAAATTGCGCGCCATCCGCCAGCAGCAGGGCCTCTCGCTGCACGGCGTGGAAGAGAAGTCCAAGGGTCGCTGGAAGGCGGTCGTCGTCGGCTCGTACGAGCGTGGCGATCGGGCCGTCACCGTCCAGAAGCTCGCGGAGCTCGCCGATTTCTACGGTGTGCCGATCCGTGAACTCCTGCCCGGTTCCGCCAGCGCGGCCGCGGCTGCTGCCGCACCGCCCAGGTTGATCCTCGACCTGGAGGCCCTGCAGCACCTGGACGCCGGAGAGGCCGGGCCACTGACCCGGTACGCGGCGACCATCCAGGCGCAGCGTGGCGACTACAACGGCAAGGTGCTGTCGATCCGTCAGGACGACATGCGCACCCTCGCCGTGATCTACGACGAGTCGCCGACCACCCTGACCGAGCGCTTCATCTCCTGGGGTGTGCTGAACCCGGAGGCGAAGGGCGACGTCGAGGAGCCGACCGAGGCTGCCGGCGCCTGACCGCGCCTGCCGTCGTGGCGTGACAAGACGGTCGGGGCTCGTAGCAGCTTGCCCGCGGCCGCCTGCCCGCCCCACTTCACTGGGACGGGCCACCAGCCAGACCTGTTGCCGGCAGCTGGACGTACCCGTTGAACGCCCAGCTGATCGCAACCGGACCGAAGTGAGGTAGTTCGCACTACCGCTCTGAAGAGCTGCACACGAGCAGCACGGGCCGGCCCCTGCACAGGGACCGCTCGATCAGGCCGGGGCCGTTCCCCCCGCGCCGCACACGGGGACGTCGAGTCGGCCCGGCACCGCACCGAGGCGGTACCGGGCCTGTTGTCTTTTCCGGACCTTTCGAACCCCGGCGGTCAGACGCCGAGGGTGGGCTTGAGCTGCAGCAGCCGGGCCAGCAGTCCGTTGACGAACGCCGGCGACTCGTCGGTGGACAGATCCCGCGCGAGCGCGACCGCCTCGCTGACGGCCACCACGTCCGGTACGTCGTCGTCGAACAGCAGCTCGTACGCACCGAGCCGCAGGATGTTGCGGTCGACGGCCGGCATCCGGTCCAGCGTCCAGCCGACCGAGTGGGTACCGAGCAACTCGTCGATCGACTCGATGTGCTCGGCGACCCCCTCGACCAGGGCCACCGTGAACTCGTTCACCGGCGGGTCGTTGTCGGCCACCCGATCGGCCAGGGTGCCGCCGACCGGCAGCCCCCGGACCTCGGACTCGTACAGCACGTCGAGGGCGCGCTTGCGGGCCTTGCTACGGGCAGACATGTTCGGTTGTCAGCTCTCCGGTCAGCTGCTGACGCGGCCGAGGTAGTCCCCGGAGCGGGTGTCGACCTTGACCTTCTCGCCGGTGGTCAGGAACAGCGGGACCTGGATCGTGTACCCGGTCTCCAGCTTGGCCGGCTTGGTCCCGGCGCTGGACCGGTCACCCTGCAGGCCCGGCTCGGTGTACTCCACCACGAGCTCGACCGAGGCCGGGAGCTCGACGTACAGCGGGATGTCGTTGTGCACCGCGACGATGGCATCCTGGTTCTCCAGCAGGAAGTGCGAGGCGTCGCCGACGGTGTCCGGCTCGATCTGCAGCTGGTCGTAGGTGCTCTTGTCCATGAACACGTACGCGGTGCCGTCGTTGTACAGGTAGGTCATGTCGCGCTTGTCGACGTTGGCCACCTCGACCTTGACGTCGGCGTTGAAGGTCTTGTCGACCACCTTGCCGGACAGCACGTTCTTCAGCTTGGTGCGGACCACGGCGCCGCCCTTACCGGGCTTGTGGTGCTGGAACCACACGACGGACCACAGCTGCCCATCCAGGTTGAGCACCATGCCGTTCTTGAGGTCGTTCGTCGTTGCCACGCGTGGGTACCCTTCGAGAATCAGATCAGCGGTCAGGCGATTGTAGCGGTCACCGGCCGGAACGAACGATTCGCACGGACCCACCGGGCCCTAGGCTGGGCCGAGCAGCAGCTCCGACAGCGGCGCCGGGAGGCCTGGTAGATGTTCGAGATCGTCCTGTTCGCGGTGATCGTGATCATCGGCGCCGTGGTGAAGAAGGTCAACGAACGCACGAGCTCCCCCAGTGGCGCGTCGGGCGCGCCGAGCCCTCGGGTCCAGCGCATGCTCGAACGCATCCAGGCCCAGCAAGGCGGCAACCAGCCGACCCAGTTCCAGGGCCAGTACACCCAGCCGACGGGTCCGGCGCCCGGTGTCGCACAGTACGGGCCCGGACCGACCGGAGTTCCGCAGCCGGCACCAGGGCAGTTCGCGGCGCCTGGGCAGTACCCGGCTCCGGTGCCGAACGGGCAGGGTCAGCAGGGGTCGAACTGGCTGCCTTCGTACGGACCGCCGCCCACACAGGCGGTCCCGGCGCATCGCCCGCCGCAGCACAGGCTCCCCGCGACGAACAACGACATCGACGCCCAGGTCCGCGAGCTGATGGCGGCCGGCAACGAGGTCGGCGCCGTCCGGCTGCTCTGCGACGAGCGCGATCTCGACATCATCGAGGCGCAGGAGTACGCCCGCAATCTCGTCACCCCCGCCGCGCCACAACAGCAACCCACCACGCCTCGCCGGGCCGAGCAAGGCGAGAACCCTCGCGACGAGGACGAGAACCGCTACATCGGCTCGACCGCCTTCTCGGAGTCCATCTTCGACACCGATCCCGAGGAGAACGTCTGGGCCAGCGGCTGGACCGAGCCGAAGGACGAGGACGACCGCAGCGACATCAACGAACTCTGGGAGACCGTCCGCACCCAGGGCCGCCCGCAGAAACCCTGATCCGTCAGGGCCAGTGGACCGTCACGAGGGTGTGGCGGGTGGTCACGTCGGGACGGCCCGGCGGATCGGTCGCGGGCGTCGTCTTCGGATGGACGGTGAACCGCGGGCCCGGGCCGTGCCGGTGGGTCTGGTCCCAGGCGGTGATCTCGCCGGCCAGGTGATCTGCCAGGCGTTTCGCGGTCGGGCCGTGGGCGATGATGCCGAGCTCGATCAGGTGCGGCGCCGGGCTCGGCCGTGAGGTCAGATAGGCGAGCGAGCCGCCTTCCACGACGGCGGCGCCACCCCACTGCAGTACTGGGCTGACCAATCCGCTCTTGATCGACGAGCGGTGGGCGGACAGCACGCAGTACCCGGGGAACCTGGTGGCCAGCCAGAGGTCCAGGTTGGAGAACGGCTCCTCGCGGTCGATCAGGATGCCGCACCAACTCAGCCGTGGTGGCTGGCGCAGGATCCCCTGCAGCGCTCCCCCGTCGATCACCTGGTCCTCGTCGAACGTCAGCACGATCTTGTCGCCGTCGAGCCGGACGACCTGCCCGTCGGTCGTCCCGGCGCCCTGCATCGAGACGAATCCGCACAGCACGCTCGACCGGCCGTGCAGCACCCCCTGGACCTTGTCGAACGCGATCGACCTGGTCTGCCCGCGCAGCCGCAGCGGGACGACGAGGCGGCCGCCCTCGGCGAGCTGGTCCAGCCAGGCGGGCGCGATGTCCTCGGCGGTCACGGTGAGCAGGACAAGGTCGTACGGTGCGCCCTCCGGCCAGCCGAACTGCCCGTCCGCCTGGAACACCCGCACTCCCTGGTACCCGGTGCCGGCCAGCGCCTGGCGAGCGCGCGAGGTCACCTCGGCGTCGATGTCGATCGAGGTCACCGCGCCGCCGGGTCCGGCGAGCTCGCTCATCAGGGCGGCGTTGTACCCGCCGGAGCCGATCTCCAGAATGCGATGGCCGGGCGCGATCCCGGCCTGCTCCAGCATCATCGCGACCACGGTCGGCTGGGACACGGTACTGATCGCGGTCCCGGCGTCGTCGCTCTTCATCAGCACCACGTCGTCGGTGTACGCGATCTCCAGCGACACGTTCGGGACGAAGAGGTGCCGTGGGACCGACCGGACCGCGGCCGCGACCGGGCGGCTCCGGATCGCGCCGGTGTCGACCAGCTTGGCGGCCAGGGCCGAGCGCAACGATCCGGCGTACCGGGAATCGTTGCCCAAGGCATTCATCAGGTCAGTCCGTCCGGTCGCCGAGAGACTCGAGCAAGGTCCTGAGCGTACTCGCCAGGGCTTCGCGTTCCGGTCCGGACAGCGCCTGGAGCAGCTTATCCTCGGTCTCCACATGCGCCGGGAGGACCGCGTCGATCACCTGCAGGCCCTCCTCGGTCAGCGTCACCCGGACGCCGCGGCCGTCGGTCTCGCTCGGCGTCCGCCGCACCAGGCCGCGTGCCTCCAACCGGTCCAGCCGCTGGGTGATCGCGCCGGAGGTGACCATCGACGAGCGCATCAGGCCGGCCGGGGTGAGGCTGTGCTCGGCGTTGCTCCGGCGCAGCGTCGCGAGCACGTCGAACGACGGCGAGTCCAGGTCGTACCGGGCGAAGTTGCGGCGCAACTCGGTGTCGACCAGCTGGGCGAGCCGCTTCAGCCGGCCCATCACCGCCATCGGCGAGGCGTCCAGGTCGGGGCGCCGCTCGCTCCACTGCGCGAGCACCAGGTCGACGTGATCTGCCATTCACCCAGCCTAGTGGCTCGCTTAGCAGTGAGCTAAACCTCTGTCGTTTTGCTTAGCGCTGAGGTACTTTGTTTTAGTGCTAAGCAATCGACTCCGCCTGATCCTCACCACCGCGCTGGCTCCCGCGCTGTGGGGAACCACGTATCTCGTCACGACGGAACTGCTTCCGCCTGGTCGTCCCCTTCTCGCCGGCGTCCTGCGGGCGCTGCCGGCCGGACTCCTCCTGATCGCGTTCACCCGGCGACTGCCCCAGGGCCACTGGTGGTGGCGGGCGTTCGTCCTCGGCACGCTCAACATCGGCGCCTTCTTCGCGCTGCTGTTCGTCGCGGCGTACCGCCTGCCGGGTGGGGTCGCGGCGACGGTCGGCGCGGTGCAGCCGCTGCTGGTGGCGGTGCTGTCGGCCGGGTTGCTCGCTCAGCGGATGACGCTGCGGACGACGCTCGCCGCGGTCGCCGGAGTGTTCGGGGTGAGCCTGCTCGTCCTTCGGGCCGACGCGCGGCTGGATGCGTGGGGCGTCGCGGCCGCGCTCGGTGGTGCGGTGGTGATGGCGACCGGTGTGGTGCTGAGCAAGCGGTGGACGTCGCCCGCTCCCCTGCTCGCGACCACGGGCTGGCAGCTCGTAGCAGGCGGTGTCGTCCTGCTACCGGTCGCGCTGCTCGTCGAAGGCGGGCTGCCGAGTTCGCTGACCGTTGGGAATGTCGCGGGGTACGCGTATCTCACGCTGGTCGGGTCGGCGCTCGCGTATGCGCTGTGGTTCCGCGGACTGCGGAGCCTGCCGCCGACGAACGTCACCTTCCTCGGACTGCTCAGCCCCGTGGTCGCCACGGCACTCGGCTGGCTCGCCCTCGACCAGCGCCTCACCGCGGTCCAGATCCTCGGCGGCCTGATCGTGCTCGTCGCCCTCGTCACCGCACAGACCCGCAAGAAGCCACGCCCGGTGCCGTTGGTGCCGGCCGAGCGGCCGGCTGTGGTCTTCAGGGCAGCGTCGTGATGGCGCGGAGGGCCAGCCGGTAGGAGTCGAGGCCGAAGCCGGCGATGGTGCCGGTCGCCACGCCCGCGACGACGCTGGTGTGCCGGAACTCCTCGCGGGCCGCCGGGTTGCTGATGTGGATCTCGATCAGCGGGGCCGTGCGCTGGGCGCAGGCGTCGCGCAGGGCGTACGAGTAGTGGGTGAAGGCCGCCGGGTTGAGCACCACCGGGGTCTTCGCGTCGGCCGCCTCGTGCAGCCAGCCGACCAGCTCGGACTCGTCGTCGGTCTGCCGGACCTCGACCGCCAGGCCGAGGTCGGCGCCGGTCTTCTCGCAGTCGGCGACCAGGTCGGCGAACGTCGTCGCGCCGTACACGTCCGGCTCCCTCGATCCGAGCCGGCCCAGGTTCGGACCGTTCAGCACCAGTACTCTCCGCCCGGCGGCGGCCGCGTCAGTCACGGTCCAACCCTAGTGCCCCTGCCAGAATCCTGGAGAAGGGCCGGGCGAAACCGAACCGCGGACACCACTGCCGGCCTCTTCCCAAGTATGAGCGAACGAGCGGCACTACTTGAGGTGCGGTGGATGGATCCAGATCCGGAAAGACCGAGGGCGGCCGGCGTGGGTCCGGGCGTCGCCACCGGTTCCGGGGTCCAGACCGATCGGAGCCTGTGGGAGGAACTGCAGTCGGGTGACGAGGCGGCGCTGACGGCGTTGTTCCACCGGCACGCCGACGCGGTCTACAACTTCGCGTTCCGGCGCACCTCCTCGTGGGCGACGGCCGAGGAGGTCGTGCAGGCGACGTTCACCACGTTGTGGCGGCGGGCGAAGGCACGCCGGGTGGACACCCTGACCCTGGAGTCAGCGCGTCCCCTGCTCCTCGTCATGGCGGGCTACGAGTGCGGGACCGCGTTGCGGACGATGAAGCGGCAGAGCGCCCTGATCGACCGGCTCGAACTGGTCGGCGACCACGGCACCGAGCCCGATCACTCGGCGGCCGCCGCCGCGCGGGTCGACGACGAACTCGCGATGAGCGACATCCGCCGCATTCTCAGCCGCATCCCCGCCCGGCAGCGCGAAGCGATCGAGCTCGTCGTCTGGTCGGGCTGCACCGTCGCCGAGGCCGCGAAGGCGCTCGGCGTCCCCGAAGGCACGGTCAAGTCCCGGTTGGCGAGAGCACGCACCAGCCTCGCCGGCCTCATCGATCTCGGCACGAAGGAGGAACTGCGATGACCCGCGTTCCCGCGGAGCGCACGCTCGCGCACAAGGAAGAAATCCTGCGGCAGGTACTCGCCGAGGAGCAGCGGCCGGCCCAGCGTCGGGGCTGGCTCGTCCCGGTCGCCGCCGCGGCGTCGATCGCGGCCCTGGCCGGCGGAGTGGTCGGGCTCAGCTCCCTCACCGGCAACCACAGCGATCCGGCCGGCCAGGCGGGCGACAGCGGCCAAGCGGGCTTCCAGACCACCGCGTCGGCCGGTACGCCGTCGGCATCTGCGGGCCCCGACGTCCCGCTCTACCGCGGCCGCCTGAACCAGGCCGAGATCGCGGCGGCGACGAAGGGCTGCCTGAAGAAGGTCTCCCTCCAGAAGGCCAACAAGGTCCTGCACCCGATCAAGATCGCCGACGTCTTTACCGGAAGGTCCGAGCCCGCCCTCGTCCTCCGTGCGGACACCCGCACCATCACCTGTGTCGGTCGTTCCTCCGGTGCCGGAACAACCTGGGACGCGCGGGCACACAAGAATCTGCCAGACCTCCAGCTGTCTCCGGGCACCACGTCGGTCTCCTCGAAGAAGAGCGTGATCGACCACGTCCTGCCGCGCAGCTGGACCACGGTCGACGACGAAGCCGCGAGCGTGCGCCGACGGATCCTCGTCAACGGGCAGGCGGGGCCGTGGTACGTGAGCAAGCCGATCGACGGTCTGGCCCTGGTTCAGGCGAAGAACGACGGTCCGATCCACATCGGGGACAAGGTCACGGTGGAGACGCAGCAGCTCGACGCGGCCGGCAAGATCGTCGGCAAGCCGAACGCCGTGTCCGCCACGGTGACCAGGAACCCGGCGCCGGGCCAGGCCTACCCGTTGCTCTCGTTCCTCAGTCCGCGCTGACCTCGGCGTAGGCCGCGACGAGGAGGCTCGGGTCGGGGGCTTCGAAGACGGCCGGTTTGGCGAGGCCGTCGAGGACCACGAAGCGGAGCCGGTCGGCCCGGGTCTTCTTGTCCAGCTTCATCGCGTCCTGCAGGTGCGGCCACGCGTCGGCGCGGTACCGGACCGGCAGGCCGAGGGATTCCAGGACCTCACGGTGCCGGTCCGTGGTGGCGTCGTCGAGCCGGCCGGCCGCGCGGGCCAGTTCGGCGACGAACACCATGCCGATACTGATCGCAGCCCCGTGCCGCCACTTGTACCGCTCGGTGCGCTCGATCGCGTGGCCGAGCGTGTGGCCGTAGTTCAGTGCCTCGCGGCCGATCGCGCCGCCGGCCGTGGTGGTCCGCTCGCGCAGGTCGGCGCCGACGGTGTCCGCCTTGACCTGGATGGCTCGGGCGATCAACTCCTCGGTGTGCTCGTACTGCGGGGAGGTGGCGCCGGCCGGGTCCTTCTCGACCAGGTCGAGGATCACCGGGTCGGCGATGAAGCCGCACTTGACCACTTCGGCAAGGCCGCTGACGTAGTCGTTCTTGGGCAGCGTCTCCAGCGCGGCCAGGTCGCACAGCACGCCGGCCGGCTCCCAGAACGCGCCGACCAGGTTCTTCCCCTCGGCCGTGTTGATCCCGGTCTTGCCGCCGACGGCCGCGTCGACCATGCCGAGCAACGTGGTCGGGATGTGCACCACCTTGACGCCGCGCAGCCAGGTCGCGGCGACGAAGCCGGCCAGGTCGGTCGTCGTGCCCCCGCCGATCGACACGATCGCGTCGGACCGGGTGAACCCGGCCTGGCCGAGCACCGACCAGCAGTACGCGAGCACCTCGGCGGTCTTCGCTTCCTCGGCGTCCGGGACCTCGATCGCGTGCGCCGTGTACCCACCGGCGGTCAGGTCGTCGCGGATCGCGTCCCCGCTGGCCCGCAGCGCGCGCGGGTGGATCACCGCGACCCGGGTCACCCCGTCGCCGAGCAACCCCGGCAGCTCGCCGAGCAGATTGTTGCCGATGACAACTTCGTACGGCGCGGCCGCGCTGACCGCGATCCGGCGTGCCTGGTCCGTCATCCGAGCAGCTCCACGATGTCGTCGGCGATCTCCTCGGGGCTGCGCTGGTCCGTGCTCACGGTGTGCTTGGCGACCTCGAGGTACAACGGGCGGCGGGCGTCCATCAGGTTCTTCAGCTGGGTCCGCACGTTGCCGAGCAGCAGTGGCCGGGCGACGCCGAGGCCGACCCGCTTGGCGGCCTCGCCGAGCGACACGTCCAGGAAGACGACCGGGTGACCGGCCAGGTCGGTCCGGGTCGCGGCGTCCAGGATCGCGCCGCCGCCGAGCGACAGCACCACGTCGTCCGCGGTCAGCGCCGCCACGATCGCGGCCCGCTCCAGCTCCCGGAACGCGGGCTCACCGGAGTCCACGAAGATGTCGGAGATCGGCTTGCCGACCGTGCTCTCCACGTCGGTGTCGGTGTCACGGTGGACCTTGCCGAGCCGGTCCGCGAGCAACGCGGCGATCGTGGATTTGCCGGAACCGGGCGGCCCGACCAGGACGACGACCGGGCTCACGCGTCGCCCCACTCGCGCGGGGTGATCGCGGTCGGCAGGTTCGCCAGGTACGCGCGGTGGTTGCGGGCCGTCTCGGTCACCGAGTCGCCGCCGAACTTCTCCACGGACACGTCGGCGAGCACCAGCGCGACCATCGCCTCCGCGACGATGCCGGCCGCCGGGACCGCGCAGACGTCCGAGCGCTGGTGGTGCGCCGAGGCGGCCTCGCCGGTGGTCGTGTCGATCGTGCGCAGCGCCCGCGGCACGGTCGCGATCGGCTTCATCGCGGCGCGCACCCGGAGCGTCTCGCCGGTGCTCATGCCGCCCTCGGTCCCACCCGAGCGGCCGCTGGTCCGGCGGACCGTGCCGTCCTCGGCGACGATCTCGTCGTGCGCCTTCGACCCCGGCGTCCGGGCCAGCTCGAACCCGTCACCGAGCTCGACACCCTTGATCGCCTGGATCCCCATCAGGGCGCCGGCCAGCTTGGAGTCCAGCCGGCGGTCCCAGTGCACATAGCTGCCGAGGCCCGGCGGCAGACCGTCGACGACCACCTCGACCACACCGCCGAGGGTGTCGCCCGCCTTCTGCGCGGTGTCGATCTCGGCCACCATCGCCTTGCTCGCGTCCGCGTCGAGGCAGCGGACCGGGTCGGCGTCCAGCTTGGCGACGTCCTCGATCGACGGGATCACGCCGTACGGAGCCTTCACGGTGCCGAGCTCGACGACGTGGCTGACGATCGTCACGCCGTACGCCTGCCGCAGGAACCGGGCCGCGACCTCGCCGAGCGCGACCCGGGCCGCGGTCTCCCGGGCGCTGGCGCGCTCGAGCACCGGGCGGGCCTCGTCGAAGCCGTACTTCTGCATGCCCGCGAGGTCGGCGTGACCGGGGCGCGGCCGGGTCAGCGGGGCGTTCCGGGCGAGGCCGTCGAGCACGTCGGCGTCGACCGGGTCGGCGGACATCACCTGCTCCCACTTCGGCCACTCGGTGTTGCCGACCTGGATCGCGACCGGGCTGCCGAGGGACAGCCCGTGCCGGAATCCGCCGAGGAACGTCACCTCGTCCCGCTCGAACTTCATCCGCGCGCCGCGGCCGTAGCCCAGCCGACGACGAGCGAGGGCGTCGGCCACGTCATCCGTGGTGACCTGGACGCCTGCGGGAAGACCTTCGAGTACGGCGACGAGCGCTTGTCCGTGCGACTCGCCGGCGGTGAGCCAGCGCAGCATGAGCCCGATTCTTTCACGACCGTCTCAGCGCCCGGCCGCCAGTCTCATCTCGGCGTCCGGATCGGTCCCGGTGGGCGACCGGGCGGCTACAGTTCGGGCGACTGCTGGTCGACGGCTGGAGGGTGGATGACACGGGCGGAGGAAGAGGCGTACCGGGCCCGGGTCCGGGGGTGTCTGCTCGGTGGGGCGATCGGGGACGCGCTCGGCGGGCCGGTGGAGTTCCAGGACGCGCGGACGATCCTCGCCGCGCACCCGGACGGCGTCCGCAGCTACGTTGCCGGTGGCAACAACTGGCCGCCGGGGACGGTGACCGACGACACCCAGATGACGCTGTTCACGGTCGAGGGACTGATCCGGGCCGGCGTCCGGACCGACCGCGGCCTCGGCCTGACCGTGGCGGTGACGCACAGCGCGTACGACCGCTGGCTCGACACCCAGCTACTGCCCGGGCCGAGCGGCCACCGGAACGGCTGGCTGGCCGGCGAGCCGTGGCTGTACGCCCGGCGCGCTCCCGGGAACACCTGTCTCTCCGCGCTCACCGAGGCGCGGAAGGGCGGCGACCAGATCCCGCAGTACGGCGGGCAGGCGGCGAACGACTCGAAGGGGTGCGGGGGCGTGATGCGGGCCGCGCCGTTCGGGCTGCTGCCGGCCACGTGGGTGGACGCCGCGTGGGCGTTCGATGCCGCCGCCGAGTCCGCGGGGTACACGCACGGCCATCCGACCGGGAAGCTGGCGTCGGGCGTGCTCGCGGCCGTCGTCCACGCGATCTGCCAGGGTGCCGACCTGGACGCCGCACTCGACGCGACGGCCGCGCTGCTGCGGACCCACGACGGTCACGAGGAGACGAGTACCGCCTTGGCTGCCGCACGTGAGCTCGCCGCTTCGGGAGCCGAGCCGGGCGTGGAGGCGGTCGAGCGGCTGGGCGGCGGGTGGATCGCGGAGGAGGCGCTGGCGATCGGTGTGTACGCCGCACTCGCCTACCCGGAGCCGGAGCGCTTCCTCGACGCGTTGGCGCTGGCGGTGACGCATTCGGGCGACAGTGACTCCACCGGGTCGATCTGCGGGAACATCCTCGGCGCGTTGCACGGCGAGACGGCGCTGCCGCCCGCGCTCGTGTTCGGTGTCGAGGGACGCGGGGTGATCCTGCAGCTCGCCGACGACCTGGTCCTCGAAACCCTGCACCACCGCCAGCTCCACGGCGACTACGGTCCCCACACCGGGTGGGACCACCGCTACCCCGGCGGCTGATCGCGCTCACCGCACGGGGTGCCGAGGCGTCCGGCCCATCCCCCGAGGATCAGGCCCGGCGCCCCGGCTGGGTCACTCTCTCATTCCGCCGGTTCGATGGACAGCTGGTGGCGGAAGATGTTGCCGGGATCCCAGGCTTTCTTGACCTGCCGCAGCCGTGGGTAGTTCTCGCCGTAGTACAGGTCGTGCCACGGCACCCCCGAGGTGTTGTACTTCGGATCGGCCAGGTCCACGTCCGGGTAGTTGATGTACGACCCGGCGTTGATCTCGTTCGGCACCGGCACGCCCCCGGTCTCGCGGTAGAGGTCCTGGTACAGCTTCCGCAGCCAGGTGAGGTGCTTGTCGTCCTCGGCCGGATCGTTCCAGCTGACCGCGGTCACCATCTTGGCGACCACATCACGCTGGACGTTCGCCGTGGCCGTCGGCGGCACCGTGTTCACCTTGCCGCCGTACGGGATCAGCAGCACCGAGGCCTCGGTCGCCGAGTAGGACGGGTCGGACAGGTGGGTGTAGATCGTGTCCAGCTGGGCGTCGGTGTACCCCTTGCGCAGGTAGCCGGCCTTGTACTTCGACCGGTTCGGGTCGGTGGTCTCGGCGATCGAGCGCTGGATCGTACGCTGCAGGAACGGCCCGACGCCCTGATCGATCAGCTGCGGCTTCGGGTCCACGCCCTCGGTCATCGCGGCGAGGAACGCCTTCATCAGCTTGTCCGCGTCCGGCACATCCGCGTCCAGCTGGGTCGACAGCAGGAAGCCGCCCGCCGACACGTGGGTGAGGATCAGCGGGCTGTACAACGTCGCGTACGGCGAGTCCGGGGCGTTGTGCTGCTCGTAGAAGTCGAAGAAGTTCCGCAGGGTCCGGGTGAAGCCGGCCTTGGTGACCGTCTTCCAGTCGTAGGCGAGCACGTTGGACAGCAGCCGAGCAGGTGCCTTGGGCAACAACTTGGCCGGGTCCGAACCGCGGACCCCGGGCGTGCGCAGCAGGTACCGGGTGATGACGCCGAAGTTCCCGCCGCCTCCACCGGTGTGCGCCCACCACAGATCGCTGTACCGGTTGTCGCGGGTCGCCACCACCGACCTGGCCCGGCCGCGGGCGTCGACGACGACCACCTCCACGCCGTACAGGTGGTCCACGACCGAGCCGTACTTGCGGGAGAGCGGACCGTACCCACCGCCGCTGAAGTGGCCGCCGACCCCGACGCCGAGGCAGCCGCCACCCGGGACGGTGACGCCCCAGCCGTAGAAGAGCGCCTTGTAGACGGTCTCCAGGGTCGCGCCGGCGCCGATCGAGAACGCGTTGTGCCGCTCGTCGAAGGTCACCTCGTCGTACTGCGACAGGTCGATCAGGACCTCGACGTCACTGTGGTCCACGAAGTCCTCGAAGCAGTGCCCGCCACCACGGACCGCGATCCGCTTCCGGGTCCGGACGGCCTCCTGGACCGCGTCGACCGCGTCCTCGGCTGAACGGACCACGCGTGCGTACTCGGGCTTGGCGACGAAGCGCCGGTTGGTCCCGCGCTGGACGAGGTCCTGGAAGCGCGCGTCCCCGGGACCGATCCGGTCCTTGCTCCCTGACGCAACGGTGGTCGCCGCGGCCTGGGCGGTCCCGGGTGCGGCGGCCAGGGCTCCGGCGGCGGCGGTCCCGGCCAGGAGGCCACGGCGGCTGACGATCGGCATCTGCATCTCCCCACGAAGTCGAGTTCCTGAGGCTAGTCAGCCGACGGGGGTCACCGCGTCACCCTGCAGAGTGAATCCCGGTGTCACTCAACCGAGGTACAACCGGGTCAGCGGTTCGCCCAGCAGTACGCCCGCGACGGCCCCGGCGAGCATGAACGGACCGAACGGGAACATCTCCTTGCGCCGGAACACCTTGGCCGCGGTCAACGCGATCCCGAGCACCGCGCCGAGCAGGAACCCGCCGTACAGACCGGCGATCAGCTCACCCCAGCCGAGCCACCCGAGAGCGAGGCCGAGCAACCCCGACAACCGGACGTCGCCGAACCCGACACCCCGCGGAATCACGAACCACAGCAGGTAGAACACCCCGAACCCGACCGCTCCGGCGATCGCGGCCCGGCCGAGTGAACCCCACTCCCCCGAGACGGCCGCGCCGACCACCAATCCGGCACCGACAGCGAAGTACGTCGGCCAGATGATGGCGGACGGCAGGTACTTGGTCCGGGCGTCGATGTAGCCGAGGATCGCGCCCGAGACGGTCAGCAGCCACCAGGCCGCCAGTCCCGGCGAGAAGCCCAATTGCCAGCCGATCAGCGCCCCCGCGATCGCGGCCAGCCCGGTGCACCACCACGCCGCTCGCCGAGTCGCGAGCTCGGCGTACGGCGTCTTGGTCTGGCCCTCCTCGAGCACGGGCTCGGGAATCCGGCGCAGCACCCACGGAGCGAGGACGAACGCCGCCGCCCCGCAGAGCACCAGGCCGATGCCCCCGGCCACCACGTCACTCGCACCCGACACGATCCCGCAGCCTAGACGATTCGAGCGGCCGGTACCGGACCCCTGTGGACAACCTCAGCGACGAGCACGACGCAGCTTGACCCGGGCGATCAGGGCGGCGCCGAGTCCGAGCAACAGCAGCCCACCGACGAGGACGCCGATCGTGCTCCAGAGGCCGTCGTTGCGGGTGACGTAGGTGATCCGCTGGTACTCGTCGTTCGACGGTGCCTGGGCGAAGAGGAAGTCGTTCGTGATCCGCGACGGTTCCGAGTACTTCACCGAGTACGCGGTAAGGAACGAGGTGGATCCGCCGAGCTCGGCGAGCGACGAGTTGCCGACCTTGCCGGCGAACAGCAGCTCGGGCTGGACCGCGGGATCAGGGAGCTCACTCGCGTCCACCCGGTACGGCGCAGCGACGTACACGGTGACCGTCTGCGCCGTGGACGCGCCCTTGCTCAGCCGCATCGGGTACACGATCTTCGTGGACGGGAACGACAACCGCAGCGGCGGGGTCGCGCCCGACATCGTGCCACTCGCCTCCTTCGGCGCCAGCTTGACCGCGACGATCTCCCACTTCTCGGAGAGGTACGGCGTGAGGTTCTCCGCGAGCCCGGCCGGGACCACGTACCCGTTGGTGCGCAGCCAGTCGGTCACGGCCGTCGCGCTGGTCCCACCGAGCCGGGCCACCTCGAACGGGCCGAGCACCATCTGCCCGCGTACGTCGACCCCGGCGTACACCTTGGGCGGTGCGCCGGCCCCGTCCCCGCTGCCCAGGATGCCGAGGTCGCGGAACGGCCAGTACGTCTTGCGCTCGACCACCTTCGGCCGGGTCAGCGAGACCAGCCGGTCGAACGTGCGCTCCTGGCCCAGCGTCACCTCGGAGGCCGCCGGGACCGGCATGATCCAGGCCGCCTTCTTCGACGAACCCCGGATCGCCATCGACAGCACGATCTCCTCGGTCCGTCCGTCGAACCGGACCAGCGCGTTCTCGCCCTGCGCCCGGGCCCGCGATCCGGCGTCGGGCAGGTAGCCCCCGCACGCGCAGGCCCAGGCGGGACTCACCGCGGGCAGCAGTGCGATCAGCAGCAACGCGACGATTCCGCGGATCCACTTCACGGACGGACTCCCGTCGGCAGCTCGACAGCGAGGTCGTCGACCCACTCGGCAACCAGCTTGGCGGCAAGCTCGTCCGGGTCGCCCGTCGGCCAGTCCTTCCGGATCGTGGCCCACTCGTCCGGGAGCTTGCGCACGTACTCCTGCCAGCGCGAGCGCAACCAGACCCGCGCCGCGATCGCCACGACCGGGCGCAGCAGCCCGCGACCCTGGACCCGCAGCGTGAGCGTGACGAGCCAGGTGCGATCGCTCTGCTCGGTGATCCGTACGGTGATCCCGCCTCGCGCCCGCCGGTGCTCGAGCGAGGCGACCACCTGCGGCTCGTCACCCCGATGCGGGACGTCGTCCAGCCGGAGCAGACCGGATCCGGTGATCGGCCCGGCGAAGTACGGCACGTCCGCGGGCAGGCTCGCCTCCACCTCGACCGAGGCGGACAGCGGGTCCCGGGGCCTGTCGACCGCGATCGTGCCGCCGACACTCTCCTGCTGGAACCGCACCGAGAACAGGTCGCCGGCATCCGCCAGCAGATCCAGCCCGAGCGGCTTCGGGTCCGGCTCGTCCTCGGTCGGCTTCAGCACGACCGTGTACCGCGCCCCGACCTGCGGGTGCGCGCCGACGTCGTTGCGCAGTCCCTCGATCCGGCGCCCGTCGTACTCCAGGAACCGGTCGGCGCCGAAGCTGAGGGCGCGGATCCGGCGCAACAAGGCGGGCACGGTCGCGACCAGGACGCGGTGATCGACGGGCTCGACGGTCACGCTCGCGACGAGATTCGGCATGCGCCGGATCGTACGGGGCGGGCAGTTCAGTTCAGCGTGTAGGAGGTGTGGAAGAAGTTCGCCGGGTCGTACTTCTGCTTGACCGCGTGCAGCCTGCCGAGGTTGGCGCCGTAGTACGAGTTCACCGAACGGCCCGCCTCAACGTAGTTCACGTACCCGCCGGCCGAGGTCTTGGCGATCGCGCGGTGGCCGGAGCTGACGAAGTTCTGGGCCGCCCGCAGCGCCGCGGTCGACGGGGGCGTCGGCAGGCCCGCGTACCACTGGACGACACCGAGCGCGGACCGCCACGGCCAGGCCGAACCGCCGGGCGGTTCCTTCGCGGCCTGACCCCCGAGCGGATCGAGGATCGCGGAGCCCGCGACCTTCGCGCGGGCGGCCGCCTTCACGACACCGATCAGCGCCGTACCGGTCGTCGCGTCGAGTGGGCCACGCAGGACGTCGGAGCCGGCGAGGAATCCGGTCCGCGGACTCGTCGAGCCGCCGCCGAGGTACCGCACCGCCTCCATGTGGGTCTTCACGGTGACCGTTCGTCCGGTCGCCTTCGTCCCCGCGAGCGACTCCAGCTGGGCAGCGGCGGCCGCGGCCGAGCCGGTGGTGGAGACGCCGACCGCGTGGATCGACAGGGTGCCGTTGCTCTCCGCGGTGACGTGCAGGTTGGCCCAGGCGGTGTACGGCGCTTCCTTGGCGAACCGCTGCCAGCCTTGGAGGACCGCGGCCGCCTTCGACTCGGGCCAGCTCAATCGGAAGAAGCCGAGCTTGCCGGCGCCGATGGTGGCCAGCCGGAACGACGTGACGATGCCGAGGTTGCCGCCTCCTCCCCCGCGCAACGCCCAGTACAGGTCGGCGTTCTGGGTCGGGCCGGCGGTACGGACCCCGCCGTCGGCGGTGACCACCTGCATCGACAGGATGCGGTCGCTGGTCAGCCCGTACGTCCGGGTGTGGATGCCCATCCCGCCACCGAGCGCGAGTCCCGCGACGCCGACGGTCGGGCACGTCCCGGTCGGCAGGGAGCGCCCGTACCGGTCGAGCGCCACGTGGACGTCGTACAGCTTGGCGCCGGCGCCGATCTGGACCGCGTTGTTCGCGTACGTGATGCCGCGGAGCGCGGTGACGTCGATGACGAGGCCGTTCGCGATCGTGGACGCGCCGACGTACGAGTGGCCGCCGCTTCTCGGTACGCAGACCAGCTTGTTGTTCCGGGCGAAGACGATGGCCTCACGGACGTCGTTCACCGAGGCGGCCCGGACCACGCCGGCCGGGTTCACCGAGTCGAAGCGCGGGTTGAAGAGCTGGTGCGACGCGGCGTACCCGGTGTCGCCCGGGCGATACAGCGTGCCGTCGAGACCACGGGAGAACCCGGCCCAATCCGGACCCGCCACAGCCAAGCTGCCGGCCGACGACTTGGTACTCGCGGGGTTGGTGGTGGAGCAGCCGGTGAGCGCGGTGGCGGCCAGTGCGCCACCGGCCTTCAGGACGGAACGGCGGTCAATGCGGCTCACGATCGACGAGCTCCTCACGCGCGGCGGACCTCATGGCCGCCAGAGGAGCAGGCGACCTACCCGTCATCATCTCCACCTGGAGAGTCGCCTGATGCACAAGCAGATCAAGGCCGTTCAACAGCTCTGTACCGATCCGGTGCGCCGCGATCGCGAGCTGCGTCGGCCACGGGTGGTACGCCACGTCGAACACGACCGGCGCGACCGCGGCGAAGTGCTCGGCCCACGGATCGACCGCACCACCCGGCACCGTGGAGACGCACAGGTCGAAGCCGCCGATCTGCTCGACCTGGCCGAAGTCCGCCACCGACGTCTTCAGGCCTAGCTCGGCCGCGAGATCGAGCAGTCGCTCCGCCTTCGCGACGGACCGGACCACCAGCGTGACCTCGCTGACCTGCATCCCGCGCAACGCGGCCAACGTGGACGCCGCCGTCGCGCCGCCGCCGAGGACGACCGCGCTCTCCGCCGCCGTGATCCCGCGCTCCGCGAACGCGGCAACCAGCCCCGGTACGTCGGTGTTGTGGACCGATCGGGAGCCGTCCGGCTCGAACAGCATCGTGTTCGCCGCACCGATCAGCTCGGCCACCGGGTCGACGGTGTCGGCCAGCTCCAACGCGACCCGCTTCAACGGCATCGTCAACGACAATCCGCGGACGTCGTCGCCGAGTGTGGCCAGGAAGTCGCGCAACTCGTCCTCGGCCACCTCGAACGCGTCGTACCGCCAGTCCAGCCCGAGCTCGGCGTACGCGGCGCGGTGCATCACCGGGGACAGCGAGTGCGCGATCGGGCTGCCCAGCACGGCGCAGCGGGTCATCAGCAGCGTCCCGGGTGCGCGGCGCACCACGCCTGCAGCTTCCTGACGTTGGCCTGGTGCTCGTCGGCCGTCGACGCGAACGCCGTCTCGCCGGTGTCCAGGTCCACCAGGGTGAAGTACAGCCAGTTGCCCTGCGCCGGGGCCAGCGCGGCACGCAGCGTGTCCTTGCCGGGCGAGTTGATCGGCGTCGGCGGCAGACCGCGGTACTTGTACGTGTTGTACGGCGAGTCGATGTTGCGCTGCTCGTCGCTGGTGAACACGCCACCGTCCTTGCCGACCACGTAGTGCACGGTGGAGTCCATCTGCAGCCGCATCTTGCGCTGCATCCGGTTGTAGATCACCCGCGCGACCTTCGGGTAGTCCTCGGCCCGGTTCGTCTCGGCCGAGATGATGCTGGCCACGATCACCGCCTGGTACGGATCCAGGCCCTTGCCCTGCGCGACCTGCGGCAGCCTCAGCTCCGCCTGGGTCCTGGCGAACTGGCCGGTCATCAGCTTGAGGATCGTGTACGCGGTGGCGCCCTTCGGCACGTCGTAGGTGCCCGGGTACAGGAAGCCCTCCGGGTTGTTCTTCGCGTACGAGGGCAGGCCGAGCGACCACGGCTTGGCCAGCGCCGCCTCGGCCGCGCCGGACGGCAGCTTCAACGCCTTGGACGCCTGCAACTGCCGGACCACGTCGGCCTTCGTCGACCCGGACACGAACCCGATCCGCTGCACCAGCACCGACTTGGCCGGGTCCAGCATCAGCGCCAGCGCCGCCTTCGCCGACATCTCCTTGCGCAGGGTGTACGTCGCGGCCTGGATCGAGCGGCTCTTCGGCTCGTCCCGGGCGGCCCGCTCGAACGCCTTGGCGGACTTCACCACGCCCTTCTTCTCCAGCGTGTCCGCGATCGACTGCGAGCTCTGGCCCTTGCTGATCTCGACCGTGACCGCGGTGGTGCCGTCACCGGTGAAGTCGGGCGCGGAGAACAACTGCTCCAGGTAGTCGCGGCCCTTGCCGTAGCCGATCACCAGGCCGGCCACCAGCGCCCCGACGACGAGCAGCGAGACCAGGCCGGCGAAACATCCCAGTCCGCGCCGCGCCCGCGCCTTCCGGCGGTTCGCCCGCCGTTCGGTCCGGCTGGCCGGCCGCAGGCCGAGGTGCGAATTGAGGTCGTCGCCCTCGTCGATCTGGTCGTCCACCGATGTTCCGTTCACAGGGGCCTCCCGGGTGGGTTGCCGGTCTCCCGCTCGAAGTCCAGCGCGTGTTGCAGAATCACGACCGCCGCGGCCTGGTCGACCACGGCCCGTCGCTTGGAGCCCTTCTTTCCCCGTTCCCGCAGCATCCGTTCGGCGGTCACGGTGGTGAACCGTTCGTCCACCAGCCGGATCGCCAGGTCCGGGCTGTTCACCCGGACCTTCTCCTGGACCAGCTCCGCCGTCTGGCGGATCCGGGCCGCCGCCGGGCCCTCCCCTCCGTTCAACGAACGAGGAAGCCCGACGACGATCTCGAAAGCTTCGAGATCGGCTACGAGCGTAACGATTCGGTCAAGGTCCCCGGCACCCCGCCGGACCGTTTCGACCGGAGTCGCGAGGATCCCGTGCGGATCACTGCTCGCGACTCCGATCCGGGCATCGCCGATGTCCAGAGCCACCCGCACTCCGCGCCGCATCAGCGCCCCATCTCCACCCGGTCAGCCGGTGACGAGCTGACCGACGTGGTGTTCAACCGCGGACAGCGCGGCGTCGGCACCGGCCGCGTCGGTCCCGCCACCCTGCGCGACGTCGTCCTTGCCGCCGCCCCGGCCGCCGAGCTGCTCGGCCGCGATCCGGACCAGGTCGCCGGCCTTCAGCCGCCATTCCCGGGCCGTGTCGTTCAGCGCGACCACGACGCCGGGCTTGCCGTCGTTGACGCTCAGGACCGCGACCACGGCCGGCTTGTCCGCCGCCATCCGGCCGCGGATGTCGAGGGCCAGCTTGCGCAGGTCGCCGCCGTTCACGCCGTCGGGCGCGCGGTGGCCGACGTACGCGACCCCGAAGACGTCCTTCGGCTCCGCCGCCAGCTGGGCCGCGGCGGCCAGGACCTGACCGGCCCGGACCTTCTCCAGCTCCTTCTCGGCCGCCCGCAGCCGCTCGGACAGGTCGGCGACCTTCGCGGGCAGCTCCTCCGGCCGGGTCTTCAGGTTCTCGCTGAGCAGCCGGACCAGCGCGCGCTCCTTGCCCAGGTACCGCAGGGCGTCCATCCCGACGAACGCCTCCAGCCGGCGCACCCCGGCGCCGACCGACGACTCACTCGTGACGGTCAGCGCGCCGACCTGGGACGAGTGCTTCACATGCGTGCCACCGCAGAGCTCACGCGACCAGGGGCCGCCGATCTCGACGACGCGCACGGTCTCGTCGTACGTCTCGCCGAACAGCGCCAGCGCGCCCCAGTCCCGGGCCTCCGGGAGCGTCATGTACTGCGCGGAGACCGGCAGGTCCTGGCGCACCGCGAGGTTCGCGACCTCTTCGATCTCGCTGCGGGTGGCCTGGTCCAGCGAGGACGACCACGCGAAGTCGAGCCGCAGGTAGCCGGGCTTGTTGTACGAACCGCTCTGCAGGGCGTTCGGGCCGAGCACCTGGCGTAGCGCCGCGTGCACGACGTGCGTCCCGGAGTGCGCCTGGCAGGCCGAGACCCGCCACTCGTGGTCGACCTGCGCGTGCACGTCGAGCCCCGGCCGGACGGTGCCCTCGAGCACCTTGACCTTGTGCACGATCAGGCCCTTGACCGGTCGCTGCACGTCCAGCACCTGCAGCTTCGCGCCGTCGGCGACGATCAGGCCCTCGTCCGCGATCTGGCCACCGGACTCGGCGTAGAACGGGGTCTTCTCCAGCACGACCTCGACGGTCTCGCCCTGCTCGGCGGCCGCCGCGACCGCGCCGTCGCGCAAGACACCGCGGACCTGCGAATCGGTGGCGAGCTCGGAGTACCCGGTGAACTCGGTGCTGCCCTTCTCCCGCAGCTCGCGGTAGCCGGACGTGTCCGCGTGGCCCATCTTCTTGGCCCGCGCGTCGGCCTTGGCCCGCTCGCGCTGCTCGGTCATCAGGGTGCGGAAGCCGTCGGTGTCGACCTGCAGCCCCTGCTCGGCCGCCATCTCGACGGTGAGGTCGATCGGGAAGCCGTAGGTGTCGTGCAGCTGGAACGCCTTCGCGCCGGCCAGCTGCGCGCCGCCCTCGGACTTGGTCTGCCGCACCGCCACGTCGAAGATGCTGGTGCCGGCCGTCAGGGTGCGCCGGAACGCGTCCTCCTCGGCGTACGCGACCTGGCTGATCCGGCCGAAGTCCTGCTCCAGCTCGGGGTACGACTTCTTCATCTGCTCCAGCGTGGTCGGCAGCAGCTCGACCAGCGCGGGGTCCTCGTACCCGAGCAGGCGCATCGAGCGGATCGCCCGGCGGAGCAGCCGGCGCAGGACGTACCCGCCCTGCTCGTTGCCCGGGGTGACGCCGTCGCCGATCAGCATCAGCGCGCTGCGGACGTGATCGGCGATGACCCGGAACCGGACGTCGTCGGTCTGGTCGCTGCCGTACTTGCGGCCGCTCAGCTCCGACGCCTTCTCGATCACCGGGTAGATCTCGTCGATCTCGTACATGTTGTCGACGCCCTGCAGCAGGAACGCGACGCGCTCGAGGCCGAGACCGGTGTCGATGTTCTTCTTCGGCAGCTCACCGAGGATCGGGTAGCCCTCCTTGCCGCCACCCTCGCCGCGGATGTTCTGCATGAAGACCAGGTTCCAGAACTCCAGGTAGCGGTCGCCCGCCTCCCAGTCCCGGTCCGCGCCGAACTCCGGGCCCCGGTCGATCAGGATCTCCGAGCACGGTCCGCACGGACCGGGGATCCCCATCGACCAGAAGTTGTCCTTCATCCCGAGCCGCACGATCCGGTCGTCGGGCAGGCCGGCGATCCGCTTCCACAGCTCGATCGCCTCGTCGTCCTCGTAGTACACCGAGGCGTACAGGACCGACTCGTCGAAGCCGTACCCGCCCTCGCTCTGCGGCTTGGTGACCAGGTCCCAGGCGTACTCGATCGCCTTGTCCTTGAAGTAGTCGCCGAACGAGAAGTTGCCGTTCATCTGGAAGAACGTGCCGTGCCGGGTGGTCTTGCCGACCTCTTCGATGTCGAGGGTGCGGACACACTTCTGCACGCTGGTCGCCCGCGGGTACGGCGGGGTCTGCTGGCCGACGAAGTACGGCACGAACTGGGCCATCCCGGCCACGTTGAAGAGCAGGTTCGGGTCCGGCGACGGCAGAGGCGCGCTTGGGACCACCGTGTGGCCGCGGTCCTCGAAGTACTGCAGGAACCGCCGCCTGATCTCACTGGTTTCCATGGGTGTTACCGGTCGTCCTCACGATCGTTTGCTGCTTCTGTGTCGATGCCGAGCGCGGTTCTGAGCTCCGTCTCCCGCTCGGCCATGCCGGCCCGGACCTCGTCACCGAAGTGCCGGATCGCCGCGGCGACCTTCTCCGCCGAGGCCTGCACACTCTCCGGTGCGAGCACCTGGGCCCGCTTCTTCAACCGGGTCACGGCGTAGACGCCGACCGCGGTACCGATGACGAACCAGAGGATCCGCCTGATCACAGGTCACCCCGCTTGCGGGCCTTGCGCTCGGCCTTCATCTCGTCCTTCACCCGGCGGGACACGTCCCGGCGCTGGCTCTCGCCGAGCGCCCGGCGCACGCCGTACGTGAACGCGGCCGCCTTCACCAGCGGACCACCCGCGGTCGCCGCGAACAAGGACGCCAGCGCCGCCGCGTTGGTGGTCACGGTGGTCGCGTTGTCGGTGATGGTGTCCACCTTCGCCAACTGCGCGTTGGTCGTCGACACGGTCTCGGTCACCTCGCCGAGCAGCGGGATACTGGAGTCGGAGACGCCCTTGACCATGATCCGGGTCTCGTCCAGCACCTTGCCCAGCTTCAGGATCGGATAGGCCAGCAGGCCTACCAGGATGAGCAGCGCGCAGGCCGCTATCAGCCCCGCGACTTCACCGACGCTCATGGAAACGATCCACCTTCCCGTTGCGACCTCGTGGACCGCACGACCCTATCGCGCGCCCTTACCAGGCCCAGCTTCAGGACACCATCCCCCACATCACAGTCCCTCACCAAGTCGAACCACCGGCCTCACCCTGAGTACTCGTGATCCGTGGTCCGGTTCAGTCCCGGTCGCGGAGGATCTTGCGGAGAGCGTCCACGCGATCGGCGTACGACGCCTCGCCACCGCGCCGGGTCGGCCGGTAGTAGTCGGTCCGGTCCACGACGTCGGGCGCGTACTGCTGCGGGACGACGCCGCGCGGATCGTTGTGCGAGTACTGGTAGGTCGATCCGTGGCCGATCTTCTTCGCGCCGGCGTAGTGGGCGTCGCGCAGATGCGGTGGAACCGGGCCGACCTTGCCCGCCTTCACGTCGGCGATGGCGGCGTCGATCGCGGTGATGACGGCGTTCGACTTCGGCGCCAGGGCGAGTGCGACGACGGCCTGCGCGAGGTTGATCCGGGCCTCCGGCATCCCGATGAACTGCACCGCCTCGGCCGCGGCCACCGCGACCCCGAGTGCGGTCGGGTCCCCCATCCCGATGTCCTCGCTGGCCGAGATGACGAGCCGGCGAGCGATGAACCGCGGATCCTCCCCCGCCTCGATCATCCTTGCCAGGTAGTGCATCGCCGCGTCGACATCCGAACCGCGGATCGACTTGATCAACGCGGATGCGACGTCGTAGTGCTGATCCCCGGCCCGGTCGTACCGAACGGCCGCTCGGTCGACCGCGGTCTCTAGCGTCTTCAGGTCGATCTCGGCCGGGCCGTCGCCGTCCTCGGTGAGCTTTGCCTTCGCACCACCGGCCGCGGCCTCGAGATACGTCAGCGCCCGGCGCGCGTCCCCACCGGCCATCCGGAGCAGGTGATCCTTGGCGTCCGGGGCGAGCGCGAACTCCCCCGCGAGGCCGCGTTCGTCGGCGAGCGCGCGGTCGAGCAGTACGGCGATGTCGTCGTCGGTGAGCGACTCCAGCGTCAGCAGGAGGGATCGCGAGAGCAACGGGGAGATCACCGAGAAGAACGGATTCTCGGTGGTGGCGGCGACGAGGGTGACCCAGCGATTCTCGACCCCGGGGAGCAATGCGTCCTGCTGCGCCTTGGTGAAGCGGTGCACCTCGTCGATGAACAGCACGGTCTCGCTCGTCCCGCCCGACCGGTTGAGCGCGTGCCGTGCCCCGTCGATCACCTGGCGTACGTCCTTGACGCCGGCGGTGACGGCGGAGAGCTCGACGAACTTGCGGTTGGTCTGATGCGAGACGACGGCCGCGATCGTGGTCTTGCCGGTCCCGGGAGGCCCCCAGAGCAACAGGGACATCGGCTGATCACCCTCTACCAACCGGCGCAACGGAGATCCAGGAGCCAGCAGGTGCTGCTGGCCGACCAGCTCGTCGAGGCTCCGGGGCCGCATCCGCACCGCCAACGGAGCGGCGGTGTGGTCCATGTCGGCCAAGCTCCCGCCCCCACGAGCAGGAGCGGATGCCCCAGGAAGATCGAACAAGCCTTCGGTCACAGCTAGAGCCTACCTACGAACGCCGACATCTCCTTTGCGGAGGTGCAGGGGCCCTCGTGGCCGTCTGCCTCAACAGGCAACGACCTGCGGCCTGGTCGAGCCCTGGGAATGGGATGCCCTTGTGGGTAAGGGATCCTGTGGATAGCGGATTTGCCGGGGTTCGGTTCTGGATCTACAGTCGAACACATGTTCGATGGAGATGTTGCCGAGCTCGACGCGACCGAGGTGCTTGCCTCGGCCGCGGAGCACCGTGCCGAACGGGATCGGATCGAGGCACGTCTCCTTCTGCACGCTCAGCACTTCGCCGATCTCCACGCTGTGGACGGTCTGCCTGGTGGAGATGGTCGTGGTGGTCGAGAGCGAGGGGTTGTGTACGGCGGGGCAGGGTGTCCGGCGATCGCGGAGTTCGCACCTGCCGAGTTCGGTGCGCTGCTCGGGACGTCGGCGGGGTCGGCGGCGGCGTACATCGGGCAGGCCTTGGCATTGCGGCATCGGTTGCCGCGGATCTGGGCCACTGTGCTCGCCGGCGAGGCGACACCGTGGAAGGCCTGCAAGGTCGCGACTGCTTGCCTGGAGTTGTCCGAGGAGGCCGCCGCGATCGTCGACGAGAATGTATGTGGGCTGCTCGACACCATCACCCCGATCCGGCTGGGCAAGATCGTCACGGCCGCTCGGTATCAGGCCGATCAGGACGCGGCCCGGTCCGCGGCGGAACGGAAAGCTCGTGAGCGGGGTGTGTATGTGGGGCGGGTGGATGATCACGGGACCAAGTCGGTCTGGATTCTCGCCGCGACCGGTGACGTGCTGCGGTTCGATGCGACCATCGACGCACTCGCGGAAGCTTTGAAAACCCTCGGGGATCCGGATCCGCTGCGGCTTCGACGCGCGCGGGCGTTGGGCATTCTCGCCGATCCTGCGCATGCCCAAGCCATCTTGAACGCCGGTCGCACTGGGATCGTGGGGCAGGCGGCGCCTGCTGATCCGACTGTCGCTGCTTCCGTGCCTGCTTCTGGTCGGGCTGCGTCCGGGCATCCGACCGGGTCGCAGGGCGGCGTTGGCGAGCCCGGTCTGGGCGGAGTGGATGCGGCGCGGGCTGATCGTCCTCGGCTTGAGCTTGTCCCGCCCGACTTGGCGCCTCCGCCGTCGGTGGGGCCGGACGCCGTGGAAGCGGGCGCGGTGGAAGCGGGCGCCGCCGTTGGGGCATCGGCCGCGAGCGAGGCAGAGGTGGAGCCGTGGGACACCTCGGCCGATCCTGAGCAGACGCCGGTGGACTCTGGCTCTCCCACGCGCCAGTTCGTCAACGGTGACCTGGCTCAGCTCGACGGGGTCGCCGGCTCGCGCACCAGCCGCACGATGGTCTACGTGCACCTCACCGACCACACCCTGGCGACCGGTTCCGGCGTCGCTCGGGTCGAAGGCTGCGGGCCGCTTCTCGCCGCGCAGTTGACCGAGTTGATCGGCCACCGCCCCTACTCGGTCCGGCCGGTGATCGACCTCAACGACAAGATCAGCGTCGATTCCTATGAGATTCCCCGGCGCTTGCGGGAACAGCTCAAGCTGATTCACCCCGTCGAGCAGTTCCCTTACGGGACCGCGGAGACAACCCTGGCGACCGATCTCGATCACGTTCAGCCGTACGACCCAAACGGTCCACCGGGTCAGACCAGCACGACCAGCCTCATCCCGCTACGGCGCTTCAGCCATCGGGTCAAAACCCACGGCCAGTGGACGGTCGATCGCGCGACCGATGGTGCCTTGGAATGGACGAGCCCTCACGGCTTCACCTTCCAGGTCGATCACACCGGCACGCACCGCCGTCCGGGTTTGCCCAGCGGAACCGATCCTCGCCCGGGTTGAGACCGGGCGAGGCGGCGGACATTCCTGCTGACCGGGGACGCCGGTCAGCAGGGCAGCCAGGTGGGGCTTTACTTCTTGCCTCGCTCGTCCTTGTCCGCGTCGTCGTCCGCGTCGGCATCCGTGTCGTCGTCGGCGTCCCCGCGGAGTTCTTCCGGCAGGTCTTCGTCGTCGTCGAGGTCGCGGAGTTCTTCGGGGATGTCGTCCTCGGCGAGTTCGACCGGCTCGTCGTCCTCGACCGTCACGAGTTCCTCGCCCTTGATCGCGTTGCGCAGCCGGCCGAGGATCCGGTCCGCCTCGGTGCCGAACGGGTTGTCGTTGACCAGGTAGGTCCAGGTCGCCGTCGGGCGCGGTACACCGGACGCCTCCTCGTCCAGCCCCTCCGCACCGATCTCCGCCTCGTCGAAGGTTTCCTTCGCGTCCTTCCAGGCGTCGTCGATGAGCGTGTTGAAGGAGGCGATCGCGACCTTGTTGAACTCGTCGATCGGCTTCTGGTGCACGATGCCGCCGGCCAGCGACCGCAGGTGGATCCCCTCGCGCAGATCGGCGAGATACGCCAGGTGGTCAGTCCAGCGCCGGTCGAGGTGGTGCAGCGCGATCCGCCGGGCCGCGTCCTTCACCACGTCCTCGCCAACGGAGTCGACCAGTTCCTCGTACCGCTCCTTGGCCGTCTCCGCGAGCTTCTCCGCGGCAACGTCCTCGGCCAGGATCTTCTCCCGCGTCGACAGGACGATCGCGCGCTGCTGTTCGGTCAGGCGGCTGTACGACCAGGTGGTCCGCAGCAGCTCAGCGTTCGCGCCATCGGCAACGCGCTGAGCGTGTTCCAGCATCCCGAGCGCCTTGCGATCGGTCAGCCGGCCCTTGTCATCAGGCGACGGCCGCAGCCCCGAAGTGATCGAGTACCGCGTCACGAGCTCGTCGCCCAAGCTCGCGAAGAACAGCGACCCACCCGGGTCACCCTGACGCCCCGCGCGACCACGAAGCTGGTCGTCCAACCGCCGCGACGCGTGCAGCCCTGTACCGACTACGTACAGCCCACCCAGCTCGGCCGCCTTGTCCTTACCCTTCGAGCCGTCACGCCCACCCAGCCGGATGTCCGTACCCCGGCCGGCCATCTGCGTGGAGACAGTCACCGTCTCCGGCACACCAGCCTCGGCCACAATCCCGGCTTCCTCGGCGTCGTTCTTCGCATTCAGAACGACATGCCGAACCTCGGCCGCCTCGAGCAGATCGCTGAGCTGCTCGGACTCCTCCACGCTCTGCGTCCCGATCAGGATCGGCCGCCCGGTCTCGTGGATCTCCTGGATGTGCTCCACCAACGCGGTGTTCTTCTGCGCAACAGTCAGGTAGAGCCGATCCGGCTCGTCCACCCGGATGTTCGGCTTGTTCGGCGGCACCACGGCCACCTCGACGTCGTAGAACTCCTGCAGCTGCTCCCCGACGACAACAGCCGTACCCGTCATGCCGCACAGCTTCGGGTACCGCTTGATCAGCGCCTGCACCGTGATCGAGTCGAGCACCTCGCCGCTCTCGCTGACCGGCACGGCCTCCTTCGCCTCGACGGCGGCCTGCAGACCGTCGGGCCAGCGCTGCAGCTTCGCGATCCGGCCGCGGTTGTTGTTGATCAGGCTGACCTTGCCGTCGCGGACCAGGTAGTCGACGTCCTTGCGCAGCAGCACCTCCGCGTGCAGCGCGACGTTGACCTGGGTCATCTTCTCCAGGTTCTCGTCGGCGTACAGGTCGATACCGCCGAGGTGCTCCTCGACGAAGTCGGTGCCCTTGTCGGTCAGCGCGACGGTCCGGCCGTCACCGTCGATCTCGTAGTCGACGCCCGCGCGCAGGGTGCGGACCAGCTGGACCACGTCGTCGTCGATCTCCTCCGACCGGGTCGCGCCGGCCAGGACCAGCGGCACCCGTGCCTCGTCGATCAGGACCGAGTCCGCCTCGTCGACCAGGGCCACGTCCGGCTCGGCGGAGACGCGGTCGGCGGCGTCGCCGACCAGCCGGTCCCGCAGGACGTCGAAGCCGACCTCGCTCACCGGCGCGTAGCAGACCTCGGCCTGGTACGCCGCGCGCCGCTCCTCCGGCGTGGACGCCTGCCCGACGTGGGCGACGCTGACTCCGAGCAGGGCGTAGATCGGGCCCATCCACTCGGCGTCGCGCTGGGCCAGGTAGTCGTTCACCGCGAGCACGTGCACCTTGCGGCCGCCGATCGCGTACCCGGCGGCGGCGAACGCCCCGGCCAGGGTCTTGCCCTCACCGGTCGCCATCTCGACGATCCGGCCGCGCAGCAGGGCCAGCGCGCCGACGATCTGGCCGTCGAAGGCCCGCTCGTCGATGGCCCGCCGGCCGGCCTCCCGGGCGAGCGCGAGGAACTCGATCAGGTTGTCCTCGTCCAGCCCGTCGGTCGTGCGCATCTCGGCGACGACCTCGGTGAGCTCCTCGTCGCTGAGCGACTGGACGGACTCCTCCGCCTCGCCGACCGCGGTGGTCAGCTTCTCGTACGGTCCGAGGTCGATCGAGCCGGGTCGTTGGAGCAGCCGGCGGAAGCGTGAGGTGAGTTTCAGGCCCATGGTCTCCGCAACGTACAACGTCGCGTCCCGGTTCCGTACGCCGCCCCGCGGGTTACCGCCGGTGATCGGACGGCCGATGACCAACCAGGATGCCGACACCCCCGAGCGTCGATTGACAGTCGATAGGTTGCGAGCGATTCTCGATGGGTGATTTCGGAACATCGCGCCGTGTTCGCGCTCAGGGTCTTCCTCGTCGTGCTGTTCGGCGTCCTCGTCGTCTTCCAGACGCTGTCGCTGCCGGGCCAGTTCGCGCACTTGGCCGAGGAGTCGCCCGAGGACGCGTACCTGCGCTGGCCGGCGACCGCGGTGACGGTGTTCTGGGTGCTGTGCGTCCAGGTGGTGATCGTCTGCACCTGGAAGCTGCTCACCCTGGTGAAGGACGACCGCATCTTCACCGACGCCGCGATGAAGTGGGTGAACGGCATCGTCTGGGCGATCGGGGCCGCCTGGCTGGTCCTGCTCGGTGTCTTCCTCTTCGTCGGGTTCAAGGCATCGGATCCCGCCGGACCACTGCTGCTCTTCCTGCTCCTCACCGGCGTCACCGTCCTCGGGCTGCTGATGATCGTGATGCGCGCACTGCTGCGGCGGGCCACGACGCTGCACACCGACATGCAAGCGGTGATCTGATGCCGATCGTCGTACGCATCGACGTCGAGCTCGCCAAACGCAAGATGAGCGTCGGCGAGTTCGCCGAGAAGGTCGGCCTGACCCCGGCCAACGTCGCGGTCCTGAAGAACGGCCGGGCCAAGGCGGTCCGTTTCAGCACCCTCGAAGCCATGTGCCGCGTCCTCGACTGCCAACCCGGCGACCTCCTCGAATGGGTCGAGGACAGCTAGACCAACAGCGTGTACGGCGTAGTCGTCGTCACCGCATGCAGCCCCAGCTTCGCCAAGATCGGCCGCGAGTCCTCGGAAGCGTCCACCCGCAGATACGAGTACCCTCGCGCCTTCGCCAACCGAGCGCGGTGGACCAGGATCGCGGAGTACAACCCCTTCCGCCGCCACTCCGGCAACGTCCCGCCGCCCCACAACCCGGCGAACCCCGTTCCCGGATGGAACCGGATCCAGGCCGCCGTCAACGCGGGACCGTCGGGCCCCTTCAATGCCTCCTCGATCATCGTCACGATCAACCGATCCGGGAACATCCGCGCCTCGGCGGCCAGCTGCTCCTCGATCCGCTCCAGCCCGTTGTGCCACAAGGTGTCCATCAGCACCGCGATCCGATGAAAGTCGCCCGCCTCCGAGACGTCGCGCAACACCACCTTCGACGGCAGCACGACCGGCCGGCGCAGGATCACGTCGACCTCCCCGAGGATCAACGTCTCCGGCTCCCCCGCGACGAACCCGTGCCGCACCAGCCGATCGGCCAGGTCCGCCGGTTCGTCGTACGCGTACGTCTTCCACTCGAACGGCAGCCCCCGTTGACGAAAGAACTCGATCTGCGACGCGATCACCGCATCCGGATCGGTCCCAAGACCGCGCGGCGCCTCGACGAACCCACCCCCGCCGGGACCCTCGGCGTACGAGCGGTGGACGGGACCGTCGTGCTCCTGCTTCCAGCCCGGGATCGCGTCCGCGTCGGGCAGCCGGATCCGGCGATGGAAGAGGTCGAGCAGTTCCTCGGGCGTCATCCCCACATCGTCCTCCGGCCACCGGCTCACAGCGTTCGAGGGGTAGATGGCATGCGGCTCACCGTCTCCGTCGCCCTACCCGCCGGGCACAACAGCTGAATGTCTACCGTCCAGGTAGTAATACAGGCGGTCGCGGCCATTCGTCACGTGCCATGATCCTGGAGTGAACGCGACCGTTCGGTTGGTGAGTCGACTCCACGTCGACCTGATGCGTACCTGCAGCGCCGGCTGTTAGCCCGCGCACCCCTCACTCCCTTCCTTTCACAGCACCGTACGCCGAGCGTGCGGCGCTGCCCTCACCTGTCATCCCAGGAGTTCGTCATGCGCAAATCCCTTGCCCTGGCAGCCATACCCGCCCTCATCGTCTCCGCGGTCGCCGGTACGCCCGCGGTCGCGGAGACCCAGCAGGCGCCGGTCGACGTCGCCCTCGAGTGGTACGACGTCACCGCCGCCACCATCACCGCGGCCGGTGCGCCGACCCAGGTCACCAACAACCGCACCTGGGCGATCGGCTGGCTGGCCGCCGCCCGTGCCCTGACCGGTACGCCGAACAGTGACGCCGCGTTCGGCGACGCAGCGTTGTCCGGCGCGATCCACGAAACGCTCGTCACCCTGATCCCCGCGCGCAAGCCGGAGCTGGACCAGTCCCTCGCCGCGACCCTGGCCCGGATCCCGGACGGTACGGCCGAGACTGCGGGAGTCGCGGCAGGTCGCCGCGAGGCGAGGACGGTGCTGGCGGCCCGGACCGGCGACGGCCTCGATCCCGCCTCGGTGAACGCGCCCTTCACGCCGCCGTCGGCCGACCCGGGCATCTGGCGTCCGACCCCGCCAACCTTCAGCCCGGCCACGCAGTACGGGAACCGGCTGGCAAAGCCGTTCGTCCTCCAGCGCCCGGACCAGTTCCGGCTCGCGCCGCCGCCGAAGCTCGGCTCGCCTCGGTACAACCGTGACCTCGCCGAGGTCAAGGCCGATGGTGCCGCGAACAGCACGACGCGGACCCAGACGCAGACCGACACCGCCACCTTCTGGCTCGGTTCGTCGTACGTGCTCTACACCGCACCGCTGCGGGTGGCGGTGGATGAGGCTGCCCGGCGTCCGTTGTCCGAGCGGGCCAAGCTGGTCGCGTTGTTCCACGTCGCTTCGGTGGACACCCAGATCGCCACGTCGGACACGAAGTACGCGTACCTACGCTGGCGCCCCGTCACCGCGATCCAGGCCGCCGGTACGGCCGACTGGTCGCCGTTGCACAACACGCCCGCGCACCCGGATTACCCGAGCGGCCACAACACCTACTCGGGTGCGGCGGAGCAGGTGCTGACGACACTCGTCGGCGCGCGCACCGCCAAGCCGTACACGATCGGCAGCCCGTCGGCTCCCGGCGCGACCCGCACCTACAGCAACTGGCGCCAGCTGACTCTGGAGAACGTCGACGCCCGGGTCTGGTCCGGCATCCACACCCGAACGGCCGACACCGCCGGGGTCACTCTCGGCCGGCAGGTCGCTGCGTACGCACTGCAGAACGCGGACCGCTTGTTCCGATGAACCCTTGGTCCGGCGGGAGGAGGCGGAAACCTCCCGCCGAACCACGGGGGTCAGTCCAGCGTCCGGTTGAGCAGGTCGAAGAAGACGTTGCCGAGGACCAGGACGTAGTTCCCGGTCAGCAGCTTCGCCAGTTCGGCCACGTCGGTCGGCGTCCACGACCAGGCGTTGACTCCCCCGGCGATGAAGACCGGCGCGTCACCCGTCCAGTCCTTCGTGTGGGCGTCGAGCGCGGCCTTGTACTCGGCGGCCTTCCCGGGCGGGGAGAAGTTGCCGATGATCGGCAGGCCGCCCCGGCGGACCAGCAGGTCCCCGCCTTCCCAGGACTGGATGATGCCGCGCGACGGGGTGTTCTCGGCGTACGAGCGGCCGAGCTCCTCCGAGAACGGCACCCACTTGTCGTTCTCCCGGTGGTTGTACGCGTAGACCAGATCCATCCCGGTCTGCCGCATGAACCGGCCCGACAACTCCATGTACCGATCGACCTGGTCGGCCGGCCACGCCCCCGGGTAGCTGTACCCGGCACCGGACGGACCGCAGATCAGCAGGTCGTTCGGCGTCGCCGTGCGCTGGTAGTGGCCGAGGATCCCCGGACCGATCTCGGCGAGCAACGGACTCACCGTCCAGTTCACCGGCGCCTCACCGCGGCGCGGGTCGTCCCACAGGTCCCGCATGTGCCGCTGGCAGTACTGCACGTTGTCGCCCTCGCCGAAAGTCAGCGTCACGTAGATCTTGTTCTGCGGCTTCACCGGCGTGAACCGGCGGACCTTGTCGCTGATCGGCGCCGTCACTCCGGAGTGAACCGTGCCGTTCATGTAGAAGTCGGCCGGGATCACCTCGGACCCGCCCTGCGCGGCCAGGTCGACCCCGCTCCACTCACCCGCGACGTCGTTCGAGAACCAGCCCGCGTACGGCGTGGTCGGGGGCACCGCGTCGAAGTGGGCGGTGAGAAGCTCGCCGGTCGGCCCGTTCGGCGGCAGCCAGCTGACCAGGGACTTGGTCGCCACCACGTAGTCCCGGAAGTACGGGAACGGCTCGACCCGGGTCGGGGCCGTGTCGGTCACGCTGACCACGTACTGGTTCCACATCTCCACCGTGACGGTCAGCGAGGTGGTCCCGGCCGGCGGCGTGAACTTGTAGATGAAGTACCCGCCACCATCGCTGAACCGGTTGCCCTCGCCGCCGATCGACGAGTTCAGCCCGTCGAACAGGTACGGCTCCTCGGCCGCCGTCCCGGGCTTGAAGTTCGCCAGTTCGGCGCCGTTCGCCTTCACCAGGACCGATGCGACCGACGCACCCCACCCGTCGTCGCGGAACGAGTCCGCGAACCGGACGTACACGTCCTCCGCACCGAGCGCGGGCGAGACGTCGAGGGTGTAGGTGTCCCGGTTCGACGAGTCCCGGATCTGCCGGGTCTCGCGGGCGATCTCGGTCCAGGTGATGTTCTCGGCCTGGACCACCATCGTCGGCGGCAGACCCGCCAGCAGCTTGTGCGAACACCGCGGGAACAGGTTGTCCAGCTGCCAGCGGTACGTCTTGACCCGGTCCTCGTCGAAGACACCACGCAGGTCCTTGACGATCCGCAGTCCGTGCGCGCTCGCCTGCTCCGCGGTCGCGACCACCGCGTTCTCCAGGCCCGCCAGCGTCGTCGCGACGTTGAGCGAGTCCGGGATCGCCGGGTCGTGGACGATCGCCCCACGGATCCGGCTCTTGTACCGCGCGACCAGCTCGAGCGGATCGGCGTACCGGGTCGTCGGCAGGCCGGTGTTGCGCAGCCACCGGGCGTCGGGGCCGTCCGGGCCGCCCGGGTTGAAGAGGAAGTACAGCTCGGGCCGGGTGCGGTTCACCACACCCTGCAGGGTGGTGAGCAGCGTCTGGTCGCCGCCGCTCAGCTTGCTCACATCGCCGTAGTGCAACCGCCGGGGCCGCTCGAAGGCCGGCAGCAACCGCTGCCCGGCCGGGGCCGCGCCCGCACTGCTCACCTGTCCGGAGGCAGCGGCCGCGGTGGTCTGGAACCAGCCCATCCCACCTGCCGCCACCACGCCGGAACCCGCCAGGAACGTTCGTCTCGACACCATCGTGACCACTCCCCTGTCGCTGACATCGCTGTCAAATGACGGTGAGGCTAATCCCGGTCACACCCCGTGTAAATAGCTCAGACAACGTTGTCCGCGAGCAATCTGGAATCGTTTCCGTCCGGCCTGGTCCGGCCGGTCACCAGGCGTCGTGCAACATCCGGGTCGCCTCGGCCAGCGAAAGGTGCGCCCGCCGCGCCGCCCGGGCCAAGGCGTCCGCGGCGGCCAGCGTCGCCTCGTCGTCGGTCTCGCTCCGGGCCGCGCGGACGAACGTTCCGTTCCGGCCGCGGGTCTCGATCAGCCGTTCGGCCTCGAGCTCCTTGTAGGTCCGAGCGACCGTGTTGACCGCGAGCCCGAGCTCACCGGCCAGTTGCCGCACTGTCGGCAAGCGCGTCCCCCGGGCCAGCTCCCCACTCCGGATCAGCTGCTCGATCTGCGTCGCCACCTGCTCGTACGGCGGCTGCGCGGCCGCCGGATCCACGTTGATGTCCATCACGCCACACTGTAGGGCGCCCCCGGGACCCGCCTAGGCGAAGTCCTCCGCGGCATACGGCTTCTGCTCGACCAGGACCAGCCAGTTGCCGGCGTTGTCGCGCAGTACCGCCTCCACGCCGTACGGGCGGTCGGACGGCTCCTGGATGTACTCGACACCCTTCGCGACCAGTTCGTCGAAGGTCTTGCGGCAGTCGTCGGTGGCCAGGCCGACTCCGTGCATCGTGCCCTTGGCCATGATCCGGCGGATCGCGCCGGCCGACTCCTCGTCCATCGGCGGCCCGGGCAGCATCAGCGCGAGCCGGAGCTCCGGGTGCTCGGGCTGGTAGACCGTGCACCAGCGGAAGTCCGGGCCGACGGTGATGTCCTCCGCGAGCTTGAACCCGAGTTTCTCGGTGTAGAAGGCCTTCGACGCGTCGATGTCCGTCACGTAGACGGTGACCAGGCTGACGTTGGTGATCACGGTTCCTCCTTCGTGGCTTGGTCCAGACGCTACGGGCTCGGCGGCCCGGCCGGCTTCTCCGGAATTGCGGAGTTCAGCCCGAGCATGAACAGGAAGCAGCCCGGCACCCGCGGCCCGAGTTGGGTCCGCTGGTACTCCGAGGGACTGACCCCGACCAGTTCGGTGAAGCGCCGGGAGAACGTCCCGAGCCCCGCGTACCCGACCATCGCGCAGACCTCCGTCACGGTCAGGTTGGTGGAACGAAGCAGGTCGGCCGCGCGCTCGATCCGGCGCCGAGTGACGTACTGCATCGGAGTCTCGCCGTACGCCGCCGCGAAGCACCGCAGGAAGTGGTACTTCGAGACTCCGGCCGCCTCCGCCAGCCCTGCCAGGTCGAGTGGTTCCGCGTAGTTGCGGTCGGCAACGTCTCGGGCGCGGCGCAGGTGCGGCAGCAGGGCGAGCGGGACCTGGACGTCGGCCGGGCTCCGGCTCATGCCGGGCGGAGCCGGGGCATCAGGCCGCGGCGCACGCTGAGTACGTGGTGCCGCGCGGCCGCCTCGGCCAGGTCGGCGTCGCCTTCCTCGATGGCGGTGATCAGGCCGTCGTGTTGCGCCCAGGCGGCCGGCTTCTGCAACGGCGCGCTCTGCCGCAACAGCCATTGGCCGCGCTTGACCATCGGGATCGCGATCGCGATGAGATAGCTGTTCCTGGTCATCTCGAAGATCAGCGAGTGCAGTTCGGTGTGCAGGTTCGACAAGGTGTCCAGGTCCTGCTCGGGTCCGGACTCCTTCACCAGTTCGAGAATCGCCCAGCACCGCGCGACCAGTGTCTCGTCGCGGTCCTCGACCGACGCGGCCAGCCGGGCACCGAGTGGTTCGAGCGCGAGCCGGACGTGGAAGAGGTCCTCCGCCTGTTGCGCCGACAGAATCGCCACGAACGCACCGCGCCGGGCCGTGACGTCGAGGAATCCCTCCGCCTCGAGCACCCGCATCGCCTCGCGGATCGGGTTGCGGGAGACGCCGAGGAGTTGCGCGAGCCGGTCCTCGACCAGCCGCTCCCCCGGCCGCAGCGTGCCGTCGAGGATGAGCCGCCGCAGTTCCGCGGCCACCACGTCCCGCAAGGGCTGGTGCCCGTCCCCCACCAGCACGTGATTCGCTGTCACCCCGTACATCGTATACGAGCACACCTTGCCGCCAAGGCGCACGCAAGTTTCGGAATCACCCGAATCTCTGGACGCTGCCGCCCGCGTCGGCCAGGCTCGGCCGCATGGTCGAATCCAAGCCGACGGCACCCGGCACGATCCGCAAGAGCGCGGGCCAGAGCGGGACCGGTCCAGGCCCCATCACCCCGGACGGCAGCCCGGTCGAGCTCTACATCGAGTCGGACGCGCACGGCGAGGACCAGGTGATCCACGCCGCGATCCCACCCGCCAGCAGCATCCTCGAACTCGGCTGCGGCACCGGCCGGATCACCCGTCCCCTGCTCGCCCTCGGTCACCGGATCGTCGCCGTCGACGAGTCCCCGGACATGGTCGCCCGGATCCCCGAGACCGAGACCGTCTGCTCCACGATCGAGGCGCTCCGGCTGGACCGGCGGTTCGACGTGGTGCTGATGATGTCGTTCCTCGTGAACGTCCCCGACGACGAAGCCCGGCATGCCTTGCTGACGACCTGCGCGTACCACGTCCGGCCGGGCGGCACGGTGATTCTCCAGCAGCACGACCGGGAGTCGTTCGCCCGTCCCCGTGTCCTCGAACGCGACGACCACCGCCTGGTCATCGACGAGGTCGAGCACCTCTCCGGCGACCGCGACGCCGCGACCATGACCCACACCCTCGGCGACCGGACCTGGTCCCAGCGCATCGTCGTCCAGAACCTTACCGAGCAACAACTGACCGGCAATCTCGCAGCCGCCGGCCTCCGCTTCGTCGAACATCTCAGCCCCGACAAGACCTGGGTCCGCGCGACTCCTCGGTAAGAAGCTCCAGCGGTCAGCCGAGGCCGCCGCCGACCTTGCCGAGGGCATCGAACTGTGCCCTGGTCAGCTTCGAGGTGTCCCCGGCGTACGCCTTCGACCGGGTGCAGACGATGCCGCCCGGGACGGAGCCGGTGAGGTACCGGATCGCGTTCGCGAACGAGTCGCACCGGCGCTGGTCCTCGGCACCGGCCGGGTACCCGATCGCCGCGTTCACCTTGCCCATGTTCAGCTGGTCCGCGAACGGATTGATGTTGCGGGCAACGGTCCAGTACCACCGCGCGATCGGCGCCGACCACTGCAACGACATCGCCAGGTCCGGGTTCCCCAGCAGATCGATCCCGAAGTACTGCCCGGCCGGGCCGTAGTTGAAGTCACCGGTCAGCTGGATATACCCACGACCCCCGTACGGACGGGTGTCGCCGATCTCGCGGATGTTGTACTCCAGCCGCGACTCGTGAACCAGCGTGGCCAGGAACGCGGCCTTCCGGTACGGGGTGTTGATCTGGGCATCGCGCATCGCCTGATTCAGCGACGGCAACCCGGTCTCCACCAATGCCGGGTTCGCGATCCGGCTGCCGAACATCGCCTGCACGTCGGCCAGGGTGATGTCGCCGGTCGGCGGTTCGGGATCGCCGCCGCCACAGACGGGGACGCCGGGGAGCTTGTCCTCCGGGATCGCGACGTACGCGACGGTGACGTATCCGCCGAGCGCGGGGACGTGCGCCCACCAGCGGCTGGATCCGCCGGAGACGGTGACCAGGTCGCCTTCCTTCTGGCAGTCCACGTCGATCGAGGTCGGGCCGGACAGGGTCCGCACCACGGCCGAGGACAGGAACGCGTCGGCGCGGACGTTGACGCCTGTGCCGTAGGTCTGGAACACGGCGGCGTGCGCGGGTGCGGCGGCGACCAGACCGGCCGCGGTGAGGCCGACCAGTGACAGGACGGCGGTGAGGGTACGGCGAAGTCGGTGCATGGCATCTCCTGGGGGCGGGTGGAGAGGGCGGTGCCGGAGCAGGAGGCGTCCTGCCCCGGCACACGCTAGGCGTCAGCCGACCGTGCCGGGAGCCTTTCCAAGAGCGTCGAATGCGGCCCGGGTCAGCTCGCCGGTGTCCCCGGACCACCCCTTCGACCGGGGACGGACGACGCCGGACTCCGGGCCGTGGAGCGGCAGAATTTCCTGCCGCTCTTCCGCCGGTCTCCCGCCTCGCACCGCACTCTTTCCGCCTCCACACTGATCTCGGCGGCGCCGCGTGAACGGCATCGTCCACCCTGCCGGATCGCTCCGGTCCGGCATCTCCTACGAGGTCTGTGAGGGATCGATCATGCCTCTGTCGCGTCGAACTTTCTTGGGTGGAGCAGCCGGTGTGGCTGCGGTCGGGATCACGGGTTCGGGGGTGGCGTTCCCGCAGCGGGCGTTCGCTCTCGATGCCGACGGCATGGAGAGCAAGATGCTCTTCGGCGATGCCGGAGCGGGAGCCGCGGCCATTCCCAAGCCGAGCGGGAACGGCAACTACCACTCCTGCCGCGGGGGCGCGATCCTCGCGATCCCGGGGACGAGCGTCGTCGTGGCGGTCGCGGGCGGCAGACCGAACGGCGTCGCCGACGCGAGCGGAAACTTCAACCTGTTGATGCGCAGGTCGACCGACTCCGGGCTGACCTGGAGCACCGCGACCGGGCTTGCCGGAGCGACCCTCTACAGCTGGGGGAACGAAACCCTGGTTCACGACCGGACCACGGGCCGGCTGTACTGCTTCATGCTGCGCCGGCAGCCCGGAGAACTGCACGACAAGGACCCCAAGGTGTACATCGCGACGTCGGACGACAACGGGGCCACCTGGACCGACCCGGTGGTGCGCAACGACCTGAACCGGCGATCCGACGACGGCACCCCCACCAACGACTTCATCGGACCCGGCAACGGGATCCAGCGCGCCGACGGCACCCTCGTGATCCCGGCCCGCGGCCGCCTGATCATCAAGGAGCCGGGCGGCGACTGGGTCGGTGAGCGCCTACCCAACGGACTGGCCAACCTGCCGTACGGCGAGGGCACCGTCGCGGAGCGCTCGGACGGGCAGCTGATCCTGAACTACCGCGCCCTGAACCACGAGATCAAGGAAGGCGACTACCCCCACACCCGCCGCGTCGCGATCGGAAATCCGGGCAACTGGCAGCAGTTCGGCGAGGAGTACTGGCGGGCGCAGATCATCGACCCCGGCTGCCACGGCGCGCAGATCTCGCACACGGTCAACGGCGCCCACTTCCTGATCCACCTCAACTCCGCCAGCCAGACGCTCGACAACCGCTATGCGATGACGCTGCGCGCGAGTGCCGACAACGGCGAAACGTGGGCGACATACCGGAAGCCGCTGAGTGTCGACCCGCTGGCCCACGAAGGAAACCAGGCCGGAAACCTCCGCGAAGGCGGCTACTCGGCGTTGACCTCGACCGGTAGCGGCATCATCCTCGCCCTGGTCGAGGCCCGCCGGGTGCTGACCGACAACCCGACGCAGGACGAGCTGAATTACGAGTCCCCCTGTGCTGTGGTGCTCCGCCGGTTCGTCCCGAGCTGGATCATTCCCGCCTAACCGGACTCACGGCGGCGCGCTCCAGTCGCTCGGTGATCACGCCGCTGAGAGGTACGCCGCAGGCCGCGTACCCCTCGGCGGCGTGGCGCAGGTGTCGTCGTTCGGCGGCTTCGTCGCCCTGCCTGCCGTAGGCGTCGGCGAGACCGTGATGGGCCCGCGCGAGTTCGTAGGCGTCCTGATGGGACTGGGCGAAGGCCGCCGCCTGCTCGTGCTGACCAACAGCCTCCTCAGCACGGCCTGCGGCGGTGAGCGCGCGACCGAGGTCGTTCCTGGCCGACCGTTCGAGCGAGGCGTACGCCAGCTCCGCCGCGTGCTCGACGGCCTGCTTCAGGTAGGTGACGGCCTCGGCGCCGCGCCCCAGGCGCAGGAGGTCCTCGCCGAGTTCGATGAGCACCGGGGTGAACCCTCCCAGGAACCCCTCGCGCCGGCACCGCTCGAGGCACGCGGTGTGGATCGACAGGGCGGTGACCGGGTCGCCCTGCTCACGGGCAAAGGTCCCTCGGAAGTTCTCGATGCGGCTGATGGTGTAGCTGTCGCCGGCATCCAGTCGCCGTTCGGCCTCCACCAGGCATCGTCCGGCGTCCGCCGCGCGCCCGAGCCGGAGCAGTGGGACGAACATGTTCACGCTGATGTGCATGATGGCCGTGCCGTCGGAAGCGGCTTCGGCCAGCTCCAGCGCCGTGCGATAGACGTCGAGTGCTTCCTGGAATCGTCCGGACTGGCGGTGCAGGATGCCGATGTTCCTGAGCGCCAACGTCGCGCCACCGAGGTCGCCGAGCTGCTGTTTGAGGGTAGCGGCCCTGCTCAGGCATCCGATGGCCTCGTCGCGCCGGCCCGCGAAGGTGAGATGGCGTCCCCGGTCTGCCAGCGAGTGGGCTTCCTTGCGCGCATCGCCGAGCCGGCGGGCGATGTCCAGCGCCGTTCGGTTGATGACGAGGTGCTGCTCGCCGTCGCGGTCGTGCATCCGGAACGCGCTGAAAGCGGTCGCCAGGAGCCAGGCTGATTCGAGCTGCCCGGCCTGGTGCGCCGCGATGACGGTGGCCGCGAGGTTGTCGCGTTCGGCCTGGAACCACGCAACGGCGCTCTCCCGGTCGGCGAAGCCGGGCAGCCCCAGGTCGAGCGCGGTCGCTTCCCCGGTGAGCAGCCGCTGAGACGGCGATGCCACGTGGACTGCCGCCTTGTAGCTGTAGTGCAGGAAGACGCCGAGCAGGCGGCGAAAGACCTTGTCCACTTCGGCTTCGGCCTCTTCGGCTCGCGCGAGCCTGGTCGCGAACAGGCGGACCAGGTCGTGCAGCCGGTACCGTCCCGTCGAGCGGGTCTCCGCGAGATGCACGTCCACCAGGGATTCCATCATTGCCGTGGCCCGCTCCTCGGTCACCTCGCACAGGGCGGCCGCTGTCCGGGCGTCCAGGTCGTCACCGGGAACAAGGCCGAGTCGTCGCAGCAGGCGCCGGTGCGAACCGTCGAGTTCGAGGTACGAGGCACGGAACGCCGCTGAGACGCCTCGGTGACCCAGGTCGAGCTCGTCCAGCAACCAGTCCTCGTCGTCGAGTCGCGCCAGCAGATCCTCGACCCGCCAGAGTGGACGGCTGCGCAAGCGGGCCGAGGCCAGGCCCATCGCCAGCGGAAGTCGCCCGCAGCGCTCCGCGACGGCGACGGCCTCCTCCTCGGTGATCCGGTCGACGGCGGCGGTGAGCATCGCCACGGCGTCGCGCAGCGGCGGTGGTTCGAGCAGGAGCGAGTACGCCCCGGGGAGCGGCGACAGGTCGTGCCGGCTCGTCGCCACCGTCAGACTGTCCGATGTCCCCGGCAACAACGCCTCCACCTGCGCCGCGCTCTCCGCATCGTCGAGCACCAGAAGAAGCCGACGCCCGGCGAGGACGCTGCGGTAGCGAACCGCGAGTTCGTCCACGTCCACCGGCAGGTCCCGGTCGTCCACACCGAGACTGCGCAACGCCCGCGTCAACAGCGAATCAAGGCCCGCCCGGGGTCCGACGGAAGCGGTGAATCCGTGCAGATCCAAGAACAGCTGGCCGTCGGGATACCTGGCAGCGAGGGCGTGGCCGATCGACACCGCCAGCGAGGTCTTCCCCACTCCGGCCATGCCGTGCACCGCGACGACGGCGGCGCCGCCATCGACCGCGGCGAGCAGTTCCTCCAGATGCCGTTCCCGGCCGGCGAACCCGGCGAGCGCCCGCGGCAGCTCACGAGGCACCACGGCGTCCCGGCGCGACGACCCCGTGAGCAGGGCCCGATCTGCCTCCGAAAGCCGCAACGCCTCGACGAGCAGGCGTAACGTCCTCGGCTGCGGCCGCACCCTTCCGGCCTCGATGTCGCGGATCGTGCGAATCCCGACGCCTGCCTGGAAAGCGAGCTCCGCCTGCGTCAGCATCGCCCGCAGTCGCAGTGACCGCAGACTGCCGCCGGCGTCGGGTGCGAGGTCAGCCATGCCCTAGGCTAGAACGGCCGGAGTCCCCGCACCCGACCTGCGTCAGCCGACCGTGCCGGGAGCCTTTCCAAGAGCGTCGAACTCGGCCCGGGTGAGCTCGCTGGTGTCCCCGGAGTACGCCTTCGACCGGGTGCAGACGATGCCGGACGGGACCGAGCCGGTGAGGTAGCGCAGCGCGTTCTTGAAGGAATCACAGCGCCGCTGGTCCTCCGCGCCGGCCGGGTACCCGATCGCCGCGTTCACCTTGCCCATGTTCAGCTGGTCCGCGAACGGATTGATGTTGCGGGCAACGGTCCAGTACCAGCGCGCGATCGGCGCCGACCACTGCAACGACATTGCCAGGTCCGGGTTGTTCAGCAGATCGATGCCGAAGTACTTGCCGGCCGGGCCGTAGTTGAAGTCGCCGGTGAGCTGGATGTACCCGCGACCGCCGTACTTCCGGGTGTCGCCGATCTCGCGGATGTTGTACTCCAGCCGCGACTCGTGCACGAGCGTCGCGAGGAACGCGGCCTGCCGTCGTGGCGTGTTGATCTGGGCGTCCCGCATCGCCTGGTTCAGCGACGGCAGCCCGGTCTGGACGAGGGACGGGTTCGCGATCCGGCTGCCGAACATCGCCTGCACGTCGGCGAGCGTGATGTCCTCGATCGGCGGATCCGGGTTCACCGTGCACTCGGGGACGCCGGGCAGCTTGGTCTCGGGAGTGTTCAGGTACGCCACGGTCGCGTACCCGTTGTGGGCGGGCAGATGCGCCCACCAGGTCGTGGTCCGGCTGCCGACGGTGACCGAGTCGCCCGCCTTCTGGCAGTCCACCTCGACCGGGGTGGGACCGGACAACACCTTGACGACGGACGCGGACAGGTACGCGTCGGAGCGGATGTTGAGGGCGCTGGCGGTGGTCTGGTAGGTGGCGGCGTGGGCCGGGGTGGCGGCGATCAGGCCGGCGGTCCCGGCCAGAGCGATCGCGAGGGCGGCGCGCAGTACGCGGTGGAGCATGTCGTCTCCCGGGGCGGAGGAGGAACGGGCGATGCCGTGACCATCTGTCGCCAGATCGTCACGGCATCGTCACTGTGGCACTGCTTCGCCCCGGTTGCTCAAGTACGCAACGGGCCCCGCGAACTACTGCTGGGCTTCGGCCTTCGCGTCCGGCTTGCCCTTCGGCTCCGGCTTCGCGTCGACGCCGGCCTCCTTGCGCTGCTCCGGGGTGATCGCCGCCGGCGCCGCGGTCAGCGGGTCGAACCCACCGCCGGACTTCGGGAACGCGATCACGTCGCGGATCGACTCGCTGCCGGACAGCAGCGCGGTGATCCGGTCCCAGCCGAACGCGATCCCGCCGTGCGGCGGCGCGCCGAACTTGAACGCCTCGAGCAGGAAGCCGAACTTCTCGCTCGCCTCCTCGTCGGTCAGGCCCATCACCTTGAACACGCGCTTCTGCACGTCCTCGCGGTGGATACGGATCGACCCGCCACCGATCTCGTTGCCGTTGCAGACGATGTCGTACGCGTACGCCAGCGCGTTGCCCGGATCGGTGTCGAAGGTGTCCACCGACTCCGGCTTCGGCGAGGTGAACGCGTGGTGCACCGCGGTCCACGCACCCGACCCGACGGCCACGTCACCGGCCGCGGTGGCGTCGTCGGCCGGCTCGAACAGCGGCGCGTCGACGACCCACAGGAACGACCAGGCCGACTCGTCGATCAGACCGGCGCGCCGGCCGATCTCCAGCCGGGCCGCCCCGAGCAACGCCCGCGACGACTTGACCGGACCGGCCGCGAAGAAGACGCAGTCACCCGGCTTCGCCCCGACGTGGTCGGCGATCCCGGCGCGCTCTTGTTCGGACAGGTTCTTCGCGACCGGACCACCGAGCTCGCCGTCCTGCCCGACGAGCACGTACGCCAGGCCCTTCGCGCCACGCTGCTTGGCCCAGTCCTGCCACGCGTCCAGCTGCTTGCGCGGCTGGTCGGCCCCACCCGGCATCACCACGGCACCGACGTACGGCGCCTGGAAGACCCGGAACGGGGTGTCCTTGAAGTACTCGGTGCACTCGACCAGTTCCAGGCCCATTCGCAGGTCGGGCTTGTCGGTCCCGAACCGGGCCATCGCCTCGGCGTAGGTCATCCGCGGGATCGGGGTCTGGATCTCGTACCCGATCAGCTTCCACAGCCCGGCCAGCACCTCCTCGGCCAGCGCGATCACGTCGTCCTGGTCGACGAAGCTCATCTCGATGTCGAGCTGGGTGAACTCCGGCTGCCGGTCGGCGCGGAAGTCCTCGTCCCGGTAACAGCGGGCGATCTGGTAGTACCGCTCCATCCCGGCCACCATCAGCAGCTGCTTGAACAGCTGCGGCGACTGCGGCAGGGCGTACCAGGACCCGGGCTGCAGGCGGGCCGGGACCAGGAAGTCGCGGGCGCCCTCGGGCGTGGACCGGGTCAGCGTCGGCGTCTCGATCTCGACGAAGTCGTGCCGGCCGAGCACCTCGCGGGCGGCCTTGTTCACCTCGCTGCGCAACCGCAGCGCGGCGCCCGGGCCCTGCCGGCGCAGGTCGAGGTACCGGTACTTGAGCCGGATCTCCTCGTTCACCGGCGTCGCGTGGTGCTCCTCGACCGGGAACGGCAGCGGCGCGGCCTCGTTCAGTACCTCGACCTCGGTCGCGGTGACCTCGATCTCGCCGGTCGGCAGGTTCGGGTTCGCGTTGCCCTCCGGGCGGGCGCCGACCTCGCCGACGATCTTCAGGCAGAACTCGGCCCGCAGCGGGTGCGCGACCTCCTCGTCCCGGATGACGACCTGGACTGTGCCGCTGGCGTCCCGCAGGTCGATGAACGCCACGCCGCCGTGATCGCGCCGCCGCGCCACCCAGCCCGCCAGCGTGACGGTCTGCCCGGTGTGCTCGGCTCGCAGCGAGCCGGCGGGATGGGTACGGATCACGAGTTCTCCTCAAGTGCTTCGATCTGGGGTCGTACGTCTTCGCCGGGCGGCGTCCAGGTGGCCGGGTCGGCCGGAACCTGCTCGCCGCTGCGGATGTCCTTCACCTCGGGACCGTTGTCCGTGCTGAACCACACGAACGGGATGCCGCGCCGGTCCGCGAACTTGATCTGCTTGCCGAACTTCGCCGCGGCGGGGGCCACCTCGACCGGGATCCCCCGCTGCCGAAGCGCGGCCGCGGTCCGCATCGCCTCGGCCCGGTCCTCCTCGGCGGTGAGCGCGATGAGCACCGCGGTCGGCGTACTGCGGCTGCCCTTGAGCAGGCCCAGGCTGATCAGCCGGTGCACCAACCGGGACACGCCGATCGAGATCCCGACCCCGGGGTACGTCGTCCTGCCATCGCTGGCCAGCGCGTCGTACCGGCCACCGCCGCCGACGGACCCGAACGACTCCTGGCCGACCAGGTAGATCTCGTACACGGCGCCGGTGTAGTAGTCCAGGCCGCGCGCGATCCGCAGGTCCGCCATCAGCAATCCGGGCGCGTGCTCGGCGGCCGCGGCCATCACGGCGCCGAGCTGCTCGAGGCCCTCGTCCAGCGTCGGGTGCTCGACCCCGAGCGCCCGGACCTGCTCCACGAACGACGTGTCCGTGCTGGAGATGTCGGCCAGCTGGACGGCCAGCTTCGCCTGCTTGTCGGTGGCGCCGGCCTCGACCAGCCGCTCGACCACCTTGTCCGGGCCGATCTTGTCGATCTTGTCGACGATCCGCAGCACCGTGGTCACGTCGTCCAGGCCGAGCCCCCGGTAGAACCCCTCGGGGATCTTGCGGTTGTTGACCTTGATGACGAACTCCGGCACCGGCAGCTTGCGCAGCGCGTCCGCGATCACCAGCGGCAGCTCGACCTCGTAGTGGTTCGGCAGCTCGCCGCTGTCGACGATGTCGATGTCGGCCTGGGTGAACTCGCGGTACCGGCCCTCCTGCGGGCGTTCACCGCGCCACACCTTCTGGATCTGGTAGCGCCGGAACGGGAACGCCAGCTTGCCGCTGTGCTCCAGCACGTACCGCGCGAACGGCACGGTCAGGTCGAAGTGCAGGCCGAGGTTCGCGCCGCTGTCGTCGTCGGCGGTCGCGGCCAGCCGGCGGATCCCGTAGATCTCCTTGTCCGCGTCCTCGCCCTGGTTGGACAGCCGCTCGACCGGCTCCACGGCGCGGGTCTCGATCGAGGCGAACCCGTGCAGCTCGAACGTCTCCCGGATCACGTCGAGGAAGTGCTGCTCGACGATCCGGTCCGACGGGAGGAACTCGGGGAACCCGCTGATCGGGTTGATCTTGCTCACGATGTCGATGTCTCCAGGTCCTGCAGGTAGGGGTTGGTCGCCTTCTCCCGGCCGATCGTGGTCTGGCCACCATGACCCGGGAGCACGACGATCTCGTCGCGCATCGGCAGGATCTTGGTGGCCAACGTATGCAGCATCGCCGGATGGTCCCCACCGGGGAGATCCGTCCGGCCGATCGACCCGGCGAACAACACGTCACCGGAGAACAGCAGCGCGGGCACGTCCTCCGGCCCGTCGTACGGCGTGGTGAAGGTGACCGAGCCACGGGTGTGCCCCGGGGTGTGGTCGACGGTGAACGACAGCCCGGCGAGCTCGAGGCTCTGCCCGTCGGTCAGTTCCGCGACGTCGTCGGGCTCGGCGAACTTGTGGTCGCCGCCGAGCAGCATCCGTGCGGACTCGGGGCTGATCCCGGCCATCGGGTCGCTCAGCAGGTGCCGGTCGTCCGCGTGGATCCAGGCGGTGCTGTCGTACGTACCGCAGACCGGGAGAACCGAGAACATGTGGTCGATGTGACCGTGCGTGAGCAGGACGGCGACGGGCTTGAGCCTGTTCTCCCGGACCACCTGCTCGACGCCGGCGGTCGCGTCCTGGCCCGGATCGATCACCAGGCACTCCGCGCCCTGGCCGGTGGCGACGACGTAGCAGTTCGTACCCCACGACCCCGCGGGGAACCCGGCGATGAGCACGACAGACCTTCCTGGACGAATCGGGACCACCCAAGGCTACCGGTCGCCGCCGGGCGGGAACGAACCGGATTCGGGCTTGCGGATCTGAGCCTGATTGTGATGGAACCCCGTTGCGTAGTGGCGGGGAGTTTGTGATTGTTCAGGGATAAGCGTCGGGACAGGTCCCGACGCGCCCGGGCGGACCCTGTACCGAAGGTTGGACCAGGGGCCTACCACAATGGGCACGAGCGCAGTACATACCGCCGGAAGGGGCGAGTTGTGGCCGAGGAGAGCTGGGGCCGGGTAGCGGAAGACGGAACGGTGTTCGTCCGGACCAAGGACGGCGAACGGGCGGTCGGCCAGTGGCCGGACGCGAACCCGGAGGAGGCCCTCGCCTTCTACACCCGCCGGTACGACGCGCTGGCGTTCGAGGTGGAGCTGCTGGAGAAGCGGGTCCAGGCCGGCACGGTGTCGCCCGACGACGCCCGCGCCGCGGTGAAGAAGGTGACCAGCTCGATCGAGGAGGCCCAGGCGGTCGGCGACCTCGACGGCCTGCGGAGCCGGCTCGAGGCGCTCACCCCGCTGGTCGCCCAGCAGCGGGAGAAGCGCAAGGCCGAACGCGCCGCCCGGGTCGAGGAGGCCCGCGAGGCGAAGACCAAGATCGCCACCGAGGCCGAGGCGATCGCCGCCGGCACCGACTGGCGGCACGGCGTCACCCGGCTGCGCGAACTGCTGGAGGAGTGGAAGGCGCTGCCGCGGCTGGACAAGTCCAGCGACGACGAGCTGTGGCACCGGTTCTCCTCCGCCCGCACCACCTACACCCGGCACCGCAAGCAGCACTTCTCCGAGCTGTCGTCCAAGCGCGAGGAGGCGGCCAAGATCAAGGACCGGCTCGCCGCCGAGGCCGAGACGCTCGCCGACTCGACCGAATGGGGCCCGACGTCCGGCCGGTTCCGCGACCTGATGCGGCAGTGGAAGGCGGCCGGCCCGGCCCCGCGCGAGGTCGACGACAAGCTGTGGGCCCGGTTCCGCAGCGCCCAGGACACCTTCTTCGGCGCCCGCGACGCGGTCCAGGCCGAAGAGAACGTCGAGCAGCAGGCCAACCTGCAGGCGAAGGAAGCCCTGCTGGTCGAGATCGAGGCGATCCTCCCGGTCGACGACGCCAAGGCGGCCCGCGAGCAGCTCCGCGACCTGCTCGACCGCTGGGACCAGATCGGCAAGGTCCCGCGGGACGCGATGCGCTCGATCGACTCCCGGCTGCGCGCGGTGGAACAAGCCGTCAAGACCGCCGAGGACGAGGTCTGGAACCGCAGCAACCCCGAGGCCCGCGCCCGCGCCGAGGCCACGGTCAAGCAGCTCCAGTCCCTGATCGCCGATCTGGAGAAGCAGGCCGCCAAGGCCGAGTCCCAGGGCAACACCCGCAAGGCCAACGAAGCCCGCGAAGCCATCGCCGCCCGCCGCGAATGGCTCACCCAAGCCCAGAACGCCCTCACCGACTTCAGCTGATATCGCTGACTGCTCGCCGTGGCCTGTGGACAACGGCGAGCAGTGATCGCGCCTTCTCGGCGATCATGCCGGGATGTTTCCTTGTGACCTCCCGCTGTACTTCGCCGGGCTGCCCTTCACCAAGCGCCAGATAGGCAGCAAGCTGCCGTGGTTGCTGGGCGCCGGCGAGATCCGCCGCGTCGTCGGCGACGTGTACGTCGACACCCGCGTCCCCGACTCCCCAGCCCTCCGCGCCGCGGCCGCCGCGAAGGCGATCCCGGCCGGCGCTGTCGCCTGCGGCGAACTCGCTGCCTGGGTGCACGGCATCGACACCACAGCGCTGGGCAGGTCCTCATCCGCCCGCGGCCGCTCGTCGGCTGGACGCAGCCCTCGTCGTGAACCGCCTGCCGACGCCGATGCTGTCCGTCTTGAGTTCGTGCGGGAGGGCGCGGACGTTGTGGACCTTGGGGATTTGCGGGTCAGCAGTCCTGTGGCTACCGGGGTGCAGCTTGCTATGCAGCTTCCTCGGCCGTTTGCGTTGTCGGCGGTGGACGCGATGCTTCGGGCGGGGACCGTGGATCGGTGGGCGCTTCGGGCGGCTTCCGCGGCGTACGACGGGCAGCCGGGGATTCGGCAGGCCCGGGAGATCTTGCGGTACGCGGATCGGCGGGCTGCTTCGCCGGGTGAGTCCTGGCTCCGGCTCCGGTTGATCGACGCCGGCTTCGGTCGGCCCGAGGCGCAGTACCGGGTGGCCGGCGCCAGGCGGGAGTACCGGATCGACCTCGCGTACCCCGAGCCGGTCGACGACGGACAGCAGCTCGGGTTGGAGTACGACAGCGACGCCTGGCACTCGCGCGATCGCGATCAGCAACGCGACGACCTCCGCCGCCAGGAGCTGGAGGAGCTCGGCTGGCACCTCCTCTCCGTCCGCCGCCCCGACCTCTGGGGCAGCTACCCCGCTCTCGAACTGGCCGTCGGCTCCTTCCTCGGCCGTCATCCCCGTCTCCCCCGGCGCTGGTGAATCGACGCTTCCAATAGTTAACGATCCGTGCAACTATTGCGTGATGGTGGACGTATCGGTCGATCGGGTCTTCGAGGTTCTGGCGGATCCGACCCGACGGCAGGTGGTTCAGCTGTTGGGAGCGGGACCGCGGCGAGCCGGGGAGTTGGCCTCGGCCGCCGGGGTCTCGCCACCCGCCATGAGCCGGCATCTGCGGATCCTGCTCTCGGCACAGGTGATCGCCGACGAGCGGGTGCCTGACGACGCGCGCGTCCGGGTGTTCCGGCTGCGGCCCGAGCCCGTCGTCGCCGTGCAGGCCTGGCTCGATCAGGTCCAGGCGCACTGGCAGGAGCAACTGGGAGCGTTCAAGCAGCACGTCGAGCAGAGGGAGTCATCGTGACCAAGCAGTCCGCGTCCGCGACCGTCGAGGTCGCCGCCGAACCGGGCACCGCGTTCCACGTCTTCACCGCGGAGATCGACCTGTGGTGGGTCCGCGGTCCGATCAACTTCTTCGACGCCGGCCGCGCGATCGGCATGCAGATCGAACCGGGCGTCGGCGGCCGCATCCTCGAGGTGTACCGCCGCGCCGCCGGCGACACCGGCGAGGACGTCCTCGAACTCGGCCGCATCACCGTCTGGGAACCAGGCGCGCGCTTCGCGTACCGGAGCTCGGTCGACGACACCGAGACCGACATCCGCTTCGAACCGTGCGAAGCCGGCACCCGGGTGAGCGTCGAGCAGACGCTGCTACCTGGTGGCGACAAGGCGTTCTACTTCTGGCCGAACGTGATCCCGTGGCTCGTCACCTGGACAGCGCGCCGCGGCTCAGGCATGTCCAAGCCGGGCGAACTCGGCCGGCTGAGCATCGCGCTGTACTACGCGAACCCGGTCGCCGCGGCCGAGTGGCTGCAGAAGGTGTACGGACTCGAGCCGAGCCTGGAAGTCCCCGACGAGGACGGCCATCCGTCCTGGATCGAGTTCCGCATCGGCTCCTCGGCCATCCTGCTCTTCCCGCAGACCGACTCGACCGACGCCCCGCGCAACGACCATGAGGTGTGGGTCTACGTCGACGACCTCGACGCCCACTTCGCTCACAGCACCGACCAGGGCGCCACGATCACCACGCCGATCCAGCAGCACGGATACCGGGCGTACCAGACCACCGACCTCGAGGGCCACCACTGGACCTTCGCCCAAGCCACCCCCACCACGGAGTAGCGCCCACCCGGGTCGGCTACTGGGTGACGCGGTAGACGTCGAAGACGCCTTCGACCGAGCGGACCGCCTTGAGGACGTGGCCCAGGTGGGTCGGGTCGCCCATCTCGAAGGTGAAGCGGGACTTGGCGATCCGGTCGCGGGTCGTCGTCAGCGCCGCGGACAGGATGTTCACGTGGTAGTCGGAGAGCACGCGGGTGATGTCCGACAACAGCCGGGCCCGGTCCAGCGCCTCGACCTGGATCGCGACCAGGAAGACGGACTGGGCCGTCGGGGCCCACTCGACCTCGACGATGCGCTCGGGCTGGGTCTGCAGGTTCGCCACGTTCGCACAGTCGGCGCGGTGCACCGAGACGCCGGCGCCGCGGGTGATCCAGCCGATGATCTCGTCACCGGGGACCGGCGTACAGCAACGGGCCAGCTTGGACAGCACGTCGGTGGCGCCCTTGACGATGACACCGGCGTCGCCGCGCGCGGTCCGCTTGCGGCGCTCCCGGGTCTGCGGCAGCCGCAGGCCCTCGGCGAGATCCTCGGCCGCGCCCTCCTCGCCGCCGTACGTCTCGATCAGACGGCGGACGACGGCCTGCGCGCTCACGTGGCTCTCACCGACCGCGGCGTACAGGCCGGTGACGTCGGGGTAGCGCAGCGAGTTCGCGACGGCGGTCAGGGTCTCGTGGGACAGCAGGCGCTGGAGCGGCAGGCCCTCCTTGCGGAGCTGCTTGGCGATCGCGTCCTTGCCGTGCTCGATCGCCTCGTCGCGGCGCTCCTTGGAGAACCAGTGCTTGATCTTGTTCCGCGCTCGGGGGCTCTTGACGAAGCCGAGCCAGTCGCGGGACGGACCGGCACCCTGGGCCTTCGAGGTGAACACCTCGACGACGTCGCCGTTCTCGAGCGTGCTCTCCAGCGGCACCAGCCGGCCGTTGACCCGGGCGCCGATACAGCGGTGCCCGACCTCGGTGTGGATCGCGTAGGCGAAGTCGACCGGTGACGACCCGGTCGGCAGCGACATCACGTCACCGCGCGGGGTGAAGACGTACACCTCGGAGTTGTTGATCTCGAACCGCAGGGAGTCGAGGAACTCCGACGGGTCCGAGGTCTCCCGCTGCCAGTCGACCAGCTGCCGCACCCACGGCATGTCGTTCGGCGCGCCGATCTCGGTGCTCGGCGGACCCGCGACCTCGGGGGCCGGCGCGTTCGGGTCTTCCTTGTACTTCCAGTGCGCGGCGATGCCGTACTCGGCGCGGCGGTGCATCGCGAACGAGCGGATCTGCAGCTCCACCGGCTTGCCCTGCGGGCCGATCACGGTGGTGTGCAGCGACTGGTACATGTTGAACTTCGGCATCGCGATGTAGTCCTTGAACCGGCCGGGTACCGGATTCCACCGCGCGTGCAGGACACCGAGCGCGGCATAGCAGTCCCGGACCGACTCGACCAGCACGCGGATGCCGACCAGGTCGTAGATGTCGCCGAACTCGCGGCCGCGGACGATCATCTTCTGGTAGATCGAGTAGTAGTGCTTCGGCCGGCCGGTGACGGTCGCCTTCACCTTCGCGGCACGCAGGTCCTCGTGCACCTGGTCGATCACCGAGGCGAGGTACTCGTCGCGGGACGGGGCGCGCTCGGCGACCAGCCGGACGATCTCGTCGTACACCTTCGGGTGCAGGGTCGAGAACGACAGGTCCTCGAGCTCCCACTTGATCGTGTTCATACCCAGCCGGTGCGCCAGCGGGGCGTAGATCTCCAGCGTCTCGCGGGCGATCCGCTCCTGCTTCTCCTGCCGCAGGAAGCCCAGCGTGCGCATGTTGTGCAGCCGGTCGGCGAGCTTGATCACCAGCACCCGGATGTCCTTGGCCATCGCGACGACCATCTTGCGGATCGTCTCGGCCTGCGCGGACTCGCCGTACTTGACCTTGTCCAGCTTGGTGACGCCGTCGACCAGCATGGCGATCTCTTCGCCGAAGTCGCGGGTCAGCTCCTCGACCGTGTACGGCGTGTCCTCGACCGTGTCGTGCAGCAGGGCCGCACACAGCGTCGGGGCCGTCATGCCGAGCTCGGCCAGGATGGTGGCGACGGCGAGCGGGTGCGTGATGTACGCGTCGCCGCTCTTGCGCTGCTGGCCGGTGTGGTACTTCTCCGCGGTCCGGTAGGCGCGCTCGATCATGCCGAGGTCGGCCTTCGGGTGGGTGGCCCGGACGACCCGGAACAGCGGCTCGAGCATCGGCGCGCGGTTCGGATGCCGGGTGCCGCCGAGGCGGGCGAGCCGGGCCCGGACCCGCGCGGGCGCGATCCGGGGCGGTTGGGACGCGGGCGGCGGTGAGCCGGCCGCCGGGCGCACCGGTGCGGGCGCGCGCGGAGGCTGCTGCGGTACCACGTCCGGTACCGCCGAGGTCATCGCCGGGTCTTCGCCCACGTGTAAAACCCTTCCGCCGACAGACCACCAGTCTAGGGGGTCGCCACCAACGCCGTGGACCGGCCTGTGGACAACACGCCGCACCGCCACGTGATCGACGACGGACAGTGATGAATCCCTCACCGATCGATGCCGACGGCCCCCAACCGGGCGCCGCGCGTCAGCGGGAGCTCAGACCGTCAGCAGAGCGCTGACCTGCTCCCCCTCGAGCCGCTTACGGCCCGGGAGGAACGACAGCTCGATCAGCACGGTCGTCCCGGCGACCTCGGCGCCGCACCGGCGGATCAGCTTCAGGCAGGCCTCGACCGTACCGCCGGTCGCGAGCACGTCGTCGATGACGAGCACCCGCTCACCGGGGACGAACGCGTCCTGGTGCACCTCGATGGTCGCCTCGCCGTACTCCAGCGCGTACGACTCCTCGTACGTCGCGGCCGGCAGCTTGCCCTTCTTCCGGACCGGGACGAACCCGGCCCCGAGGGCGAGCGCGACCGGGGCGGCCAGGATGAAGCCGCGGGCCTCGATCCCGACCACCTTGTCCACCACCGGCCGGCCGTCGTCGTCCTTGCCGAACGCGGCCAGCGCCTCGACGACGTGGCCGAACCCGGTGTGGTCGGCCAACAGCGGGGTGATGTCCTTGAACACCACGCCCGCCTGCGGGTAGTCCGGGATGTCGCGGATGCCGTCCGTCAGTACCTCTTGCAGCGAACGCATGTCAGCAGTCGGCCCCGATCCGTGCCTTGGTCACCGGTGTTGTCACTTGCCGCGCTTCGAGCGCGGTTTGCGGGTCGGCTGCGGCCGTCCCGCCGCGGCCGAGGACTTCGGCCGGCTGGACGCCACCGGCGTACCACCGGAGCGGGGGCGGTCCTGCGGACGGTCCGGTCGCTCGGCGACCGCGGTACCACCGCCGCCGGCCGTGGCCGCCGCGGCGGCGGCCGGGACCGGCATCCCGGAGGCGTTGGTGACGGCCCCGCCGCGCTTGGCGAGCACCCGGCGACGCAGCGCCTGCATGCCCGGCTCGCGCTCCTTGAAGGTGGCCAGCAGCGCCGGGGCGATGAAGACCGAGGAGTACGCACCGACCGCGATACCGATGAACAGCGCCAGCGACAGGTCCTTCAGCGGACCGGTCCCGAGCACCGCCGTACCGACGACCAGGATCGAGCCGACCGGGAGCAGCGCGATCACCGTCGTGTTGATCGACCGCACCACGGTCTGGTTGACGGCCAGGTTCGCCGCGTCGCTGTAGGTGAAGCGGTTCGAGCCGGTGATCCCGCGGGTGTTCTCACGCACCTTGTCGAACACCACGACGGTGTCGTACAGCGAGTACCCGAGGATGGTGAGGACGCCGATCACGGTCGCCGGCGTGACGTCGAACCCGATCAGCGCGTAGACGCCGACCGTGATCAGGACGTCGTGCACCAGCGCGATGATCGCCGCCGCCGAGGCCTTCGGTTCCCGGAAGTAGATCCAGATCACCAGGAAGACCAGCACCAGGAACACGATCAGGGCCAGGACCGCCTTGTGCGCGATCTGGTCACCCCAGGAGGCGCCGATCTGCGACGTACTCACCTGGTTGGGCTGGACACCGGCCTCGGTGGCGATCGCGGTCCGGACCTTGGCGATGTCGTCCTGGTCCAGCGGCCGGGTCTGGATCCGCACCTTGTCGGTACCGATCGTGGTGACCACCGGGTCGCCGAGGTCCTGGGCGTTGGTCGCCTTCACCGCGTCGGTGAAGTCGGCGACGCTGTTGTCGGTGACGCGCACGTTCGCCTGGTACTCGACGCCGCCCTTGAACTCGATCCCGAGCGCGAGGCCGCGGGCGAACAGGCCGACCAGAGAGACGACGACGAGGGCGAGGGAGACGCCGAACCAGATCTTGCGGTGACCGATGAAGTCGTAGGAGACCTCACCGCGGTGCAACCGGGCACCGATGTTGCCGAGCTTCGACATCAGACCTCCCCTCCCACGGGCTTGCGCGTCGACGGCCGGGACTTCTTGGTCGCCGGGCGGGCCGGACCGGCCTGGCCGGGCAGCCGTTCGACACCCAGATGCTCGGGATCGAGGCCGGACAGTTTGTGGCCGTGACCGAAGAAGTCGGTCCGGGCCAGCAGGGTGACCAGCGGCTTGGTGAAGATGAACACCACCAGCAGGTCGATCAGCGTGGTCAGGCCGAGGGTGAACGCGAAGCCCTTCACACCGCCGACCGCGAGGATGTACAGCACCACCGCGGCGAGCAGCGAGATCGAGTCCGCCGCGATGATCGTGTGCTTGGCGCGGGCCCAGCCGGTCTCCACCGAGGAGCGCAGGCTGCGGCCCTCCCGGACCTCGTCCCGGAGCCGCTCGAAGTAGATGACGAACGAGTCCGCGGTGATACCGATCGCCACGATCAGACCCGCGATCCCGGCCAGCGTCAGGGTGAACCCGATCGCCTTGCCGAGCAGCACCACCGACGCGTACGTGAGCAGCGCCGCCACCGCGAGCGAGGCGACCACCACGATGCCGAGGCCGCGGTAGTACAGGAACGAGAACAGGATCACCAGCGCCAGCCCGATCAGACCGGCCATGATGCCGGCCGACAGCTGGTCACCGCCGAGCTGCGGCGAGATCGTCTCGACCGAGGAGATGTCGAACGAGACCGGCAGCGCGCCGAACTTCAGCACGTTCGCCAGGTCGCGCGCGTCGGCCTCGGTGAAGGTTCCGGTGATCTGCGCCTGGCCGCCCGGGATCGGGCCGCTCACGCTCGGCGTCGAGATGGTCTCGCCGTCGAGCACGATCGCGAACAGGTTCTGGCCCTCGCCGCGCTGCGCGATCGCGGTCGTCGCCTTGAGGAACTTGTCGCCGCCCTCGTTGTTGAAGTTCAGGTTGACCTGCCACTGGAACCCGCCCTGCGGGATGCCCGCGCTGGCGCCGGACAGGTCGGTGCCCTTGATGATCGCCGGGCCGAGCAGGTACTTGGTGGCCTTGTCCCGGCTGCAGGAGATCAGCGGCTTGTCCGGGTCGTCCACCGGCGCCGGCTGGTCACAGGTGTACTTGGCGAACGCCTCCTGGCTCGCCGCGTCCGGCGTCCAGGCGAGCGGGTCGCCGTTGTTCGCGGCCGGCGTCGACGGGGTCGCGGCCGGGGTGCTCGGCTGGGCCGACGGGGTCGGCGTCGGCGTCGCGTCCTTGCCCAGCGCGCTGCTCCAGGCCCGGCCCTTCGGCGTCGCCGACGGGGTCGCCGACGGCTTGATCGTGGTCGACGGTTTCGGCGTGGCCGACGGCTTCGGCGTCGTCGTCGGCTGAGCCGACGGCGTCGTGGTGGGCACCGGCGTCCCGGCCTGGGCGTCGTACACGACCCGGAAGTACAGCAACGCCGTCTGCCCGACCTGCTTGATCAGGCTGTCCTGGCTGGCTCCCGGCACCGCCACATTGATGTGGTTCGAGCCGGCCGTGGTGATCTCGGCCTCGCCGACACCCGCCCCGTTCACCCGCTGAGAGATGATGTTCTTCGCCTCGGCCAGCTGCTCGGCCGTCACCGAACCGCCACCCGCGAGCGACTTCGCGGTGAGCGTGATGGTGGTGCCACCGCGCAGGTCCAGCCCGAGCTTGGGCCCCCAGGACTTGGTCAGCCCCATGATCCCGAACAGCAGGACCAGGATGACCGCCAAGACGATCAGGAGCCGCCCAGGGCGGGTAGTCGTCGTTGTTGCCACGTCTGTTTCAACCTTTGCGCTACTGGGCGCGCCGGACCGTCGTCAGGACGCTCGGGAGCCGTACGCCATTCAGAAGAAGGGTCAGTTCTCGGTGTGCGTCGGCGGCAGCTTCTTGTCCTGCGCCTTGGCGTCGCCCGTCTCCGGTACGTCGACCGTGTCCCGCGGCTCGTCCACGACCTTCGGCTCGGTGCTCTTCGGCTCGGCGTCGTCGGCCTCGTCCAGCTTCGCGGCCGGCTCGTCGGTCACCTCGGCCGGCTCGTCGGCGGCGGCCTCGTCCTCCGGAATGACCCGGCCGATCGCGGCCTTCACGAACTGCACCAGCATGCCGTCGGAGACCTCGAGCGTCACGTACTCGTCGTCGACCTCCTCCACGATGCCGACCATGCCGCTGGTGGTGACCACCTTGGTGCCCGGCGTCAGCGCGGCGACCGTGTCGGCCTGCCGCTGGCGCTGCTTGCGCTGGGTGCGGCTCATGAACCAGATCATTCCGACGATCAGGATCAGCGGGAGCAGGAGCGTGATGCCCGAGCCACCCCCGGAGGAGGCCATCGGTACGGCGATCAGTTCCATCGGGATTCAAAATCCTTCGGTCGAGAAGTACGGGCGCCCGGCACGCTCTGCTCAAGCGCGCAGGTCGCAACGGGATGGCCTGAGGTCAGGCCACCGGGGAGTCTAACCCTGAGGCCCAACAAGCGCCTCATGACACCGGGTCACGTTTGCGTTACTCGTTCCCTTTATTCGTTGTCGGTGTCGAAGAGGGTGTCCGCGAAGCCGGCCCCCTTCGGCACGTTCAGCCCGAGATGCCGCCAGGCCGCGGGTGTCGCGACACGCCCCCGCGGCGTCCGGGCCAGGTAGCCCGACCGGACCAGGAACGGTTCGGCCACCTCCTCCACGGTCTCACGTTCTTCGCCCACCGCAACCGCGAGTGTGGAAAGACCGACCGGGCCGCCCCCGAACCGGCGGCAGAGCGCGTCCAGGACGGACCGGTCCAGCCGGTCCAGGCCCATCCGGTCCACCTCATACAGCTCCAGGGCCGCCTTCGACAGCGCGAGCGTGATGATGCCGTCGGCCCGGACCTCGGCGTAGTCGCGGACCCGGCGCAGCAGCCGGTTCGCGATCCGGGGCGTACCGCGGGACCGGGAGGCGATCTCGGCCGCGCCCTCCGGGGTGATGTCGACCTCGAGCAGATCGGCCGACCGGTTGACGATCTTCTCCAGCTCGGGGGCGTCGTAGAACTCCAGGTGCCCGGTGAACCCGAACCGGTCCCGCAGCGGCCCCGGCAGCAACCCGGCCCGGGTGGTCGCGCCGACCAGCGTGAACGGCGGGATCTCCAGCGGGATCGCGGTCGCGCCGGGCCCCTTGCCGACGATCACGTCGACCCGGAAGTCCTCCATCGCCATGTACAACAGTTCCTCGGCCGGTCGCGACATCCGGTGGATCTCGTCGAGGAACAGCACCTCGCCCTCGCTCAGCCCGGACAGGATCGCGGCCAGGTCACCGGCGTGCTGGATCGCGGGACCACTGGTCACCCGCAACGGCGCCGACATCTCGCTGGCGATGATCATCGCGAGCGTGGTCTTGCCGAGCCCGGGCGGACCGGACAGCAGTACGTGGTCGGGGGCGCGGTTCCGGCCGCGGGCCGCGTGCAGGACGAGCTCGAGCTGCTCGCTCACCCGGCGCTGCCCACCGAACTCGGCCAGTGTCCTCGGCCGGAGCGCGGACTCGATCTTCCGCTCCTCCAGGTCCACGGCGTCGCCGGACACCAGGGGTCTGACGTTCTCGTCCATCGGTTACGTCTCCACCTCCTGGAAGTACGGATCAGGCTTTGGACAGCACGCGGAGCGCGGCGCGCAGCAGGTCCGGGACCGAAGGCTCACCCTCGGCGGCCAGCGGGGACACCGCGACCACGGCGTCGTCGGCATCGCGAGCCGACCAGCCGAGCCCGACGAGACCCGCGTGCACCTGCTCCTTCCACGCCTCGGTGACCTGGAGCGGACGGCCCGTGACCGTCTTGGCGGGCGCACCGATCTTGTCCTTCAGCTCCAGCACGATGCGCTGGGCCCCCTTCTTCCCGATCCCCGGCACCTTCACCAGCATCGCCAGGTCCTCGGTCGCGACAGCCTGCCGCAGCTGCTCCGGGCTCAGCACGGCCAACGCCGCCTGCGCGAGCTTGGGCCCGACCCCCGAAGCGGTCTGCAGCAGCTCGAACAAGCTCTTCTCGTCGTCGTCGGCGAACCCGTACAGCGTGAGCGAGTCCTCCCGCACCACCATCGAGGTCGAAACCCGCGCCTCCTGCCCAGGCCGAAGCCCGGCGAGCGTCCCGGGATGACAGAAGACCTGCAACCCCACTCCCCCGACCTCGATGACCGCACTGTCCACCCCAATGGCAGCAACCGGCCCCCGAACAAAAGCAATCATCGCCAACCTCCCGACACCCCAGAACCCGAACCAACCAGCCGCCCAACAGCCGGACCCGCACCAATCCCCCGGCCTTGGTCCAGCTGCTTCCGCGAGGAAGCTACCCCGAGGGGCAGTGCCGCCTGCTGTTGCCGCGGGGTCCAGGGGGCAGGTACGGCGTGCTTCACAGCGATCAGCTCTTCACGCACGCCGCCCACGACCGTCATTTCCGGCCCTCCTGCGCCGCCACCGCAGCCCGAAGACGCGCCAGCTGGAGACGGGACTGAGCTTGGGCCGCGGCTTCCAGGTTGGTACGGGTCGCGGCGGCCTCGGCGAGCTTGTTGGCGACCCCACCCCGCCAGACCTGACAGATCGCGAGCGCCAACGCGTCCGCGGCGTCCGCCGGCGTCGGCCGCTCGGGCAGGCTGAGGATCCGGGTGACCATCGTCGTCACCTGCTCCTTGTCCGCCCGCCCCGAACCGGTGACGGCCGCCTTCACCTCACTCGGCGTATGCAGCGCGACCGGCAACCCACGGCGAGCGGCGACGACCATCGCGACACCCGAGGCCTGCGCCGTACCCATCACCGTGCGGACGTTGTTCTGCGCGAAGACGCGCTCGACGGCGACCGAGTCGGGGCGGTGTTCGGCGATCCACTCGTCGATGCCCTGCTCGATACGGACCAGGCGCTTGGCGACGTCCAGGTCGGTCGGCGTCCGGATCACCCCGACGGCGACCAGCTTCGGCGGCCGGCCGGGAGCACCCTCGACGATGCCGAGCCCGCACCGGGTCAACCCGGGGTCGACGCCGAGCACCCGCACTCCCAACCACCTCCGAACGTTTGTTCGACAACCCTAAACAGCCCCTCTCCCCACCACGAAATCGACGCGCCGAAACAGGCAGTACGCGGTTGCCGCCGGGTGGTGCTGAGGTGGGGTCCGGGCTGGGGGTACTGAGCATGCGCCGCCTGAGCCCGGCGCAGTTGCCCGACGGGCTGCCCCTCGAAGTAGCTTCCTGCCGGAAGCAGCTGGGTCGCTGCAGTAGGAAGCGCGTCCGGAGATTTGCTCTTAGAAGTAGTCGAGCATGTAGGGCGTGGGGCCCGTGAAGGCTGTCTGCAAGAGGTTGTCCTGGGTTGGGTTTCCGCCGGTTGCCTGGCCTGTTGTTCGGAGGGTTTTGAGGGGGGTGCCGGCGTAGAGGGCGGCCAGGGCCCGGGGGGTGAGGCGGGTTGCTTCGCCTGAGGTCTCGGTGGGGGTGAGGGTGCCTTGGGAGTTGCTGATGCTCAGGTGCCAGCGGCCGTTGTTGGCGGGGACTTCGGGGTCCTGGAGGTCGAGGTCCACGTCGACCTCGACGCCGGGGGCGTAACCGCGGGCGGCGATGGCGGCCGGGGCGTCCAGGAGACGGAGCATCCAGCGTTGGACCTGGGCCTGCTTGTCGGCTTCGTGTTCGGCCAGGTAGTGGATGGGGTCGTGGGGTGAGACGTACGCCTGCACCGTGCTGGCGATGGACGAGCCGGAGCCGACGGTCGACCAGAGGGCGCGGGCGGTCGCCTCGGAGTGGGCGATGAGTTCGTCGACGCTGAGGTTGCGGTGGTCCCAGTTGTAGACCACGAAGCCGTCGTCGGCGAGGTAGGCGAAGTTGGACTCGTCCTCGAGCCATTCGGCGACCTTCGACTCGGGCCAGACCAGCAGGCCGCTGGCGTGCCCGGACTGGTGCGCCTCGGCCACCAGTTCGAGCACGCGGGCCGCGTCGGCGGGACCGGCCCGGCGGACGGTGACCTCCTTGCCGCCGAGGCTGCGCAGGTCGGCCGCCTGGAAGTCGAAGCGGTACCGCCCACCGCCGTACTCGTACCCGAGATGCCGGTAGATCACCGTGGTCGCCGGGTACAGCGCGGTGAGCGGGAACCCCTTGTCCAGCGAGCGTTGCAGGACACCGCGCATCAGCAGGCTGCCGACCCCACGCCCCCGGTACTCCGGGGAGACGACCACGCCGGCGACTCCCGCCATCGGGACCCGGCGGCCGCCCCACCACTGCTGGAAGTCCCAGATCCGGGCCGCCGCGACCACCTCGTCGCCGTCGGCCACGCCGAGGTACCGGCCGTCGCGGAGGAACTCCACCGCGTCCTTGGTCCACCGCTCGTGATCACCCGGAGCCAGCGGGCCGAACGAGCGGGCGCGAACCCGTACGACCGCGTCCAGGTGGTCCTCGGTGATGTCGACGAGTCGCAGCGCATCAGTCACGCGCCGACCCTACGCCCGCCGCCCACGCCCCGGCGACAGCAATAAAGGCATCCGCCTACTTCTTGTCGGTGACCCAGAGGTTGATCGCGCCCTCGACCACCACGGTGCCGTCGGACCGGGTCGCCTTGACCCGCACCGGGACGTCGGGGCCCGCGGTCCACGCGTCCGGGTCGGTCTCGGCCGAGCAAGTCAGGTCGCTGGTCGCCTTCGCCAGGTACGCGACCTCCATCCCCTTCGGCAGCCAGCGCTTGCCGGCCGGGATCGTCGCCTCCGCGAGAGCGCCCATCGCCGCTTCGAGACCGTTGCAGACGGCAATCGCATGGACGGTACCGATGTGGTTGTGCACGGCGCGGCGCTTCGGCAGCACCAGCGCCGCGTAGTTCGGGCTGATCTGGACGAAGCGCGGCCGGACCGAACGGAAGTACGGAGCCTTCCGGGTGAAGGCGTACGAGAACAGCCGGTCGCCGCCGGGAAGGGACCGCATCCGCTGCCACATCGGCAGCACCTGGTTCGCCATGCCGATGATGTTACCCACGAGTCACTTATTCGTCGAGGACGCGTTGAGCAGGGATCGGTTCAACCCGATTCAACCCGCCCCGATAAACTGACCATCCTGTCCGCGGCGACCGCTCACGAGGGACGATGGCCACGCCCAGCATCAAAGAGGTCGCCCAGCGCGCCGGCGTCTCGGTCGGCACGGTGAGCAACGTCCTCAACCGGCCCTGGATCGTGGCACCCACCACCCGGCAGCGGGTCCAGGACAGCATTCGCGCGCTCGGCTTCGTCCGCAACGAGGCGGCCCGGCATCTGCGCGCCGGCCACAGCCGGACCGTCGGCCTGGTCGTGCTCGACGTGGCGAACCCGTTCTTCACCGACCTCGCCGAGGGCGCCGAGTCGCTCGCGCAGGACCACGACACCGTGGTGATGCTCTGCAACAGCAAGACGGACCCGGTGCGCGAGGGCCGCCACCTCGACCAGCTCGAGCAGCAGCGGGTCCGCGGCGTCCTCATCACCCCCTGCGACAGTACGGATCCGCGGTTGAGCGAGCTGGCCGCGAAGGGTACGCCGGTCGTCCTGGTCGATCGCGCCGCGGACGGCGGGCACTGCTCGGTGTCGGTGGACGACCGGCTCGGCGGTCGGCTGGCGGGTGAGCACCTGATCGGATCCGGGCATCGCCGCATCGCTTTCATCGGCGGGCCGCTCACCATGCAACAGGTCGCCGATCGGCTGACCGGGTTCACCGCCACTGTCGAGCAGGCCGAGGGCGTCGCCCTGCGCACCGTGGAGGTCGACGTGATGGGCGTCAAGCAGGGCCGCGCCGTCGGTGAGCGGATCGCCAAGCTGGGCAAGAAGTCCCGGCCGACCGCGGTGTTCTGCGCGAACGACCTGCTGGCGCTGGGATTCCTGCAGGCGATGGCCGTGGCCGGCCTGCGGGTCCCGGAGGAGATGGCGATCGTGGGGTACGACGACATCGACTTCGCCGCCGCGGCCGCGGTGCCGTTGTCGTCGGTCCACCAACCGGCCGAGCTGCTCGGCCGGACCGCGATGGAGCTGCTGCAGGAGGAGGTCGACGCGGCCGACCAGCATCGGCATCGCCAGGTGATCTTCCAGCCTGACCTGATCGTCCGCGCGTCGAGCGACGTCACCCGCTGAACCTACCGAACCCGCTGATCCGAGAACCCCACGGCAGAAGGGCATTCCCATGCTCTACGAGAACCCGCTGACCTCCCCCGCCGACCTCGAAGGCTTCCGGCTCGAAGGCGACGGCGCCGTGTCCTTCCCGCTCGGCCGGCTCCGGCTGGAAAGCGTCCGCCCGCCGGCCGACGGGCAAGCGGCGAACGTGGTGCTCTGGTGCCCCGAGGACTTCCCCGCCGACGTGGTGATCGAGTGGGACTTCTGGCCGATCCGCGAACCAGGGCTGTGCATCCTCTTCTTCCACGCCGCCGGCCACCACGGGACGGACCTGTTCGAGCTGGCCCCGCGGACCGGGCCGTACGAGCAGTACCACCACGGCGACCTGGACACGTACCACGTGTCGTACTTCCGGCGGCGCTGGCCCGAGGAACGCAAGCTGCACACCTGCAACCTGCGCAAGAGCTACGGCTTCCACCTCGTCGCGCAAGGCCCGGATCCGCTGCCCGCGGTCCAGGACGCGGAGGGCCCGTACGCCCTGCGCCTGGTCGCGTCCGGCGGCCGGATCACCTTCTCCGTGGACGATCTGGTCGCGTTCTCCTGGACCGACGCCTCCCCCTTGCCCGGCGGCAAGCTCGGCTTCCGGCAGATGGCGCCGATGATCGGTGAGTACGCGAACCTGCGCGTCAGCCACCCCACACCGCAGCCCTGACACCAGCGCCCCCAGGCAGCGGACACCACCTCGCACACCAGGCTCACAGCAGCCGTGGCCGGTTCCGGTCACGGCCCTGACAAACGCTTTCCCAGGCGTTGACGGTTGAGACGATTCAACTCTACGCTCACAACACTTTTCGCCCGTGTCGCCTGGTCGCAAGGCAGGTAAGCCCATGATTTCTCGTCCGTTCTCGTCGTGCCGGCCGCGCCGGTTTCGGCCCAGATGAGCATGTCTGGTTGGTCTCTGCGGTTGTACGAGGTCGCGGACGAGCTGATCTGGACGGCCAAGTTGAACGCCGCCTGGATCGGGTTCACCCTGCTCGGCGGCGTCGCGCTCGGTATCGGTCCGGCCACGCTCGCCGCCTATGACCTGGCCAGACGGCGGGTCAGTCATGAATCGTTTCATGTCCTGCCCGCGTTCCAGACGGCGTTCCGGCGCGAGTTCCGGCGCGGCACAGTCGTCGTCCTGCCGTTGCTGGTGGCCGGGATCGTTCTCATCGGCAACTACCTGTACTTCGCCGCGCTGGGGAGCTCCGCGTCGCTCCCCCGGCTGGCCTGTTTCGTGGCGTTCTTCGGCCTCGCCGTGATCTCGGCGTGGCTGCTGCCGATGGCCGTGCACTACGACCTGCGGCTGCGCGATCTGTTGCCGAAGGCATCGCTGGTCGCGCTGGCGCGGCCGGCCTCGTCCGTCGTCCTGCTCTTCGTCCTCGTCGCCGTCGGCTTCGTGGCCGGCACCGTGCCCGTCCTCGGGTTGCTGCTCGCCGTCGGCGGCTGGATCCAGCTCGACTCCTGGCTCTGTCAGCGCTTCTTCGCCGAGAACGAGGCGCGCCTGCATCTGAAAGGGAACTCATGACAATCCTCTCCCGCCGGCGGCTCGCCGTCGCCGTGGCGCTCTCGACGGCGCTGCTCGTCTCCGCCTGTTCGGGCGGCGACGGCAAGGAACAGGCGTCGGCCGACGAGCTGACCGTGATGGCGCCGTTGTTCGGTACCGCGCCGGATCCGAACGGCGAGCTCCAACAGGCCGTCGAGAAGCAGGTCGGCACGAAGCTCAAGATCACCTGGGTCCCGAACGCCGAGTACGGCGACAAGACCAACGTCACGCTCGCCTCGGACAGCATCCCCGACCTGATGGTGGTGAACGAGAAGAGCCCGGCGTTCGTCAAGGCCGCCGAGGCCGGCGCGTTCTGGGACCTGACCGGCAAGCTGGACAAGTACCCGAACCTCAAGCCCGCCGACGAGCAGACCGCGAAGAACTCGATGGTCAACGGCAAGACGTACGGCGTGTACCGGGTCCGGCCGTTGCTGCGGTCCGGGATCGTGATCCGCAAGGACTGGCTGGCCAAGCTCGGCCTGCAGGAGCCGCGGACGGTCGAGGACCTGTACACCGTCGCGAAGGCGTTCACCGAGCGGGACCCGGACGGCAACGGCAAGAAGGACACTTACGGCCTGATCATCCCGAAGTGGCCCGGCGGGTACGGCAGCGCCAGCCCGTACGACGTGGTCGAGACCTGGTTCGGCGCGCCGAACGGGTGGGGTGAGCGGGACGGCAAGCTGGTTCCCGGCTTCGACACCCCGGAGTTCCTGGCCGCGAACCGCTGGCTGAAGACGTGGATCCAGCAGGGCCTGGTGAACCCGGACTTCGCCACCCTGGACAGCGGCAACTGGAACGACCCGTTCGTGCAGGGCAAGGGCGGGATGATCATCGACGTCAACGTCCGGGCCACCCAGTTGCTCGACCTGTTCAAGGAGAAGAACCCGAAGGACTTCGACAAGGTCACCCTGGTCGGCAACCTGCAGCGCGCCGACGGGCAGAAGTTCTCCTACCCGTTCACCGGGTACTCCAGCGTGATCGCGGTCTCCAAGCAGCACATCCGCAGTGAGGACCAGCTCGACCAGGTCCTGCAGGCGCTGGACAAGCTGGAGTCCAAGGAGGGCTCGATCCTGCTCACGAACGGGATCGAGGGCCGCAACTTCAAGGCCGACGGCAAGTTCGCGGTGCCGGTCAACCAGGACGACCCGAAGGTCAAGGCGATCCAGAACGACGTGGACAAGGCCTTCATCCAGCTCGGTACCCGGGCCAGCGTCGGGCTCGGCGCGTACCAGCTGCGGCCGGCCGACCCGGCCAGCCGGGCGATGCGGGAGAAGTTCGACGTGCTGATGGCCGAGGACCTGAAGACCGCGGTGTTCAACCCGGCCCTCGGGGTGATCGCGCCGACCCAGGTCAGCAAGGGCCAGACGCTGGAGAACATCGTCCCGGACGCGCGGATCAAGTACCTGTCCGGGACCATCACCGAGGACCAGCTGAAGGCGCAGATCAAGCGCTGGTATGACGCCGGCGGTACCCAGATCGCGCAGGAGGTCAACGACCTCGCCGCCAAGGCCGGCGGCTGATCGATGGCCACCGATCTGGTGCCGGAGGTGGTGCAGCCTGCCGCGGGGTCCTCGCGGCAGGCGTCCCCTCCGAAGCGCAAGCGGCCGCGCCGGCCGGTCCCGTTGTGGCGGGAGCTGTTCCGCTACCGCTGGCTGTACCTGTTGCTGTTGCCCGGCCTGGTGTACTTCGTCGTCTTCAAGTACCTGCCGATGTACGGGCTGAGCATCGCGTTCAAGGACTACGTGCCGTTCCTCGGCTACTCGGGCAGCCAGTGGGTCGGGCTGGAGCATTTCCGCGAGTTGTTCACCGGGCCGGACTTCGGCCGGTTGATGTTCAACACGTTGCTGCTGGCGTTGCTGACGATCGTGTTCGTCTTCCCGGCGCCGATCGTGGTCGCGCTGCTGCTGAACGAGCTCCGGGTGAACGTGCTGAAGCGGTCGGTGCAGTCGCTGATCTACATCCCGCACTTCCTGTCCTGGACGATTGTTGCCTCACTCACCTATCTGCTGTTCTCGGTCGACTTCGGCGTGATCGCGAACTGGATCCACGGCCTGGTCGGCGGGCAGAAGGTCGACTACGTCGCGCAGGCGGACTGGTTCCGGCCGTTGATCGTGCTGCAGCTGCTCTGGAAGCAGACCGGCTGGGGCACGATCATCTACCTGGCCGCGCTGGCCGGGGTCGACTCGCAGCTGTACGAGGCGGCCCGGGTGGACGGGGCGGGCCGGTGGCGGCAGTTCTGGCACATCACCTTGCCGGCGATCCGGCCGACCATCGTGGTGATGGCGATCCTGACCTCCGGGCACCTGATGGACTCGGGGTTCGAGCAGATCTGGCTGATGACCACGTCGCTGAACCGGGACGTCGCGGACGTGTTCGACACGTTCGTCTACTACATCGGCATCACGCAGGGCGCGTTCAGCTACGCGACCGCCGTCGGCCTGTTCAAGGGTCTGGTCGGTGTCCTGCTGATCTTCGGCTCGAACTGGCTGGCCAAGCGCCTCGGCCAGCGCGGCCTGTTCTGAAGGGACCAAGCACATGCCGAGAACCCCGACCGTGCGGTACTACGACTCGAAAGGCAGCCGCGCCTTCGACATCCTGAACGCCGTCCTGCTGATCGGGCTGTCGCTGGTCACCGTGCTGCCGCTGCTGTACGTGCTGGCCGGGTCGTTCGCGACCGAGTCGGAGATCAGCTCCCGGCCGTTCTTCCTCTGGCCGGAGAAGTTCGTTACCGACACCTACACCTACATCTTCTCCACCGGCACGTTCGTCCGGGCACTGCTGACCACGATCTGCGTGACCGCGGTCGGCACCGTGATCCAGCTGCTGCTGACGCTGACGATGGCGTACCCGCTGGCGAAGCGGTACCTGCCGGGCCGCACCCTGGTGCTCAACCTGGTGATCTTCACCCTGGTCTTCAGCGGCGGGATGATCCCGACGTACCTGGTGGTGCGGGACCTGGGCCTGCTGGACAGCTACTGGGCGCTGATCCTGCCGCTGGCGATCAACCCGTTCTACCTGATCGTGGTGAAGAGCTTCTTCCAGGAGTTGCCCGAGGCGCTCGAGGAAGCGGCCCGGATCGACGGCTGCAACGAGCTGAACGTGTTCCTGCGGATCGTGCTGCCGTTGTCGAAGCCGATCATCGCGACCTTCTCGCTGTTCTACGCGGTCGCGATCTGGAACGACTACATGTCGCCCTTGCTCTACATCGACGACAGCAAGAAGTGGACCCTGCAAATGATCGTCCGCCAGCTCACCGCGGCGAACGCCGACTCCGCCAACGTCCTGCAGCAACTCGAGACCGTGACGTTCCCCGAGCAGGGCCTGAAGTTCGCGGTGGTGGTCGTGGCGACGCTGCCGATCCTGCTCTTCTACCCGTTCCTGCAGAAGCACTTCGCCAAGGGCGTCCTGATCGGATCGGTGAAGGAATGACGACACTGCACTGGCTCGACAAGCCGAAGAACCAGGGCGTGACCTGGGGCGTCCCGTGGCGACGCGGCACGGTACCGGCCGGCACCCCCTTCGCCATCAAGGACGGCACCCCGGTCCAGAGCTGGACCACGGCAACCTGGCCGGACGGCTCGGTTAAATGGTCGGCGCACGCGATCGGTCCAGGTGCACCACAGGCCGAGTACGAGCTCGTCCCAGGTGAGACCTCGACCGCACCGGGACAGCCGATCAAGGTGAGCGAGCAGGACGATGGCGTCCAGGTCGGTACCGGTGACGTTACCTGGATCCTGACCAAGCCACGACTCATCCAGTCCATCCGGTACGGCGAACGCGAGGTCGTCCGCGATGTCCGGCTGGTCAGCCTCAAGCAGGACGGGCCCGACGAGGACGGCGACCGGACGAGACGGGAGACGACCGCCGAGGTCGAGCGGATCGTCGTCGAGCAACGGGGACCGGTTCGTGCCGTGGTTCGGGTCGAGGGACGGCACGGTGACTGGCTGCCGTTCAGCGTGCGGCTGTACTTCTACGCCGGCGCGACCGACGTCCGGATCGTGCACACGTTCGTCTGGGACGGCGATCCCGACCGGGACTTCCTGGCCGGCCTCGGTCTCAGCGCCGACGTGGTGATGACCGACGAACCGCACAACCGGCACATCCGGCTCGCCGGTCCCGAGGGGTTCCTCACCGAGGCGGTCCGCGGACTCACCGGTCTACGGCGCGATCCGGGCGAGGAGGTACGCCGGGCGCAGGTGGCGGGCGAGTCCGTCGGGGAGATCCCGAATCCCGAGGTCTCGCAGCGGCTCCACCTCATCCCGCGGTGGAACGACTACACCCTCGACCAGTCCAGCGCAGACGGGTTCACCCTGCGGAAGCGGACCGCGCCCGGCCATGGCTGGGTGACGATCCCGGCCGGGACCAGGGCACCCGGGTACGGCTATGTGGGAGGGGCCGGCGGTGGGCTCGGATTCGGGCTGCGGGACTTCTGGAAGGTGCATCCGACCCGGTTGGACATCCGGCGGGCCGCGACCGATCTGGCCACGGCGACCGTGTGGATGTGGTCGCCGAGCGCGCCCGCGATGGACCTGCGGTACTGGCACGACGGGATGGGCCAGGACACCTACGCCGAACAGCTCGAAGGCCTGGAGATCACCTACGAGGACTACGAGCCCGGGTTCGGCACCGCGCACGGGATCGCCCGGACGCACGAGCTGACCTTGCGGGTCCACGAGGCGACGCCGTCGGCCGAGGCGCTGGCCGAGCACGCCGAGATGCTCAACTTCCCCGCGCAGCTCGCGGCCTCGCCACAACGGCTGCACGAAGCCGGCGTGTTCGGGAGCTGGGGTCTGCCGGATCCGGAGCACCAGGACCTGGAGGACAGGCTCGGTTTCCTCTTCGACTACTACGTGCGGCAACGCGAGCAACGCCGGTGGTACGGGTTCTGGGACTACGGCGACGTGATGCACACCTACGACCGGGACCGGCACACCTGGCGGTACGACGTCGGCGGGTACGCCTGGGACAACTCGGAGCTCTCCCCCGATCTGTGGCTCTGGTACCAGTTCCTGCGGACCGGCCGGGCCGATGTGTTCCGGTTCGCCGAGGCGATGACGCGGCACACCGGCGAGGTCGATGTGCACCACCTCGGCCGGTGGAAGGGACTCGGGTCGCGGCACAACGTGCAGCACTGGGGATGCAGTTGCAAGCAGTTGCGGATCTCCAGCGCGATCTACCGCCGGTTCTTCTACTACCTGACCGCCGACGAACGGACCGGCGATCTCCTGGACGAGCTCGCCCAGGCCGAGGAGACCTTCCTGGCCGTCGATCCGCTGCGCAAGGTGCGGACCGACGTCTACACGCCCGACTCGCACGCCTTGTCGGTCGGGCTCGGGGTCGACTGGGGTGCGCTGGCCGCCGCCTGGCTGACTCGCTGGGAGCGGCACGGTGACGAGCGGGCCCGGCAACGGCTGGTCGGCACGATGACCGACATCGCCGCGCTCCCGTACGGCTTCCTCACCGGCAACGCCCTCTTCGACCTGAGCACCGGCCGCTTCGACACCACCCGCGCGACCATCTCGGTCTCGCACCTGTCCGCGATCTTCGGCCTGCCCGAGATCTGCGCCGAACTGATCGACCTCGACCTCGACGTGCCCGGCTTCGAGAAGGCGTGGCTGCAGTACTGCCGGTTGTTCCTCGCCACCCCGGACCAGCAGGCCGCCGAGGTCGGGCAGCCACTGACCGGGATCTCGCTGGTCCAGGCGCACAGCCGGCTCGCCGCGTACGCCGCCGCGCGGACCGGCGATCCCGAGCTGGCGAAAGTTGCCTGGCGCAAATTCTTCGTCGACGAGGGCGACCAGCTCAACCGCAACGCCCTGCAACGCGAAACCCACTGGCACCTCACCGCGGTCCGCAGCCCCGGCGTCCTGATGCCGATCGACGAAGCCCCCTTCGTCGGCACCAACGGCGCCGCGCAGTACGGCCTGGCCGCGATCCAGAACCTTGCCCTCGTCCCCGAACACCGAACCCACCTCGGAGGTGGAACCGCGTGGAGCTCACCCGACGAACCGTCCTAGCCGGTCTGGCCGCTGTCCCCGTGGCCTCGCTGCTGGACCCGCGGACGGCCGCTGCCGTCCCGACCGCCCCCGCCGAAGTCCCCCCGGTCGGCCTGAGCTGGCTGGAAGGCCGCCCGGGCACCGCTGCCGTCACCACCTGGGGTACCCCGTGGCCGCAAGGCGCGGTCCGCCCCGACCAGACGTTCGAGCTCGCCGCGGCCGACGGTACCGCGGTCCCGTTGCAGAGCTGGCCCACGGCGTACTGGCCGGACGGCTCGCTGAAGTGGAGCGCGCACGCGGTCACCGCGGCGACGCCGGCCGAGACGTACACCCTCAAGGCCGGGACGCCGGCCGCACCGAGTACGCCCGTCACGGTGAAGAACGAGAAACAGTTCATCGACGTGGACACCGGCGTGATCAGGACCCGGATCCGCAAGGACGGCACCGACCTGATCAGCCAGATCTGGCGCGGCGGCGTCGAGATCGCGCGCAAGGGCACCCTGGTCAACCTTCGGCAGGACCGGATCGCCGAGGACGAGGAGACCGGAGTCGCCCGCGAGCGGTACGAGAGCTCGATCGAGAAGGTCACCGTCGAACAGTCCGGACCGGTGCGCGCGGTGGTCCGGATCGACGGTCGGCACGTGAACAAGAAGGGCAAGTCCTGGCTGCCGTTCACGGTCCGGCTCTACTTCTACGCGGGTGCTGAGAACATCCGGATGGTGCACACGTTCGTGTACGACAAGGACGGCCAGAACGACTTCCTGGCCGGCCTCGGGGTGCGCTTCCGAGTCCCGCTGCGCGACGCGGCGTACGACCGGCACGTCCGGTTCGTCGGTGAAGGGCACGGCCTGCTCGCCGAAGCGGTGAAGGGGATCACCGGACTCCGCCGCGATCCTGGTGCCGCGGTTCGCGCTGCCCAGGTGGCCGGGACGAAGCTGCCGGATCCGTCGACCTGGGACCAGCGGGTCACGACGCGGCTGCAGTACATCCCCGAGTGGGGCGACTACTCGCTCAGCCAGCTGTCCGCGGACGGGTTCAAGGTGCGGAAGCGGACGAAGAAGGGGTACGGCTGGATCCCGGTCGACCAGGGCGAGCGGGCCGCCGGGCTCGGGTACGTCGGCGGGGTCGGTGGCGGGCTCGCGTTCGGGTTGCGGGACTTCTGGCAGCGGCACCCGACCCAGCTCGACATCCGCGGCGCGCACACCGAGGAGGCCGAGGTCACCGTCTGGCTGTGGTCCCCGGAGGCCGGGCCGATGGACCTGCGGTTCTACCACGACGGGATGGGCCAGGATACGTTCCCGGAGCAGCTCGAGGGCCTCAACATCACCTACGAGGACTACGAGCCGGGCTTCGGCACGCCGTACGGGATCGCGCGGACCAGCGAGCTCACCTTCTGGGCCTTGCCGGCCACGCCGTCGGCCGAACGGCTCGGCGCGATGGCCGACCAGGTCCGCACACCTCCGCAGCTGGTGAATCCGGTGGACCACCTGATCGGGACCCGGGTGTTCGGCGGCCTGGTCAGCCCGGTCGACCGGTCGCATCCGGCGAAGCAGGCGATCGAGGACCACCTGGACTTCCTGTTCGACTTCTACCGCGGCCAGGTCGAGCAGCGGCACTGGTACGGGTTCTGGGACTACGGCGACATCATGCACACGTTCGACGAGGACCGGCTGGTCTGGCGGTACGACGTCGGCGGGTACGCCTGGGACAACTCGGAGCTGTCACCGGATCTATGGCTCTGGTACGCGTTCCTGCGGTCGGGGCGGGCGGACATCTTCCGGTTCGCGGAGGCGATGACGCGGCACACCGGTGAGGTCGACGTGTACCACCTCGGCCAATGGGCCGGGCTCGGGACGCGGCACGGCGTCCAGCACTGGGCCGACAGCGCGAAGCAGCAGCGGATCAGTACGGCGATCTACCGGCGCTTCTACTACTTCCTCACCGCGGACGAACGGACCGGCGACCTGCTGTCGGAACTGGTGGACTCCGACCGGACCTTCCTGGTGCTGGATCCGTTGCGGAAGATCCGGACCGAGCCGTACGAACCGGATCCGCACGCGCTCGCGATCGGGCTCGGGACCGACTGGAGCGGACTGGCCGCGGCCTGGCTGACCGAGTGGGAGCGACAGGGACCGAAGGCGGCGACCGCGAAGGCGAAGCTGCTCGGCACGATGGAGACGATCGGTGCGATGCCGAACGGGTTCGTCACCGGCGGCGGGCTGTACGACCTGGACACCGGCCGGTTCGCCCCGGTGACGGAGAAGACGGTCAGCGTGTCCCACCTCAGCGCGATGTTCGGCCAGGTGGAGATCTGCGCCGAGCTGATCGACCTGGTGGACGTACCCGCGTTCGAGCAGGCGTGGCTGCAGTACTGCCGGCTCTACAACGCGAGCCGCGCCGAGCAGACCGCCGAGTGCGGGGCCCACTTCGGCAACCTGATCCTGCGGCAGGGCCACGCCCGCCTCACCGCGTACGCCGCGGCCCGGCTCGACCGCGACGACCTGGCCCAGCGGGCGTGGCGCGAGTTCTACACCGGTGACGGGTACGCCCCGACCCTGCCGTGGACCGCGCAGGACGTCACCTCGACGCTGAACCCGACCAAGGCGGCGACCTGGGTGTCCACCAACACGACCGCTCTCTACGGCCTGGCCGCGATCCAGACCCTCGCGCTGGCCGGCGACCACATCACCAACCCGTGAAGGGAGGCGGCGAATGGCAAGTATCGTCGCGACCGGCCTCGCGTTCGTGATGGCGGGTGGCGGGCTCGGACCGGCTCCGCACCCGGATCCCGGCCTGCTCGCGCAGTGCACGGGGACGGCACCGATCACCTGCACCTTCGACGTACCGCCGGGGCACTACGACGTAACCGTTGCCCTGGGCAACCGTCAGGAGGCGGCGCGGACCGAGGTACTGGCCGAGGCTCGCCGGTTGATGGTGCCGGCGACGGACAGTGCCGCGGGTGAGCTGGTCCGGCGGACGTTCACCGTGAACGTACGCGACCCCGAGGGACAGCAGAACAGCTTCGCCGGACCCGGGACGCCGGGACTCACCCTGACCTTTACCGGGCCGGCTCCGAAGGTCAGTGGGATCGGCCTCGCTCCTGCGGCTACCCCGCGGCTGTTCCTGGCCGGGGACTCGACCGTCACGGACCAGGAGACCGCGCCGTACACCGGTTGGGGCCAGCGGTTGCCGCGCTGGTTCCGGCACGGGCTGTCGGTGGTGAACCACTCGGGCTCCGGCGAGAGTACGGTGTCGTTCCTCGCCGAGCCCGCGATGTGGGCGGCGATGCGGCCGCAGTTGCGGCCGGGCGACGTGGCACTCGTGCAGTTCGGCCACAACGACAAGCAGACGACCGCCGAGCAGTTCCGCGCCAACCTGACCGAGATCGTCGACGGCATCCGGGCGACCGGGGCGACGCCGGTCCTGGTGACGCCGATCGTGCGGCGCTGGTTCACCGGGGACCGGCTGAACGCGACCGGGTTGATCGTGAACGGACTCGGGGTCGACCTGCCCGCGGAGATGCGCGCGGTCGCGGCGAGCAAGGACGTCAGCTTGATCGACCTCACCGCGCGGTCCCAGGCGGTCGTCGAGGACCTCGGTCCGGAGGCGGCGAAGGCGCTCTACCTGACCCGGGAGAAGCGGGACGACACGCACACCTCGGAGTACGGCGCGTCGGTCTACTCCGACCTGGTCGCGGCCGGGCTGACCGAGCTCGGCCTGGTCCCCGACCGGTACTGGAACCGCTGAGAACAAGTACCGCGGGCCTCGGACAGTCTGAGAGCTGTCCAAGGCCCCCGGTGGGTGTTCAAGGCGTCAGCCGACGGATTCCATGACCTCGTCGGAGACGTCGAAGTTGGCGAAGACGTTCTGCACGTCGTCGCTGTCCTCGAGGGCCTCGATCAGCCGGAAGATCTTGCCGGCGCCGTCGGCGTCCAGCTCGATCGTCATCGACGGGACGAACGACGCGTCGGCCGAGTCGTAGTCGATCCCGGCGTCCTGCAGCGCGGTCCGGGCGCCGACCAGGTCGGTCGCCTCGGTGACGACCTCCCAGGACTCGCCGAGGTCGTTCACCTCCTCGGCACCGGCCTCCAGGACGGCCTCCATCACGTCGTCCTCGGACAGCGACTTGCCGTCCTGCTCCTTCGCGACGACGATCACGCCCTTGCGGTTGAACAGGTAGGCGACCGAGTTCGGATCCGCCAGCGAGCCGCCGTTGCGGGTCATCGCGGTCCGCACGTCGGCGGCGGCCCGGTTCCGGTTGTCGGTCAGGCACTCGACCAGCATCGCCACGCCGTTCGGGCCGTAGCCCTCGTACATGATCGTCTGGTACTCCGCGCCACCGGCCTCGGCGCCCGAGCCGCGCTTGACCGCGCGGTCGATGTTGTCGTTCGGGACCGAGGACTTCTTCGCCTTCTGGATGGCGTCGTAGAGCGTCGGGTTGCCGGCCGGGTCACCCCCGCCCATCCGGGCGGCCACCTCGATGTTCTTGATCAGCTTGGCGAAGAGCTTGCCGCGCTTCGCGTCGATGACCGCTTTCTTGTGCTTGGTGGTGGCCCATTTCGAATGGCCTGACATCGCGAACCCAACCCTTCTACCGCTGTTGCCGAACTCAGAGGTCACGCACCAGGTCGGCGAAGTACCCGTGCAGCCTGGCGTCCCCGGTCATCTCCGGGTGGAACGACGTGGCCAGCAGCCGATCATGGCGAACCGCGACGATCCTACCCGCGGCGGGGCCCGAGCTCACCGTCGACAGTACCTCGACCGCCAAGCCGACCCGCTCGACCCACGGTGCCCGGATGAACACGGCGTGGTACGGCGTGTCGAACGCGGCGAACTCCAGCTCGGCCTCGAACGAGTCCACCTGGCGCCCGAACGCGTTCCGGCGGACCGTGACGTCGAGGCCGCCGAGCGTCTCCTGGCCCTCGATCCCGCCGGTGATCTCGTTGGCCAGCATGATCATCCCGGCACAGGTCCCGAACACCGGCAGGCCGTCCGCGATCCGCTTCTGCAACGGCTCGAACAGCTCGAACGACCGGGCCAGCTTGTCCATCGTGGTCGACTCACCGCCGGGCAGCACCAGCGCGTCCACGGCGGCCAGCTCGGCCGGCCGGCGGACCGGAACGCCCTCGACGCCGACCTGGGCCAGCATGGCGAGGTGCTCGCGCACGTTGCCCTGCAGCGCGAACACCCCGATGACAGGCTTGCTCACTTCGCTCCTCTTCCAGCGGGTCTCACAGCGTCACGCGGCGCTGCCAGTCGACGGTGACCTCGATCCGGCCCTCGTCGAACACGGCCGGCAGGTCCCGCTCCCGCAGCAGCGTCAGGATGTCCTCCAGCAACGGCTCCCCCGGCGCCACGTTCGCGGTGTCCGGGTGCCACACCTTCAGCTCGAGCATGCCGAAGTCGACGGCGTGCCAGACGTCGGTGTCGGTGAAGAACACCAGCCCCTTCGGCTCCGCGGCCGCCTCCAGGACCGCCCGGGCGGCGTGGTGGTCCGACGTGTAGCGGACCACCACGAGGCCGAGCGACTCCAGCTCGGCGAGAACCGAGTCGAGCCGGTCCGGCCCGGTGACGACGGGCCAGGTGGCAGCGTCCTCGGCGAGGTCGGCCAGCGCCTGGTCGATCAGATCGGGCACCAGCGTGGCCACCTCGGCCGACGGCGCGTCCTCACGAACGGCTTCCGTCAACGCGGCGGTCACGCCCGCGCGGTCGGCGTACCCGGACCGGACGAGCACTCGGGCCAGACCGCGCAGCTCGCGCGCGGTCCGCTCGCCGAGCGCCTGCTCGGTCACCAGCCCCGCTCGGCGAGTCGGTGCGGCTGCGGGATCTCGTCGACGTTGATGCCGACCATCGCCTCGCCGAGCCCACGGGAGACCTTGGCCAGCACGTCCGGGTCGTCGTAGAAGGTGGTCGCCTTGACGATCGCCTCGGCGCGCTGGGCCGGGTTGCCGGACTTGAAGATGCCGGAGCCGACGAACACGCCCTCGGCGCCGAGCTGCATCATCATCGCGGCGTCGGCGGGGGTGGCGATCCCGCCGGCGGTGAACAGCACGACCGGCAGCTTGCCCGCCTGGGCGACCTCCTTGACCAGCTCGTACGGCGCCTGCAGTTCCTTCGCCGCGACGAACAGCTCGTCCTCGGGCAGGTTCTGCAGCTTGCGGAGCTCCTGGCGGATCTGGCGCATGTGGGTGGTCGCGTTGGACACGTCACCGGTCCCGGCCTCGCCCTTGGAGCGGATCATCGCCGCGCCCTCGGTGATCCGGCGCAGCGCCTCGCCGAGGTTGGTCGCTCCGCAGACGAAGGGAACGGTGAAGTTCCACTTGTCGATGTGGTTCGCGTAGTCGGCCGGGGTGAGCACCTCGGACTCGTCGATGTAGTCCACCCCGAGGCTCTGCAGTACCTGGGCCTCGACGAAGTGACCGATCCGGGCCTTGGCCATCACCGGGATCGAGACGGCGCCGATGATGCTGTCGATCATGTCCGGGTCGCTCATCCGGGAGACGCCACCCTGGGCGCGGATGTCGGCCGGGACCCGCTCGAGCGCCATCACCGCCACGGCGCCGGCGTCCTCGGCGATCTTGGCCTGCTCGGCCGTCACGACGTCCATGATCACGCCGCCCTTGAGCATCTCCGCCATCCCGCGCTTCACCTTGGCGGTGCCGGTCTGCGGGGTCGTGTTCTGGCTGTCGGTCACTGCATCCTCCTGGTCAGGGCCGCGCACATCCTCTGTACGCCGTCCAGCGTAGGGCCAGATCTGCGGCAGGTTTCAGTCCACCTCGGATCAAGTGGACTGAGCCAGCGCGAGGCCCAGCCGGGACACCACGAGCCGCAGTGTCGCGGGCGGCGCGGTGAACGGGATCCGCAGATGCCGCCGGTCCGTACCGTCCGGGGTGAACAGGTCGCCCGCGCCCAGCAGCAGCCCTTGTTCGCGGGCCGCCTCGAGGACGCGCCGGGCCCGGACCTCGGTCAGCTCCAGCCACAAGGTCATCCCGCCGGTCGGGGTCGACCACGCCACCCCGGGCAGCGCCTTGAGACCGGATTCGAGGGCGGCCAGGTTCGCCCGGAGGCCGGTCTTGCGGCGCGAGATCACCCGGTCGAGCCGGTCCACGATCGCGAGGGCGAGCAGGTCGTCCAGCGCACTCGGCGACACCACGCTGAGCTTCGCGGCGGTGTTGATCCGCCGGCGCAACTGACGGCCCGTCCGGACCCAGCCGACCCGCAGACCACCCCATACGGTCTTGCTGAGCGAGCCCACGCTGACGGTCCGCGGGTACCGGCTGAGCGGATCCGCCTGCTTTCCGCCCGCGAGCCACAGCGGCCGCATCGTCTCGTCACTGATCAGGGCCGCTCCGTACCGTCGGGCGATCTCGACCACCGCGGTACGCCGGTCCGTGGGAAGGCTGAGGCCGGTCGGGTTGTGGTTGTCGGCCTGCAGGTAGATCACCTTGGGCTTGTGCCGCCGGCAGAGATGCGCGAGCTGGTCCGTGTCCCACACCCCGGCCGGCCAGCCGACCACGTCGAGCCGGTGTTTGCGCAACAGGTCGAACGCCGCCGGGTACGTCGGGGTCTCGGTGATCGCGATCCCCGGTCCGAGGTCGAGGCCGGCGAGCGCCGCGTTCAACCCGGCGGCCGCGCCCACGGTGAGAGTCAGCTGGCCGGGCTCGGTCGGTACGCCCTCTTTGGTGAGTCGCTCGGCGAGCGCGGTCCGCAGTTCGAGCGACCCACCGGGCGGCGGGCCGTCACCACCCATCGCCTGCGGAAGCCCGTCCGCCACGATCTGCGCGGCCACCTCGGCGACGTCATGCGGAGCAGCCGTCGTCGCGAACCGCAGATCCAGGACAGGCTGATCCCCCGCCGTCACGGTCGACACCGGCGCGATCGGGTCGAGCAACCGATCAAGCGGCCGCACATGCGTCCCCGAACCACGACGCGTCTCCAGTACCCCGTCCGCGCGCAGCTGGTCGAGCGCTCGAACGACGGTCACCCGGCTCACCCCGAGGCGCTCGGCCAGTACCCGCTCCGAAGGCAACCGCGAACCGATCGAAAGATCCCCCCGCTCGATCCGCCGAAGCACCAGCGCCTCGACCTGCTCGGTCTTCGTCCCGTCCGCCGAATCCAGATCATTCCCCCGCCACATGAGTCCAGTCTCCCACCATTGGCCTCATCCCCCACCCCCTCTCGTCGCACGCCCCCACCGCGTACCCCGGCCACGGTGGCCGTCCACGCCCACCTTGAGCACGCACCAGCCATCCACGCCGACCTTGGGCACCCACCGACCACCCGCACCCACCACCAACGACCAGCCCGCGCACAAAGTCGGCCCACCACGGCGTACCACGGCACACCCACCTCGTACCCCGGCGACGGTGACCATCCGCGCCCACCTTGAGCACGCACCAGCCATCCACGCCGACCTTGGGCACCCACCGACCACCCGCACCCACCACCAACGACCAACCCGCGCACAAAGTCGGCCCACCACGGCGTACCACGGCACACCCACCTCGTACCCCGGCGACGGTGACCATCCGCGCCCACCTTGAGCACGCACCAGCCATCCACGCCGACCTTGGGCACCCACCGACCACCCGCACCCACCACCAACGACCAGCCCGCGCACAAAGTCGCCCACCACGGCCCAGCCGAGCACCGCAGGGCAGACCAATCGCGCACCCACCGCGTACCCCGGCCACGGTGACCATCCGCGCCCACCTTGAGCACGCACCAGCCATCCACGCCCACCTTGAGCACGCACCGGCCATCCACGCCGACCTTGGGCACCCAGCGACCACCCGCACCCACCACCAACGACCAGCCCGCGCACAAAGTCGCCCGCCACGGCCCAGCCGAGCGCCGCGGGGCAGACCAATCGCGCACCCACCACGTACCCCGGCGACGGTGGCCGTCCGCGGGCGAGCTTGGGCACGCGCCAGCCGACCCCGCGTCGACCTTGGGCACCAACCAACCACAGCTGCCCGCCGTGGATGGGCGGATCGTGCGCAAAGTGTGGTTGGCGGGGGCGGGTGTCGGTGGGGGGTGTGAGGATGTCGAGGTGGATCTCAGGTGGGCTTTGGCGCCGGTGGTGGGGGGTGGGGCCGAGGTTGTTCCGGTGCGGGCCGACGGGTCGGCGGCCGGGGAGATCCGGCGGGAGCGGGACCTGGTGGCCGCGGTGGCTTCGCGGCCTGAGGTGAGTCGGTGGATCTGGCGGTCGACGGCCGAGGTGTACCCGCGGTTGCTGGCGGCCGGGGTCCGGGTGGAGCGGTGCTACGACATGGAGTGCGCCGAGGTCCTGCTGCTCGGGCACGAGGGACGCCTGGGCGAGCCGCGGTCCGTCGCCGCGGCCTGGGCCCGGTTGACCGGTGCGCCGGTGCCGCCCGATCCGCCGCTGCGGCCCGCCGATCCGAACGAGCAGTCCTCGTTGTTCGAGGTCGAGGCCGAGCCGGTGCCGTTGCCGACCCTGCTCGCGGTGTACGCCGACCAGCTCACGCGGCATTCCAGAAGCCAGTACCCGGATCGCCTGCGCCTGCTCACCGCGTCCGAGTCGTCCGGCATGCTGATCGCGGCCGAGATGGACCGGGCCGGGTTGCCGTGGAGTGCCGAGGTCCACCGCGCCCTGCTGACCGAGTTGCTGGGTGAGCGCTTCGGCGGGACGGGTGAGCCGCGTCGGTTGACCGAGCTGGCCGACCAGGTGTCCGCCGCGTTCGGTCGGCGGGTGCGACCGGATCTCCCGGCGGACGTGCTGAAGGCGTTCAAGCAGGCCGGATACCTGCTGCGCTCGACCCGTCGGTGGGAGCTGGAGACCATCGACCATCCCGCGGTCGCGCCCCTGATCGAGTACAAGAAGCTCTACCGGATCTACACGGCGAACGGGTGGACCTGGTTGCACGACTGGGTGCACGACGGGCGGTTCCGGCCGGGGTTCGTCCCCGGTGGCACGGTGTCCGGGCGCTGGGTGACCAACGGGGGTGGCGGTCTGCAGATCCCGAAGGTGATTCGCCGGGCGGTGGTCGCGGATCCCGGCTGGCGGCTCGTGGTCGCGGACGCGTCCCAGCTGGAGCCGCGGGTCCTGGCCGCGATCTCCCGGGACCCCGGGCTGATGGCGGTGTCGGGTGACGCCGCCGATCTGTACAAGGCGGTGTCGGACACGGCGTTCTCGGGTGACCGGGCGGCCGCCAAGCTGGCTGTGCTCGGCGCCATCTACGGTCAGACCTCCGGCGACGGCCTGCAGAATCTGGCGGCCCTGCGGAAGCGGTTCCCCCGTGCGGTGCAGTACGTCGACGACGCGGCGCGCGCGGGTGAGGAGGGGCGGCTGGTGCGGACGTGGCTCGGCCGGACCTGCCCGCCGTCCGGCTCGCAGTTGGACGCGCAGATGGTGGAGGACCAGATCGTCGAGGAGCCGCAGGTCGACGAGCGGCAGGCCCGGGCCCGTGGCCGGTTCACCCGCAACTTCGTCGTCCAGGGCAGCGCGGCCGACTGGGCGTTGCTGATGATGGCGGCGCTGCGGCAGTCGATCGCGGGACTCGAAGCGGAGCTGGTGTTCTTCCAGCACGACGAGGTGATCGTGCACTGCCCGGCCGGCGAGGCGGAGCAGGTCGCCACCGCGATCCAGGCCGCCGGCGATCTCGCGGGCGAGCTCACCTTCGGCAGGACGCCGACCCGGTTCCCGTTCTCCACCGCGATCGTCGAGTCGTACTCCGACGCCAAGTGACCCGGATCAGGTCAGCTGATCGGGCAACCCGCAAGCCGCGAAGTCGACGCCCTCGAAGGCGGTCAGCTCCGCGATCAACCCACCCTCGATCCGGAACACGTCGAACCCGAACGGCAGATACCGCGTACCACCGGGCTCCCGCAGGTACGCCGCGAGCGCGGGCTGCCGGTTGAGCCCCGTGACCAGGAACCGCCAGTCCCCGCGATTGTCCGGGCCACCCGGGACGAAGTTCGCCGCGAACGACCTCTCCGCCATCTCCCGGCCCGCGAACCAGAACGGGTACGGCGGCATGATGATGCGGACGTCCTCGTGCATCAACGCGGCCAGCCCGGACGCGTCCTGCCGTTCGAACGCCGCCACGTACTTCGCAAGCAACGCCTGCTCCTCGGTACTGGGGTCTCCGGCCGCCGCCCACTCGGTCCGCCGGGACGGCAGGTGGTCCCGCAGGACCGGCCGGGCCCGCTGCAGCGCACTGTTGACCGAGGCAACGGTCAGGCCGAGCACGTCGGCGGTCTCCCGAGCCGGCCAGCCGAGCACGTCGCGGAAGATCAGCACCGCCCGTTGCCGCGCGGGCAGCTGCTGGATCGCGGTGAGGAACGCGAGCTCGATCGTCTCCCGCCGGATCGCCTGCGCGTCGGGCTCCTCGGCCCGGTCGAGCAGGACATCGGGGATCGGCTGCAGCCACGGCAGGTCGTCCCGGGCAGGCAGCGCCTCGGCCGGGAACGAGGCCGGCTCGAGCTGGTGCGGCAGGACGCGCCGCGGCCGCCGGGCGTCGTCGATGCACGCGTTGGTCGCGATCCGGTACAGCCAGGCCCGGAAGCTGGACCGGCCCTCGAACGAGTCGCGGCTGCGCCAGGCCCGCAGGAACGTCTCCTGGACCAGGTCCTCGGCGTCGTCGTACGACCCGAGCATCCGGTAGCAGTGCACCCGCAACTCGTGCCGGTACCGCTCGGCCTGCTCCGCGAACGCCTCGTCGGTCAACTGCCGTCCTCCAGCTCGATGGTGCTCGGCATCGGGGCGTGCCCGGCCAGCCGGAACCAGGTGACCAGCCGGCGTCTGCGCAACTCCCGCGTCGACACCACGATGTCGTTGTGGAAACGCCGCGCGAGCTGGACGCGCCGGACAGCGGCCGACAACTCCCCCGACCACGGCTCCACCTCGGTCGAGGTCGCCGTGATCGCGCGGGTCAGGACGGACTCGCACTGCTCCCGGTCGTCGTCGTCCGCGGCCCGGGCCCGATGCGCGGCGTCCAGCAGCAACAACGAGGACGCCGGGTCGAGCACACCGCTGCCCGCCAGCTCGGCGACGAGCGCGGAACGGCGGGTCAGCTCGGCGTCCAGGCGTGCGCGAGCGGTCGCGACCCGGTGGTGCAACCGGTCGAGCCGCCCGGCGGTCCAGGTCGCGTACGCGGCCAGCAGCAACAGCACCACCCCGACCGCCAGCAGGATCCCGGACAACTCCACGGTCCCATTCGATCACTGATCCTGGAGCGCCGACGCCCCGGCCGGGACCTCGGACCGGGCCTGATCGTGGTCCCCGACCAGCTCGTCGACCGCCTGGGCGACGTCCGCCACATCAGGGCCTGCAGGCGGCGGCTCGGTGACGACCTCGGCCGGAAGCCACCCCTACGCTCCGGACCGGGATCGCCGATGTCCTCGGTGGCTGACCGCGCACGCTCGGTTGCCACGCAGAGTGAACACCGGCAAGATGAAGGATGCATGTGAGCCGAGCGTCTCAGGGGTCGGGACGCCGGTTGATCGCTGGGGGTGGTCGCGTGCGCTTCGCCGTGTTGGGACCGATCGAGGTCGGCCTCGCCGCTCCGCCCGTGCGGGCAGCCGCCGAGCCCGTCGCCGCACCGGCCGTCGATCCGCCGCACGCGCGCGGTCTGCCACTTCGGGCGCCGATCCTCCACCAACTGCTGGGGACCTTGCTCAGCCGGACGAACGAGGTAGTACCGGTCGACACCCTGATCGACGCGCTCTGGTCCGGGCATGCGGTCCGGAGTCCACGCCAGAAACTCCAGGTGCACGTGCACCGGCTCCGGCAACTGCTCGACGGGCCGGAGCGGATCGTGCACCGCAACGGCGGCTACTTGCTCCGGACCCGGCCCGGCGAGGTGGACGCCGAGCGCTTCGACACGCTGCTGGACCAGGCTCACCAGGTTGCCGAAGGCAACGACTGGGACCAGTGCGTCGGCCTGATCCGGCAGGCGCCGGACCTGTGGCGCGGCGAACCGTACGGCGAATTGGCCGGCAACCCGGTGATCCGGCCGGAGGCGGAGCGGCTGGCGGAGCGCAGGTTGTCCGGTCTGGAGCAGTTGTACGTCGCCGAGCTGGCCCGTGGCCGGCACAGCGCCCTGATCGCGGATCTGTGCCGGACCGCCGACCACCACCCGCTGCGGGAGCGCCTGCAGGAACTCCGGATTCTGGCCCTCTACCGCGCCGGTCGCCAGGCCGAGGCGCTGGCCGCGCTCCGGCGGACCCGGGAGCAGTTGGTCGAGGAGCTCGGGGTCGAGCCGGGACCGGCACTGATCGCCTTGCAGAGTTCGATCCTCGCGGCGGATCCGTCCCTGGAGCCGGAGTCCCACAGCGAGACGCCGTCGCAGCTGCCACCGGCCGTACCGGACTTCACCGGCCGAGACGAACAGGTCGGGCGACTCCTCGAGCTGTTGTCGTCTCGTGGTCCGCGCTCGGCCCCGGCTGTCGCCGCGATCGCCGGACCGGCCGGCGTCGGGAAGACGACCCTCGCCGTGGCGACCGCGCACCGCTTGATCGACCAGTACCCGGACGGCCAGCTGTACGTCGATCTGCGCGGGGCGGACGCCGGACCGCTCGATCCGACCGAGGCCCTCGGCCGGCTGCTGCGGTCCCTGGGAGTCGCCGGGGCCGCGATCCCGGAGAGCCGAGGCGAGCGGTCGGCGTTGTTTCGGAGTCGCCTGGCGGGGACGAGGACGCTGATCCTGCTGGACAACGCGGCCGGTGAGCAGCAGGTCCGGCCGCTGTTGCCCGGGCGTCCGGGATGCGGCGTCCTGGTCACCAGCCGGGCACCGCTGGCCGGGCTCGAGGGCGCGTCGCTGGTGAACCTCGACCTGTTCACCCCCGCGCAGGCGCTCGACCTGCTCCGGAAGGTGATCGGTGCGGACCGGGTCGCCACCGCTGCGGAGGCCGCCGCCGAGATCGTCCGGCTGTGCGACCAGTTGCCGCTGGCGGTCCGGATCGCGGCCGCGCGGCTGGCCCGGCGGCCGGACTGGGAGCTGAGCCGGCTGGCCGAGCGGCTGGCCGACCAGCGGCACCGCCTCGACGAGCTCCGGTCCGGCGATCTCGCCGTGCGCGCGAGCCTGGAGCTCAGCTACCAGGGTCTGGGACCTGCCGCGCAGACCACGTTCCGGCGCCTCGGCCTGCTCGATGTGCCGCATTTCGCCCCGTGGGTCGCCGCCACGCTCCTCGACACCGAGGCGGACCGAGCCGCCACGGCGTTCGACGAAGAGTCCGACCGCGCCGCAGCCGTGAGCGCGGTGGCGGCCGACCGCCTGGTCGATGAGCTCGTCGAGGCCCGGCTGGTCGAACCGTTCGGGAGCCCGGGCGAGGACCGCTACCGCTTCCACGACCTGGTCCGGCTGTACGCCCGGGAGGTCGCGGAGCGCACGGAGTCAGAGGACACCCGGCGCGCGAGTGTCGGACGCGCGCTCGGGGAATGGGCGGCCCGGGCGGTGCGTGCCAGTCGAGCGATCGACCCGGCCGCATTCCGCCTCGCCGACCCCGGTCCACAGGTTCTTGCCGGGCCTGCCGATCCACTGGGCTGGTTCGACACCGAACACCCCTGTCTGGTGGCCGCCGTCGACCAGGCGGCCGAAACCGCCCACCTGGCGATCGCCTGCGAGCTTGCCGACGCGCTGACCGTGTACGTCGACATCCGCACGTACTTCGGGGACTGGCGGCATACCCACGACACAGCGCTGGAGGCCGCGCACCGGCTGGGCTGTCACCGGTCGCAAGGCGTCCTGCTGTCGAAGCTCGCGTCGCTGGAGCAGATTCTCGACCACTACGACACCGCCGCGGACCTTCTGGTCCGGGCCGATCGTGCTTTCGCGGCCGCGGCCGACGAGAGAGGTCGCGCGCACGTGCGGTACATGGAGGGCGCCTCGTACCGGTCGCTGGGCGAACCGCTCGCCGCGCGAGGCGTGCTGGCCGACGCGGTCAGTCGGTTCCGCCGTCTCGGCGACCCCGGCGGCGAGGCGCGGGCGCTGCAGGAACTCGGCGCGACCTATCTCGACCCGTACGACGGCGCGGCCGCGCGCCGCCCGCTGGTCATCGCGCTGGCGGCGTTCCGGCAGGTCGGTGATCGCCGGAACGAGGCGCTGACCCTGCGCTGGCTGGGCACAGCCGAGCACTGCGAGCACTCCCTGGACTCCGCGCTGGCCCTGCACCAGGAGGCCGGCGAGATCTTCGACGAGCTCGGTGACGTGCACAACCAGGCGTACGTGGACGGCAACCTGGGCCGGATCCGGCTGGACCAGGGCCGGCCCGCCGAAGCCGACACGCTGGTCGCCCGCAGCCTGGCCGCGTTCCGGACCCACGGGGACCGGCACGGTCAGGCTCGCGCGCTGCACGACCTCGGCAGGGTTCACCTCGCCCGCGAGAACTTGCCCAAGGCGGCGGCCTGTCTGCGCGGCGCGGTCGAGATCTGGAGCAGCCTGGGGGCTCAGCTGTGGCAGGTGCGCTCGCTGGAGTGCCTGGAGGGTACTTATCTGGCGGCGGGCGACCGGCGAGCGGCTCAGGCCGTCGCGGCCAGGCTCGCGGAGTGCGGACGGTCTCGCACCGCCTGAGCCGTCCCGGATCAGGGCGTTAAGCGACGTTTAACCACGATCGAAGTGCCGACTGGGACCGTCGATCCATGACGACGATCCCGCTGGCGATCATCCGGAAAGCAGCCTGCCTGCTGGCTGCGTCCGCTGTCCTGGTCTCCTGCGCGCCGGCACCGCCCGCCGGCGCTCCGGAGCCGAGCGCGACGCCGACCGTCGACCGTTGGCGGCCGTCTACCGCCGACCAGCGCGTGCTGGAAGCGGCCGAGGACCTCGTGCTCAGCCAGTGCATGAGCCGGGCCGGCTTCACCTTTCGCGCGGTCACGATCGACCGGCCGAACGATCGGTCGTATCCCTACGCGATCGACGATGTCGACTGGGCGCGCAGCCACGGGTACGGGATCGCCGACGACGTCGCCGCGCGCGCCGTCCGGCGTCCCGATCCGAACCTCGTGGCGCTGCGCGCGATGACGCCTGCCGAGCGGCAGCAGTACCTGGAGGCGCTCAACGGCAGCGGCCGAACGACGGTGACGGTCGGCGCACCCTCCGGGGGAACGGCCGGCACCAACGCCGACGGCTGTACGGCGGAGGCCAGGCGCACGCTCTTCGGAGATCACGACGGCTGGTTCCGCGCCAGCACCGTCGCGGTCAACCTCGACAGTGCGGTGATCGTTCCGGAGGTCGTCCGCAGCCCCCGTCTCCGGCCGGCCCTCGAACGCTGGTCGAACTGCCTGCGGACGAAGGGTTTCGCGGACCGGGACCCGCTCGCCGCCCGCGACCGGATCGGCGAGCTGGCCGGCCGGGTCGACCTCGACCGGCTGCGGCGAGACGAGCAGGCCGTCGCGGTGGCCGAGGCGGAGTGCTCTGTGCGCAGCGGGTACGTCGCCACCGCCGAGCGGCTGGACCGTGAGCTCGGCGCGCCGATCCGGAGGAAGAACAGCGACGCGCTCCAGCAGTACCGACGGCTGGCGACGGCGGCGCTGCCCAAGGCACGGGCGATCATCGCCGCCCGCTGAGATCGACCGCCCACCGACCAGGGGCACGCGTTCGCGCCCCGCAACCACAGGAGGAGTTATTCATGAACAAGTTCCGAAGCGTTGCCATCGGCCTGACCGTGAGCGGTCTGGCGGCCGGCTCGATGCTGCTGAGCGCCGGTCAGGCAGCGGCCGACGGCCCGCCGACGTCCAGCGCCAAGGCGTGGTGCTGGGACGGGTACTTCTGTGCCTGGAAGGACGCCGACTACAAGCCCACCAGCGGCGAGGCCGGCCGTGGCCGCTGGGAGGGCAGCGACACGAACTGGGGGATCGACATCAACAACAAGGCCACCTCGTTCTGGAACAACGGCACCGCGGGCACCTTCGGGGACGTGCGGGTCTACAACGGGACCGGCAGCGACTGGGGTGGCAGTTCGTTCTGCCTGACCCGAGGCAGCTGGTGGTCCGACATCCGGCAGGCTGCGCCGGAAGGCGCCGGCCGTCCGGACCTGAACGACTGGGGCAGCTCGCACCGGTGGGTCAGCTCCTGCTGACCGGCTGAGAGTCCGGTGGGTTCCCGATCCGGGGATCCACCGGATGCCAGCTCCCCCGGCCGGATCGGGTGACGACGGCCGGGCTCAACCGGTCGGAAGCTCGAGCTGGAAGGTGCAGCCGCCCTCGGTGTTGGTGACGCCGATCCGGCCGTCGTGGGATTCGACGACGCCCCGGGCGATGGCGAGGCCGAGCCCGCCGCCCGCGCTCTCCGTACTCCCCGCGCCGGCCGGCGTCCGCTGCTGGTCCCCGCGCCAGCCGATATCGAAGACCCGGTCGAGGTCGTCGGCGGGGATTCCGCCGCAGCCGTCGGACACGGCCAGCCGGATCGCTCCCTCCGCCGAACGATCGACCCGGAGCTGGACCGTGCCGCCGCGCTCGGTGTGCCGGATCGCGTTGCCGACCAGGTTCGTGACCGCGCGGGTCAGCTCGTCCGCGTTGCCCTGGACGGCCAGCCGGTCCTCGTCGTCCGGCGTCGAGACGGTCAACGTGACACCTTCGGCCCGGGCATGCTCGCTGGACTCGCCGACCACGTCCTCCGCGAGCTCGCGCAGACTGACCGCGGAGCGACGCCGCGGCAACGGCGCCGCGGACAACCGGGACAGCTCGAACAGGTCGTCCACCAGGCCCGTCATCCGATCGACGGTGGTCCGCATTTGCCGCAGCGCCCCGGGAACGTCGTCGATCACGCCGTCCTCGAGCCCTTCCGACACGGCGCGCAGCCCGGCCAGCGGGGTGCGCAGATCGTGGGACATGAACGCGACCAGCTCACGCCGGCTGTTCTCGAGGGCGTGCTCGCGTTCCCGGGAGGCGGCCAGGCGTTGCCGGGTCGTCTCCAGCTCGTCGGCGACCGCGGCCAGCTCGGCCGGTACGTTCCCGTTCCCGCCCGCGGCGGCCGGCTCGTACGACGTGCCCAGGTGCCGCAGGCGGCGGCCGACGTCACGGGAACCGGTACTGATCCAGCGGGCGAGCACGATCGACATGGCCAGCCCGAGCAACGCCGAGAACGCCAGCGTCCAGAGCACGACGAGCGAGTCGTGTCCGGAGATGAACATCGCCCGAGCGCTCTGCCCGACCGCGGCGAGGGCGGCGACCATCGGCGCCAGCGCGACCACGGTCATCGACACCAGCAGCGACCGGCGCCGGAACCGCCAGAGCACCAGGCCGCCGGCCGCCGCGACGACCAGGGTCCACACCGCGGTCATCCCGAGGATGGCCGCGGTGTCGCGGGTCATTCAGCCTCCGCCGCGAACAGGTAGCCGGTGCGCGGAATGGTGAGGACCAGCTTCGGATCGGACGGATCGGCCTCGAGCTTCTCGCGCAGCCGCCGGACGTGCACGGTCACCGTGGACGAGTCGCCGAAGTCCCAGCCCCAGACCCGGCGGAGCAGCTCGGCCTTGGTATACGCCTTGCCCTGGTGCGCGATCAGGAACGCCAGCAGGTCGAACTCGCGATGCGTCAGCGACAGCTCGGTGCCGTCCAGGGAGGCGGTCCGGGCACCGGTGTCGAGGACGACGGGGCCGGCAGTGAGCTTCGTCGGGGTCAGGTCGAGCCCGGCCAGGCGTTCCTCACGTCGCACCATCGCCTGCACCCGCAGGGTCAACTCGCGCGGGCTGAACGGCTTCACCACGTAGTCGTCGGCGCCGAACTCCAGCCCGACCAGCCGGTCCTCCTCCTCGCCGCGGGCCGACAGCATGATCACTGCCGCGCCGTCGTCGGCCGATCGCATCCGGCGTAGCACCTCGAGGCCGGACACCCCGGGCAGCATCACGTCCAGGACGACGACGGACGGCCGCCACTGCTGCCACACCTCGACCGCCGCACCCCCGTCCGCGACCATCCGGGCGTCGTACCCGGCCTTGGTCAGGTACGCCGACACCACGTTCGACACGGTCGGGTCGTCATCCACCACGAGCACACGAGTAGCCACGCCACGAGCCTAGGTCGTATCGCAGGTGCGATCCGCCGTCGTGACACCCCTTGGACCGGCCGTAAGCGAGCCGTAGTCGCGCACTGTGGGCTTCATCACCGCCACCGGTCCCCGGAGCGGTTCGGCGACCGGCTCGGGGTTTGACGATCCCGCCGGGCGCTCGGACACTGAACCGGGCCGCGCAGCCGCGCGGCCCGCCCTTCCCCTGAAAGGCCCCTCAGCGTGACCTCTCGCCTCGCACTCGCGACGTCCGCCGCCCACCCGCAGTTGCACGAGCACGACCTCCCGCTCGCCGAGGCCCTGCGCGCCGCCGGGACCGACCCGGTCGCCGTGGTCTGGACCGACCCGTCGATCGACTGGTCCGCGTTCGACGCAGTGCTGCTGCGCTCGGTGTGGGACTACCACACCCGGTACCTCGAGTTCACCGCGTGGCTCGACCAGCTGGACAAGGCCGGCGTCCCGGTCCTCAACGACAGCGCCCTGGTCCGCTGGAACGCGGACAAGCGGTACCTGCTCGAACTGCGCGAGCGCGGCGTCGCGATCGTGCCGTCCCAGGTCGCCGCGGGTGCGTGCCTGCGCGAGGTCGTCGCCGGACTGGCCGGCGAGGAGATCGTGGTCAAGCCGACGATCAGCGCGACCGCGTACAACACGGTCCGCGGCGTCGCCGGGTCCGAGGAGCTGAGCCGCGCGCTCGACGACCTGCCGGACGCGGTGTACCTGGTGCAGCCGTTCCTGCCGGAGATCGTGACCGAGGGCGAGTGGTCGCTGATGTTCGTCGGCGGCGAGTACACCCACGCCGTGATCAAGCGCCCGGCAGCTGGTGACTACCGGGTGCAGGACGACTTCGGCGGGACGGCCGAGCTGGTCGAGCCGCCGGCCGAGGTCCTGGCCGCCGCGACGGCCGCGCTCGAGGCCGCGGACAGCCGGACCGCGCCGGCGTACGCGCGGGTCGACGGCATCGTCACCGGTGGGCGGTTCCTGCTGATGGAGCTGGAGCTGATCGAGCCGTACCTGTTCCTGCCCAGCCACCCGGCCGCCACGGACGCGTTGGCCCAGCTGGTCGCGGGCCGACTTAAGTGAAGTAAATAGGGCGACAAACTTCCATATAGCGAGACGGGCCGGAGCGGCGGGTCGCTCCGGCTTACCGTCGGCGTCATGAGGCCGACGCTGACAGTCATCGTGGATCCCGCCGACCGGTGGATGGCGCGGGCGGCCTGTATCGGGCAGGCGCCCGCGTACGACGAGAACGCGGCCCGGTGGGAGCAGCGCCGAGCCCAGCAGTTGTGCCTGACCGCGTGCCCGGTGATCGCCGACTGCCGCGAGTGGGCCCGCCGGACGAAGTACACCGGCACCGCCGCCGGCGAACGCCTCCTGTACGGCCGCCGCCGCGGCCATCCCGAATCGGCGGCGAGCTGAATCATCGGGCGGGCGCATAGGGTCTGGTGCATGCCGACTCTCGACGACATTCGCCAGGCCGCCGCTCAGCTGGAGGGACGGATCCACCGGACTCCCGTGATCACGTCGACGGTGCTCGACGAGCAGTTCGGTGTGCCGCTGGCGCTGAAGGCCGAGCTGTTCCAGAAGACCGGCAGCTTCAAGGTGCGCGGCCTCCTCACCAAACTCCTGCGGCTGACGCCCGAGGAGCGGGAACGGGGCGTGATCACGGTCTCCGCCGGGAACGCCGCCGGTGCGCTCGCCTGGGCGGCACGGGACGCGGGTGTACCGGCGACCGTGGTGATGGCGAGGACCGCGGTCCCGGCGAAGGTGGAGGCGGCCCGGGCGTACGGCGCGCAGGTGGAGCTCGTCGACGGCGATCTGATGGCGTCGTACGAGGCGATCCGGGACGAGCGGAAGCTGACCGCGGTGCACCCGTTCGACGACCTGGACGTGATCACCGGTCACGGCAGTCTCGGCCTCGAACTGCTCGCGGACCGCCCGGACGTGACCACGGTCCTGGTACCGGTCGGTGGTGGCGGCCTGATCTCCGGGGTCGCACTCGCGGTGAAGCTGACCGACCCGTCGATCCGGGTCGTCGGCGTCGAACCGGAGACCGCCGACGCGGTCAGCCGCAGCCTCGCGGCCGGATCACCTCAGCGACTGCCCACCGCGAAGAGCATCGCCGACGGGCTGGCCGCGCCGGTCTGCGGGACCCAAACGTACGAGATCGTCCGCGAGTACGTCGACGAGGTGGTTCGCGTCGGCGACGACCCGATCCTGGCCGCGACCCGGCTGGTGATGTCCCGGACCAAGCTCGCCCTCGAACCGGCCGCGGCCGCACCGTTCGCGGCCGTGCTCGAAGGCAAGGTGGACCTCACCGGCCCCACCGCGTTCGTGATCAGCGGCGGCAACCTGGACGTGTCCCGGCTGTTCTAGGCGCTAGGCGCGGACCGGTTGGGCCGGAGCGAAGTCGTCGGGCAGCACGCCGTCACCGGGATCGTCGACGAGGTCGCCGTGGCGGACCGGGTCGTGCTCCGGCAACAGGATGTCGCGGGCCACCATCACCATCAGGTACAGGGTGCCCGCCATCCGCAGGATCACCGAGAGCCAGTAGATCTTGTCCGGCGCCTCGGGGGCGGCAGGGGCGAGGAACTGGGCCAGATGGAGCCAGACCATCATCCAGTAGAAGCACTCGCAGGCCTGCCAGATCAGCCAGTCCCGGAACTTCGGCCGAGCCAGCGCGACCAGCGGCAGCAGCCAGAGCACGTACTGCGGTGAGTACACCTTGTTCACCAGCAGGAACGCGGCCACCACCAGGAAGGCCAGCTGCGCGAACCGCGGCGGCTTCGGCGCCATCAACCCGAGGATCGCGATCGACAGACACAGGCCGGCGAAGATCACGATGTTCAGCCGGTTGACGTCCGCGACCTCGTTCCCGGCCAGCTTCAGCACGTACCAGATCGAGCCGTAGTCACTCTCCCGCTCGTCGTTGAAGACCCAGAACGACAGCCACTCGTCCTTGGCCAGCAGGTAGATCGGCGCGTTCACCACGACCCAGGCGACCACGGCCGCCAGTGTCGCCTGGAACCACGGCCACAGCTTCCGGCCGCGCAGACAGACGATCAGCAACGGGCCGAGCAGCAGGAACGGGTAGAACTTCGCGGCCGTGCCGAGACCGAGCAGGACGCCGAACCAGATCGGTTTGCCTCGCGACCAGGCGAACATCGCGCCCGCGGTCAGCACCACCGCGAACAGGTCCCAGTTGATCGTCGAGGTCAACGCCAGCACCGGCGCGGCCGCGACGTACAGGGCGTCCAGCGGCTGCCCCCGCGCCGCGCCCGGACGGGACGCGACCCCACGGGCCGTCGCCATCGTCAGGCCGACCAGGACGAGCGCGCAGACGAACAGCAGCACCAGGTTCACCACGAAGAAGACGCCCGCGGTGTCGCGCTTCTGCTCGACCGTGACGTCCTGCTTCGGGTCGCCGGTGATCACCCAGGTGATCTGCGCCGCGACCTCCATGAAACCGCCGGTGAGCACCGGGTACTCGAGCACGGGGTAGTTCCCGGTGTCGAGGAACGGCCGGTTGCCCTCGGCGAAGCCGCGCTCCTGGTACAGGTAGCCGATGTCGGAGTAGCACAGCGCCTTGAACGGCCGCCAGCTCTGCCGGTCCCAGCCCGCCTCCATGCACGGCGCCTTCTGCAGCACACCGAGCGCGAACGTGATCGTGCAGACCGCCAGCGCGATCCGCAGCGGCGTCCACCAGGAGGAGCTGAGCCGCGCGAACCGCCCGGCCGGACCCCCGAGCCCGACAGTCAGCCCCGCCACCGCCGGATCGACCTGCGAGGGGGCCGGCCGGTCCTGCGCGTCCTGGGCGTGTCGTGAGGTCACGGTGGACATCGTCTCCTATTCGGTCCTCCGCCTGGCAGGCGGCGCCCGCCAGGTTACCCAGGAAGCCCACCCCCATGCGCGCAACCCACCGGCTCCCCGCGGCGGCCGACGCGTCGACCGGCGACCGGGATGCTCAGCCGGTGACGCCGTACCGGGCGAAGAGGACGCCGTTGGCGAAGCGCTGCTCCTCCAGGAGTTCGAGCTCGGCCCGCGCGTCGGCGGCGAAGAACGGGTGCCCGCCGCCGACGATCACCGGCCCGACGAAGAGCTCGTACTCGTCCACCAGGCCGGCCCGGATCGCCGCCGCGGCCAGGTCGGGACCGGCGATGGCGAGATCCCGCTCGGACCCGGACTTCCACACCCGGACCGCCTCGGGGTCGAACGTCCGCTCGATCCGGGTCCGTTCGCTCGCGACCTCGGTGAGCGTCGAGGAGTACACGATCTTCTCCGCGGCCTGCCAGACCTGGGCGTAGTCGCGAATGACGTCCGGCTCGTCCGGGAGCTGGTCCGCGGTCTCCCAGAACACCATCGTCTCGTACATCCGCCGGCCGTACAGGTACGTCCCGATCGCGCGCTGCCGCTCGTTGATGAACGCGTGCAGCTCCTCGTCCGGCGTACCCCAGCCGAAGTTCCCGTCGCGGTCGCTCACGAACCCGTCGAGTGAGGTGATCATCGAGTAGATCAGCTTGCCCATCCGCCGTCCCTCCCGCAGAAGTCGTCAGTGCGCCGCAGCCGCCAGGCGCCGGCGGGTGTGCGCGAGCATCGTCGTCACCGGGCGGCCGGTGACCAGGTCGCCGTCGACGACGAAGCCCTCCTCGCGACCGGTCAGGTCCTGGACCAGCCGGCTGCGCCAATGGTCGCGTAGTTCGGCGTGTTCCGGGAGGCCGGCGAGGTTGCGCAGCTCGCCCGGATCCGCTTCCAGGTCGAAGAGCTGCTCGACGCCCTTGGCCGATCCCCAGACGTACTTCACCCGGCCGTCGGTGACCCAGTGCAGTGACTGACCCCAGTACACGTGCTCGCCGTGCAACCACTCGCGCACCGGCTCGGCCGGCTCGCCGCGGACGTGAGCCGCGAGCGAGCACCCGTCCACCGAGTCGGGAATCGGTACCCCGGCCAGGTCGAGCAGGGTCGGCATCACGTCACGCAGCTCGACGACGTGGTCCACCACCGCGCCACGGGCGGCCGCCTCGTTCGTCGACCGGTCGGCCACGATGAACGGCACCTTCGCGGATCCCTCGTACGGCACCGCCTTCCGGAACATCCGGTGATCGCCCAGCATCTCGCCGTGGTCCGAGGTGAACGCGATCACGGTGTCGTCGGCGACACCGAAGTCGGCCAGCGCCTCGCGGATCCGGTTCACCTGCAGGTCGATCTGCGCCATCAGCCCGTAGTACCCGGCCCGGGCCCGGTGGACGACGCGGTCCGGCAGATCGCCGATCGCGGCCTGGTAGTCGCCGTCGCGCCGGAACTCGTCCCAGTCGTCCTCCCAGTCCCCCAGCTCCCGCTCGTACGGCGGCAGCGCGTCGTACTGGTCGAACGCCCACCGCGGCGGGTCGTACGGCGGGTGCGGCCGGTGGAACGACAGGTAGAGGAAGAACGGCTTCGTCGGGTCCCGGCGGTACAGCCACTCGATCGTCTGGGTACCGATCCAGCTGGTCGGGTGCAGCGCCTCGGCCTTGTCCCACGGCCGCGCGACGACGGAGTTGCAGTTCACCCCGTGGTCGAAGTAGTCCGCGTCCGGGCTCACCCCGGGCTGCCGGCGCAACCAGGGCACGTAGTCGTCGAAGAACCCGAACTGCTGCCGGTACGACCGGCGCGCGTGGTGCAGGTATCCGTCGTGCAGGATCACGTCGTCGAACCCGAGCCGCGCCCGCTCCGGCCAGACGTGCATCTTGCCGATCGCCTGGGTGTGGTACCCGGCTCGCTTGAACTCGCCCTGCATCGTCACCGGGTGCGCGACCTCGAACGGCACCCCGTCGTCGTACCCGACCCGGCCGTGCGCCTCCTGCGACTGGCCCGTGAACAAGGCGGCCCGCGCCGGCACACAGCTGGGTGTGGCCGAGTACCCGTTGGCGAAGCGGACGCCACCTCGGGCCAGCTCGTCCAGGTGCGGGGTCTCGACGTACGGGTGACCCGCGCAGGACAACGCGTCGCCGCGCCATTCGTCCACGCAGATCAGGATCACGTTCGGATGCGTCACCGGGGTCCTCCGGTCGACTCGCGGACGATCAGTTGCCAGGGGAACTCGAAAACCTTGCCGTCGGCCCCTTCCCGGTCGGTGAGCCGGCCGGCGACGATCTCGGCCAGCGCCGCGTTGAACCCGACCGGGCCGACCGTGGACAGGGACGGATCCAGGTGCTCGCCGTCCGGGGTGTTGCCGACGCCGATCACCGCGACGTCCCCCGGGACGTCCAGCCGCAGCCGATGCGCCGCGCGGACGGCCGCGATCGCCGCGAAGTCGGTCGTGCAGTACAACGCCGTCGGCCGGTCGGCGCGGGTGAGCAACGACATCGCCGCCCGGTACGCGCCCTCCGGATGCCGCTCGAACACGGCCACGTCCTCGTCGCGGACCTCGATCCCGGCCGCGGCCAGCGCCCGCAGGTACGCCGGGAAGCGGGTACCGCGGTGGT